>JBGTFV010000053.1:0-2040 GCA_041747095.1 Parvularculaceae bacterium
GATAGCAAGAAGGGCCGCCGCGCGTTTCTCGCCCAGCGCAATCAGGCCGGGCGCGTGGGCCGAACCTGGCGACGCGCCGAAGCGGCGGGCTTCCTCGATCAGACGGTCGGTCTCGCCGAGAAACGCCGAAACGACGGCGACGACATGCTGGCCCGTGCGAACATGCCGGTAGATTTCGGTAACGACGGCGCGCAGATCTTCCGCCCCTCCGAGAACGGACGATCCGAACTTCAGGACAACGCAATTCAGCCTAGAGTGACCAATCGAGTGCCCAATCAGCGGCGGCGCGCCGCGCGTGCGCCCGTCTGCAACGTTTGCGTCAGACGAGACGGCGCCCGCCTCGCGTTCTATGCGCATGCGAGCAGGCTTTCCAGTTTGCGCGGCTCGGCGACCGTATCGCTGACCGTTTGGGACGTCGACGCATCAAGCGCCGCGCATAGATCTGCAATCAGATCGGCTTCATGTTCGAGGCCAACCGAAAACCGGACGAGCCGATCGGCGATGCCGGCGGCGTGGCGCGCTTCCGGCGGCATGGACGCGTGGGTCATCGTCGCCGGCGTGCAAGCAAGGCTCTCAAAGCCGCCAAGCGATTCCGCGATCGTGAATATCTGTAGGCGGCGCAGCAGCTCGACCGCATCGACATTGGCGGCGAACTCGACGCTGAACATCGGTCCGAAACCGCGCTGTTGGCGCGCGGCGAGCGCATGTCCGGCGTGGGATTTCAGTCCCGGCCAGTAAATCTTTGCGATGCGATCATCGCTGACGAGCCGACCGATGACCGCCGCCGCCGTTGCTTGCTGGCGCTCAATCCGTGTAAATAGCGTCCTGAGGCCGCGCAGCGTCAGATAGCTGTCAAAAGGCGCGCCGGTGACGCCCGTGCAATTCGCCCACCAGGCAAGTTCTTCGCCGAGGCCCGCCTCGCGCGCGATCACCGCGCCGCCGACAACGTCGCTGTGGCCATTGATAAATTTCGTGGTCGAATGGATGACGATGTCGCAACCGAAGTCGAGCGGCCTTTGCAGCGCGGGCGACAGGAACGTGTTGTCAGCGACAACAATCGCGCCGACGGCGCGGGCGCGCGCCGAAACATCCGCGATGTCGATAACCCGAAGAAGCGGATTGCTCGGCGTTTCGATCAGCACGAGGCGGGGTTTGCGCGCAAACGCCGCATTGAGCGCGGCGGCGTCAGTCTGGTCAACGAACGCGATTTCGAAGTGCCCCTGGCGCGCGCGCGCCGACAACAAGCGGTGCGTGCCGCCGTAACAATCGTGCGGGGCGATGACAAGCTCGCCCGGCTTTACAAGACAAAGCGGCAGATCGACCGCCGCCATGCCCGTTGCGGTGACGACGCCGCGCGCGCCGCCTTCAAGCTCGGCAAGCGCATCTTCAAGATGGCGCCGCGTTGGATTGCCCGAGCGGGAATAATCGAACGCCGGCTTTACGCACGGATCGTCCCAGGCGTAATTCACCGACAAGTGCAGCGGCGGGGCCACATCGCGATGGGCGCGGCAGGCCCCGACGCCCGCAGATGCGGCAATCGTCTCAGGACGGAACGAAGTCGTTGCAGCGTCGGTCATTGAAAAGTCTCCTCAAGAAACGGGGCGAGCGCGGCGTTTACCTGCGCCGCCTCCTTCAGAAAGGCGTCATGGCCATAAATCGAGCGGATGATTTCAAGGCGCGCGGGCGCCCCGAGCCGGTCGCGGCATTCCTCGATATCGGCAAGGGGCGCGAGGCGATCCGTATCGGTTGCAATCAGCAGCGTCGGCGTTTTGATGTCTTCCGGTTGCTCGTGATGGGCGTCGATTGCGCCGGACAGCATCAGATAGCGGGCGGCGGATACCTTCGCGGCGTAGTCTGCGCCCCGCGCGTCGAGATAGCGCTCCAGCTCGTCGAGCCCGCCGGCGTCGGCTGCGAAACGCTCTCCCCATTCCTCGGCGGTGCGATAGGTGGTCATGGCGAGTTGGCGCGCCAGCGCCACCCCCTCGTCGGGCCGGCCGGCGTCAAGCGCGAAGCGGATGATCCGCCGCTGAACAAGGCGCC
>JBGTFV010000054.1:0-8358 GCA_041747095.1 Parvularculaceae bacterium
GGCGACCGTTGGTGGCGCGCTTGCCGCCGCGAAGTCCGCGATACGAGAGGGGTTTTCCGGCCAGCTCGCCGGCGGGACCCATCACGCGCACCGCGATTTCGGCGCGGGATACTGCATCTACAACGATTTCGCCATCACGGCGTTGACGCTGCTTGCTGCCGGCGCCGTGCGTCGCATCGCCATCATTGACCTCGACGTGCATCAAGGCGACGGCAACGCCGCCCTGCTTGCGCCTAACCCGGACGTTTTTGTCATGTCGCTGCACGGGGAGAAAAATTTCCCCTTCCGCAAATACACCTCCGACCTTGATGTCGCCTTGCCCGATGGAGTTGAGGATGGGGCGTATTTGAGAGCGCTCAGCGATGCGCTTCCCGCCATATGGGCGTTCCGGCCAGAGCTTGTGCTTTATCAGGCGGGCGTCGATCCCTTACGCGAGGACCGTCTTGGGCGTATGGCGCTCTCCCATGCAGGATTGATGGCGCGCGATCGGTTCGTCCTCAGCGCATGCGCGGCTCGCGGGATACCGGTGTCCGTCGCGATTGGCGGAGGCTATGCAGACCCCATCGAGGCGAGCGTTGTCGCCTATGCCAACACGTTCCGCGTCGCAAAGGACATTTACCGGTTTTGATCAGGCGTGGCGTTCGATCTGGCGCTCCACTTTGGAGAGGAACGTATCGACAGCTTCATCCGTCGTCTGAAAGGAGCAGATAAGCCGGCGCATCTGTCCCTCAGCAGGGTCGCCCGGCGTCACCCAAGGGTAAAACGCGGCGCCTTCTGCAAGAAGCGCGTCCGCTACGCCGGATGGGAACGAGACGAACACTTCGTTCGCTTCGACCGGATACCAAACGCGAACGCCCTCCATTTGCGCCAACCCGTCGCCGAGGCGGCGCGCCGCCGCATTAGCTCGAGCGGCAAGTTGCAGCCACAGGCCGTCAGCCAGAAAGGCGTCGAACTGGGCCGCAATGAACCGCATCTTGGACCACAAGTGCCCCGCCCGTTTGCGTCGGAAAACGAAGTCATCCGCCTGCGGTGGATTGAAGAAGACGACCGCCTCCGCGGCGACGCAGCCATTTTTCGTGCCGCCGAAGCACAGCACGTCGACGCCAGCTTTCCAGCTCGCCTCCGCAGGCGTGCAGCCGAGGCTTGCGACGGCATTGGCGAAACGCGCGCCGTCCATGTGGGTCTTCAGCCCCAATCCGTGCGCAACGGCGCACAACGAGGCAAGCTCGTCTGGCGAATAGACAGCCCCGCATTCGGTCGCTTGCGTCAACGACAATACTTCCGCCGGCGCGCCATGCGGAGGCCGCGCCGGAAAGCCCGCAAGTCCCGCGCGCACAATCTCAGGCGACAGTTTCGCCGCCCAGCCCCGCAGCGGCAGAAGCTTTGCGCCGCCGGTGAAAAATTCCGGGCCGGCGCATTCGTCCATCTGGATGTGGCTTTCCTCGTGGCAGAGGATCATGCCGTAGGGCCTTGAGAGCACGGATAGAGCGAGCCCGTTCGCCGCGCCCCCCGTGGCGACGAAGAACACGCGCACGTCGCACTCGAATAATTCGCAGAATTTCGCTTCAACGCGCTGGGTCAACGCGTCGGCGCCGTAAGCGGGCGCAGCCCCGTTATTGGCGCGCGTCAGCGCATCCATGATCTGAGGGGCCGCCCCCGTCCAATTGTCTGAAGCAAAAATCATTGCCGGAAGATGCCTATGAACGCGCCGTATCGTCAATCGACGCAACGAACGCAGCGTGAGAAGCGACGACGCGCGCCGCGCCCGCCGCTGCCAGCGTATCGCCATAGCCCGAAAAGCAATGGCCGCCGCCCGTGAACCCCCAAACCGTCATGCCGGCAGCACGCGCAGCATGGACGCCGTTGATACTGTCCTCCAGCACGAGACATCGCCGAGGCGAGACGGCGAGGCGCTCGGCGGCCCACAGGAATATATCTGGCGCTGGTTTGCCCTGCGCCACCAGGTCCGCCGAATAGACATGAGGCGCCGCGAGTTGCCACAAGCCGGTGCGCCGCAGTTTGCTTTCAAGGAAATGCGCTCGCGAGGAGGACGCTACGGCAACTTTTCCCGTAAGGGCCCGGGCCGCGCGCATTGAGGCGTCCGCTCCGCTGATCGCCGTCAGCGCATGCGCTTCGCGGCGTCGTCCTTCAAGTACGCGCGGCTCCAAATCCTCAGGCGGCTCGGAGGCAAGCCGCGCGCGAAAGTCGGCGCGCAATTCGTCAAAGTACGCGCCATCGTGCAGGCCGACGAAGCGCCGCGCGTATTCCGCATGCGGATAGTCAAGCCCCATTTCCGACAGCGCCGCACGTTCGCCCTTGATCGACAAGGTTTCGCTATCGACCAGTACGCCGTCGCAATCAAAAATAATGGCGGCGAATTGGCTGGATCGCCGGATATGTTGACTCACGCGAGCGGCGCGCGAACGGTAGCGGTCATTTCAGCCCTGCGAGGACCGCCAGCAATAGCAACGCGACGATATTCGTAATCTTGATCATCGGGT
This sequence comes from Parvularculaceae bacterium, assembly GCA_041747095.1. Classification (GTDB taxonomy): domain Bacteria; phylum Pseudomonadota; class Alphaproteobacteria; order Caulobacterales; family Parvularculaceae; genus Amphiplicatus. The sequence goes on from JBGTFV010000054.1 coordinate 2,502, forward strand.
TGATGGCGGGGCCAGCGGTGTCTTTATACGGATCGCCAACCGTATCGCCGGTAACTGCCGCCTTGTGAGCGGGCGAGCCCTTGCCGCCATGGTGACCCTCTTCGATATATTTCTTCGCATTGTCCCAGGCGCCGCCGCCCGACGTCATGGAAATCGCGACGAACAGACCCGTGAGGATAACGCCGATCAGCATCGCGCCAACCGACGAGAGCGCCGCTGATTTCCCGGCGACAAAGCCAATTGCGAAGTAAAGCACCAGCGGCGACAAAATTGGCAAAAGCGATGGCGCGACCATCTCGCGGATAGCGGCGCGCGTCAGCATGTCGACGGCGCGGCCATAGTCGGGTTTTTCCGTGCCCGCCATAATGCCGGGCTTTTCGCGAAACTGACGGCGCACTTCCTCGACAACGGCGGAAGCGGCGCGACCAACCGACTGCATCGCCATGCCTGCGAACAGGAAAGGCAGCAGGCCCCCGATGAACAGGCCGACGATGACGTAAGGGTTGGAAAGGGAGAAATCGACGACGACGTTTTCAAACCAGGGATATTCAGCCGGATTGGCGACGAAATGCTTGATGTCTTCCGTGTAGGCCGCAAACAGCACAAGCGCGCCAAGGCCTGCCGAACCGATTGCATAACCCTTGGTCACCGCCTTCGTGGTGTTGCCGACAGCATCGAGCGCATCCGTCGTCTCCCGCACCGCCCCTTCGAGACCGGCCATTTCTGCAATACCGCCTGCGTTGTCGGTGACGGGACCAAACGCATCGAGCGCGACGATCATGCCTGCGAGCGCCAGCATGGTCGTCACCGCCGTTGCAATGCCATAAAGCCCGGCAAGATTGAAAGTGACGATGATACCGACGACGATGACAAGCGCCGGCAGGGCCGTTGCTTCCATCGAAACGGCAAGCCCCTGGATAACGTTCGTTCCGTGTCCGGACTCAGAGGCCGCAGCTACCGATCTGACGGGGCGAAAGCCGGTCCCGGTGTAATATTCGGTAATCCAGACAATAAGCCCTGTCACGGCGAGACCGGCGATGGCGCACAGGAAAAGGCTGAGGCCTGTAAACGAGGCCCCTTCAATCGGTTCGGAGAAGCCAAAGATCTGGAACGTCACGATTGCGACGGCGACCAGCGATAGCGCCCCGGTGGTGATGAGCCCCTGGTAGAGAGCGCCCATGATATTGGTCGATCCCTTGCCAAGACGGACGGCGAATGTGCCGGCGATCGAAGTGATGATGCAGGCGCCGCCGATCGCGAGCGGATAGAGCATGAATGGGCCCGGCGAAGCGGCGAAAAGGATGGAGCCAAGCACCATGGTGGCCGCGACGGTGACGACGTAAGTTTCGAACAGGTCCGCCGCCATGCCAGCGCAATCGCCGACGTTATCGCCGACATTGTCTGCGATGGTTGCGGGATTGCGCGGATCGTCTTCGGGAATGCCGGCTTCAACTTTGCCGACAAGATCGCCCCCGACGTCCGCTCCTTTGGTAAAGATGCCGCCGCCGAGCCGGGCGAAAACCGAGATCAACGACGCGCCGAGCGACAGCGCAACAAGACCGTTGACGACCGAACGGCTCTGGGCGTCGTAACCGAGGCCTGCTGTGAGAACCGCAAAATAGCCGACGAGCCCAAGGAGCGCCAAACCGGCAACGAGCATGCCGGTCACGGCTCCTGCTCGGAATGCAACCGAGAGGCCTTTCGCAAGGCTTTCAGTCGAGGCCTGCGTCGTGCGCACATTGGCGCGCACCGAAACCAACATGCCGATAAAGCCCGCGGCGCCGGATAATATCGCCCCGATCGCAAATCCAACCGCAGGGACAAGATCGAAGCCAAAGGCGAAAACGAGGATGACAAATACCGGGATGCCGGCGAGGGCGATGGTGGTGTACTGGCGCTTTAGATAGGCGCCCGCGCCCTCCTGGATCGCTGCGGCGATTTCCTTCATTCGCGCCGAACCGGCAGGTAGCGCCATGACGGACTGGATCGTGAAGACGCCATAGACAAGGGCGAGCAATCCCGCCGCAATGATGAGCCAAAGCGCCAAGCTCATTTCCGTCATCCTTTCGTGGATCGCCAAGGATCAGATCGATCCGGCGGACAAGAAAACGGCGAGCAATTGCACGCTCGCCACGTCAGCCTTGCTGACGGCGCGAAAGCTGACAAACGCCGGACTGGAAATCAATCGAAACTTGTTTTGCGGGCGCTTTGGTTGAAGCGCTGACGACGGCTTGTCTTAAGGATCAAGTCAGGCCGTTTCACTCCTGAATTTCTTGGAGCTTTCAGCTTCGGCGTCCGTTAACTCTTTAACCCACGGGTATTTGACGGCCGTTTCGGCTGTGTAACCAAGATTTCGGGCTGTCGGGCTGCGTGGTACGGCATGGGCTTCCTCGTAATGGGTCTTCAGCAGCCGGTCCCAGAAAAAGTTGGTGATCCCGTAATTGCCGTGCTCGTTGTGGAAATGGTGCGCCAGATGCAACTTTTTTATGCGTTGCCAGAACGGCGATTTTGGCTCGAATGCCAAATGCTGCCCACAATGCATGAACTCATAAAAACAGGTCATGGCCAACGCCGAAGCAACGGCGGCGGCGGCCCCGGCCGCGCCTTCGATCGCCCAGCCGACAGGGGCCGTCAGCACGAGAATTGTCGGCAACGTCGTGTGCAGCCCGCCAAACAGCACGGACAGGTCATTGGGAAATCGGTGGTGATCATAATGCACGCGTTTCCACAACTTGGCGAACGCCGGAGATTTATACATCCACGATCCGTGCAGGACGAAACGGTGGAGCAGGTACCAGGCGAGCGGGTAGATGGCGACACCGGCGGCGATGGCAAGGCCGAAGCGCACGGGCGAGGCTGAGGCGAACAGGGCGTAGCCCAGAGCCAAAATCAACAGGGCAATGTAGACTTGGATACCCGGATAGGTAGCGTAAGCGCGCACGAGATCGCGCAGGGACATCCGATTGAGAAGGTATTCTTCCCGCTTCCACGCTTGGTAGCCGATAAAAAGCTTCATGAACCTGGCTCCGCTCTCGTAAAGCTGCGAGATACACCCCGTTCTACCAAGGGGAAAGGCGCCGCCGCCGCGACAGAGCGCGCGCCGCCTCCCCGCCGCTTTTCCAGAGCGCCTCTGGCGGGAGAACCGTCGCCGAGGTGAAACACAGCGCCTGAATTGTTGAGCGCCACAACGGCGCTAACCTCTTGCCCGTTGACCGCGGGAACGATATCCGCCCAATCTCTGGAGTTCTATACGACTTGGGTCGAAATTGGAGTTCGGGCAAGCGCCGTCAAGAGGTTCGACACAGCGACGGCAGCTGGGAAAATTCGACTTGGGCTCGGGCGGCGGTTCGGAACCAGGTCGCCGAACGGCAAGCGGTGCGGCGGGGCGCGATGATTAAAGTTTCGAGCAATCGGACCAAAGGGGTTATTTTGCCTCCGAGGGGAACCGCCGGGCGCCTGCCCGGGCCAAGCGGTACACGCTCAGTCACGCGCAAGGAGTATCGATGACTGAAGCTGCTTTCTCGGCAATCAAGCCAACGCCCAGCGTCAATGCCGTCGCTCCCGAGCCGCGGCTTGAGCTGTTCGCGACGCTAACCGACGCGCTAGACTTCGCTGCGCTCGGCACGACTGGGTACAATTTCTATGATGTTCGCGGCGCGCTTATCAGCTCGTTGACTTATGGCGACCTGAGAACGCGCGCTTGCGACATTGCGATCCGACTAGCTGGAAAATTTGAACGCGGCTCTCGGATCGCGGTCGTCGCGGAAACGAGCCCGGATTTTCTGGTCGTGTTTTTCGCCTGCCAGTACGCTGGCATGATCCCGGCCCCCCTGCCTCTGCCTGTCAATCTCGGGGGGAAAGACGGCTATCTCGATCAGGTTCGACGCATGGTTACGCGCGCGACGGCCTCAGCGGCGATTGGACCATCCTCACTGCGTCCATTTCTGACTGAAGCCCTCGCCGGCCTCGACGACATAATTGTTCTGGACTTTTCGGATGTCGCCACATTGCCGGCGACTGGCGCGCCAAAAGCGTTCGGGGCTGATGAGGCGTGTTACATCCAATATTCATCTGGATCGACCAGCGCGCCGAAAGGCGTCATCGGCACACAGCGCTCGGTCAACGCCAACCTTCACAGCATCACCGCCCATGGCATGAGCCTGAAGGGCGATGACCGGGCCGTGAGCTGGCTGCCCCTTTATCACGACATGGGCCTTATCGGCTTTTCACTGGCGCCGATGTACGGCCAGCGCAGCGTTGATTATCTATCGACGTCGGATTTCGTGCGTCGGCCGCTCCTCTGGCTGCGCCTCATCACCGAAAACAAGGCGACCATCACTTACAGCCCTTCTTTTGGCTATGAATTGAGCGCCCGTCGCGCCACGCGAGCCGAGGAAGGCGCTATCGCGCTGTCCCACTTGCGGATAGCAGGGATAGGCGGGGACATGGTGCGGCCTGAAGCGCTCGCCGCTTTCGCAGAAGCGTTTACGCCAATGGGTTTTGACGCGCGGGCCTTCCTGCCCAGCTACGGCCTGGCCGAAGCAACGCTCGCCGTTGCGTTCCCCAAGGTCGGCGATCCGATCGGCGTCGACAACGTCGATATGCGCCACTTAAACCGATCAGGGATCGCGCAACCGGCGTCGGCTCTGACGTCGCCCGAGCATCGTCGTGGTTTTATCATTTGCGGCCGGGCCGTTCCAGGCCACGAAATCGACGTGAGGGGAGCGGACGGCAAGACAGCGGCGGACCGCGCCGTCGGGCGCATTTTCATCCGTGGGCCCAGCATCACGCCGGGGTATTTCAGCGACCCGGAAGCGTCTGCCGCCATGTTTGACGGCGATTGGCTCGACACCGGCGATATGGGCTATTTCCTCGACGGCCAGATCGTCATCACCGGCCGGGCCAAAGATCTGATCATCATCAACGGACGGAACATTTGGCCCCAGGATATCGAGTGGGCCGTCGAAAAAGTGGACGGCGTGCGTCAGGGGGGCGTTGCGGCATTTTCCGTTGATGACGGCTCCGGCGAACGCATCGTCGTGGTCGCCGAACGCAGAGGTCTTGATGCGGACGCGCTCAACGCGCTGTCCCGCGAAGTTGCGCGAACCGTACAGACCGCAGCCGGCGCGCCGGCGGAGATCGTTCTCGCCAAGCCGCACTCGATGGTGCTGACGTCGTCCGGCAAGTTGTCGAGGGCAAAAGTGCGCGAAAAATATCTCGAAGGCGCCTTTGACGAACCGGTCGACGCGACGGCGCCGAAAGCGCTCGCTGAAGCCAGCTTCTAAAGTCTTCGCTTTGACAGTCGTCGCCATTACGGGCGGATCGGGATTTCTGGGCGCGGCGATCATTGATCTGCTGCGTAGCGACGGATCAGGCGTGCGGGCGCTTGCGCGCGACGCGAGGAAATTTTCCGGGGCAGGCGTCGACATTGTCAGCGGCGATCTCGACGATCAGGACGCGCTGCAGCGCCTGGCGCACGACGCAAAGGTTCTTATCCATTGCGCAGGTTTGACCCACGCCCGTTCCGACGCTGAATTCCATGAAGTAAATGCAGCAGGCGCGGCGCGCGTCGCACAGACAGCGGCGGCCGCCGGCGCGCGCTTCGTTCATGTGTCGTCAATGGCCGCTCGTGAGCCGAGCGTTTCGCCCTATGCGCAGAGCAAAGCGGACAGCGAACGCATGGTCGCGGAGGCGTGCGCCCAACACGACTGGATAGCGCTGCGGGCGCCTGCCCTTTACGGCCCGCGTGATCTGGCGACGCTGCCCTTCTTCAAAGTGGCGCAATCGGGATGGTCGCCCGAGCCTGCAGGGGCGGCGAGCAAGCGCCTTTCGATACTTTTTGTCGAAGACATGGCGC
>JBGTFV010000055.1:0-5834 GCA_041747095.1 Parvularculaceae bacterium
CCGGCGGTCGGCGCGGACCCCGATCTCGCCGAGCGAGCGGCCCTTCTCGCCAAGGCTGACCTGACGACGGCGATGGTGCGCGAATTTCCAGAGCTGCAAGGGCTGATGGGGCGCTATTACGCGCTGGCGCAAGGTGAAGGCGCGGCCATCGCCGACGCGATCCGCGATCACTATAAACCTCTTGGCGCGGAGGATGATCCGCCTACGGCGCCCGTTTCGGTCGCGGTGGCGCTGGCGGATAAGATATATACGCTCTTCGCGTTCTGGAGCATCGAGATGAAACCGACCGGATCAAGCGATCCGTTCGCACTCCGGCGTGCCGCTCTGGGCGTCATTAGAATCTTGCTCTTTTCGGAAATCAAATTGCGGATTGCTGACCAACGAATTGTTGAGCCGCTTGGGAGAGTAGCTAGCGCGATTTTGGTTGATCGAGGCGCGGGAGAAACATTCAATCAGCAGGTTCAATTGCTAGTCGGAGAATTGGTGGCCTTCCTTCACGACCGCCTTAAAGTCTACCTCCGCGATAAAGGCCATCGTCACGATCACATCGATGCCGTTCTCATGCAGCCTGGCGGGGCGCGCGAGGACGATCTCGTGCTTATCGTCACGAAGCTTGTGGCACTCGAAGCGTTCCTGAAAACCGGTGACGGGGTCAATCTTGCCGCCGGCTACAAACGGGCCGCAAACATTCTGAAGGCGGAAGAAAAGAAGGGCTCGCTGCCGGCCGCCGATGAATGCGATCCGGCCCGTCTCGTTGCGCCTGAGGAAAAGACCCTATTCGCAACACTCGAGAAAGCCGAAGCTGATGCGACTGCGGCGGTTTCGGCGGAACAATTTGAGGCGGCGATGACCGCGCTTGCGACATTGCGCGCGCCGATCGACGCTTTCTTCGAGAAGGTTACGGTTAACGCCGATGATCCAGCGCTGCGCGCCAATCGGTTGGCGCTTCTGCGCCGTTTTACCGAGGCAACCCGCGCTGTCGCCGATCTGTCAAAGCTGGAGGGGTAGAGCGCGTTCCCGAAAAGTGGATGCCGGTTTTCGGAAAGAACGCGCGATAAAATATGAATTCAGACCACGTTCATCGACCCCTAATTCCATGAACGTGGTCTAGCTGCGGCGCGCGGGGGCAATCGCGCGCCGCAACGACAGGGCGAAGCCGTTATTCCGGCGCTTCTTCGTTCTGCGTCAGACGCGTGTCTTTGACCATCGCCTCATCGCTGGAGTCCTCTGTGTCCGTCGTATCGGAGGCCAGCGGGGCGTCGATCAGCACAGGCGTATCCGCGGCGATCGCAGGATCGATATCGGCCCCAGCTTCCGTGGCCGGCGCGTCTTTCATCGCCTTGTCTTTCTTGTCCGGACCGCTGGCGTAGGCGCCGCCGGCAGCGAGCGCGCCAGCCGAAATGGCGAAAACGCTGGCGAGGATGAGTTTATTGCGAGTGGTCATGGCAGGTTCCTTTCAAAACGCTTTTATGCGCCTTCCGCAAATCTCTTCGGACCCGTGCGATAGCAGCAGGAAACTGGCGGGCCGATTGCGAACGGCGAAACGCCATCGCTTCAACAGGGTGCCGAATGCAGAGACCGTGTTCAATTAAACTCGGGGTAACTTTGACGGGAAGTTAATTTTTCGCCGCTTTTTGACGCTTGAGCAGATAGCGTTCGAGCAGTGGAGGCTGCGCCGTCCTTGTACCCCGCAGCGCGTTCGGCGCTCGGGAAGAACAGGAACGCGAGCAGCAAGACATAGCTCGCATAATCCCACGCAATCGCCAGCGCCCATACGTCAGAAAAAACGCTGGCGTTTTTCAACACCGCGTCACGCGGCGTCAGTTTTGAAAGCCGCGGAATGGTTTCAGCCGCAACGACGGCTTGCGTTCGCGATTTCGCAGTCGGCTCATCCGATTTCGGCGGGGCGGAAGAAAACCACTGCGCGAGAATCGCAAGGCCACGCTCGGGAGATAATTCGCCAGCGGACCGTTGCGGCTCTGGAGGCTTCGCCAGCTTCTGTTTCCGGATAAGCGATTTCAGCGCGTTCGTAACCTGATCGGCATAGGCGTCGATCGCCTCGCGCTGTCCGGCGGAGAGTCGCCCCTGCGCATCGCCGACGGGCTTGGGGTTGGCCCGCTCGAAGTTCAGGAGTTGTTGTTCCAACAGAGTCTCGATGCGCTTGTCGCGGCGCCAGCGATTGAGGACGATGACGAAATCCTCGAAAGACGTTTCGAAGTCGCGCGCCCACGCGTCGTAGTTTTCATAGGCGTTGCGCCCAAGCTGGCCCTTCATCCGGTCGGCTGTCGCGCCGCAGACCGCGCTGTCGTAGGGGCTGACGCCGGATGGGTCTGGCGCGTCGATGATGCCGGCGACGCTCGCCTCCAACCCGCTCAGCCATTCCGCGACGCCGTCGATATAATCGGTGACCGCGCCACGGCCTGGCGCGCCGGTGCGCGCCCCCGACTGGCGTTCATTGCGCGCGACGCGCCCGACGTCGGCAACCGACAGTCGCAGGTCTTCGAGGAATAGAAAATCTTTCTGCCTGAAGGCGGTAATGCCCGCGCACTCCTGTTGCAGCCGATCAACTTCGAAGACGTAAGTATGGCGCACGGCGTCGACGCCGCCGATCCCGACGACGGTCGTCCAGGTGGAGACGAAAAACAGGATTGCCGCCAGCACCGGGATAACGATGAAGAGCTTCACGCAGCGCTCGAAGAAGAAGAGCGCGTCGGCAAGCGGCCCCGCCCGCACCGCGCGGAACCAGTCGCGATGGCGGACGAGCTCCGCGCCGCCGACCCAGATTGCGACCGCGAGCACGAAAACAAACGCGCCGAACGCCGCCGGCAGAATGGAATTGCGGAAAAAGTCGGTTGATTCCTGCGAGGTGATCAGGCTGAAGCCGAAAGCCGAACTGACAGCGCTGAAAAACCCGGCGGCCGTCGCAACGACAATGAACAGGCGATTGAATAGCGACGAGCCGCTCATGCGCCGAGACGTCAGGATGGCCCATGTCGCAACCCCCATCAGCGCGATAACAAGCGATGCGCCGGCGATTGTGGCGGTGAGGGAGCCCCCAGCGAGAGAATTGATCGAAAGCCCTGCCGTGGCGAGGCTCGCCATGCGCTCCGCAAGTTCCAATGCCGCCCCCCGGACTACCCCGCTGCGGACGGTATCGAAGGACTTAAAGTCTGGCGAGAAGTCGCGCGATCACATTTTTTTGATCACGCGCGGCAGCGCTTATATTTCATCCTTATAAGGATGTTTTAGTGGTGGTGATGATGCGGTTCGGTATTGAGCCGGCCGCACTTGCCGCATTTGACGACCACGCCATGCGCGTCGCGATGGGCGACATTGACGAGGAGCTTGGTCTTGCAGGCGCCGCACCGGTAGGTCTCGTCGCCGCCGCCCTCACGCAAGGGCTTACCGGCGACATGCATCTCGACCGAGGCGCCGCCGACGTTCGCAGCATCGATCAGAATCATGTCATACTGAGGCATGACGGCGCTCGCTGGAGCTTGCGTCTAATACCGATATTGGTCGGATTTAAACGGGCCTGTTACTGGCACGCCGATATAGTCGGCCTGCGGCTCGGACAATTTCGTCAGCTTCGCGCCGACCTTGGCGAGGTGCAGCGCTGCAACCTTCTCGTCGAGGTGCTTGGGCAGCACGTAGACTTCGTTCTTGTATTCGGCGCCCTTGGTCCACAGCTCGATCTGCGCAAGCGTCTGGTTGGTGAAGGACGCGGACATTACGAAGCTCGGGTGCCCGGTCGCATTGCCGAGGTTCAAGAGGCGCCCCTGGCTAAGGAGGATCATCCGCTTGCCATCAGGGAATGTGATGAGATCGACCTGGTCTTTCACATTGCGCCATTTGTAGTTGCGCAGCGATTCAACCTGAATTTCGTTGTCGAAGTGGCCGATATTGCCGACGATCGCCATGTCTTTAAGCGCGCGCATGTGGTCGAGCGTTAGAACGTCCTTGTTGCCTGTCGCGGTGATGACGATATCGACGCGCGGTGCGGCGTCTTCCATCGTCACGACTTCGAAGCCGTCCATGGCCGCTTGCAGCGCGCAGATCGGATCGACTTCCGTCACCATCACGCGCGCGCCCGCGCCTTTGAGCGAGGCGGCCGATCCCTTGCCCACATCGCCATAGCCGCACACGACCGCGACCTTGCCAGCCATCATCGTGTCAGTGGCGCGGCGGATGCCGTCGACGAGGGATTCCTTGCAGCCATATTTGTTGTCGAATTTAGACTTCGTCACGCTGTCGTTGACGTTGATGGCGGGGAAGGGAAGCTGGCCGCGCTTCTGGCGTTGGTATAGCCGCAAAACGCCGGTCGTCGTTTCCTCGGTGACGCCGCGAATGTTCGCCTTCACCTTTGAATAGAAGCCCGGTTGTTTGGCGAGCCGGCGCTTGATGGTGTCGAACAGCGCGGCCTCCTCTTCGTTGGACGGATGCGCGATGAGCGAAGGGTCCTTCTCGGCGTCCGATCCGAGCAGAACGAGGAGCGTCGCGTCGCCGCCATCGTCGAGGATCATGTTGGCCGTCTCGCCGTTCGGCCATTCGAAGATGCGGTCCGCAAGGTCCCAGTATTCTTCGAGGCTCTCGCCCTTGAAGGCGAAGACCGGCGTGCCTGCGGCGGCAATGGCGGCTGCGGCGTGATCCTGGGTCGAATAGATGTTGCATGAAGCCCAGCGCACTTCCGCGCCCAGCGCCTGTAGCGTTTCAATGAGCACAGCCGTCTGGATGGTCATGTGCAGGGAACCGGCGATGCGCGCGCCTTTCAGCGGCTGGGCTTTGCCGTATTCCTCGCGCGTCGCCATGAGGCCCGGCATTTCCGTCTCGGCGATCTCGATCTCGGTGCGGCCCCAATCGGCCAGCTTGATGTCCTTGACGTGATAGTCGTGATGCGCGGGTGCGGGCATGGGGGACTTCCTTTTTCAAGCTTTCGCAATGTCGACGCCCAGCGGCCACATTGCCGGGAGCGCGATTCTGACCGGGGGTATAACAAGCCCGCCGGCAAAGGCCAAGCCGCATATAAAGATTTCTTTATATGCCTTCAGCCGCCGGCGGCAAGGATCGCCCGCAGGCCCTCCCGATAGGTCGGGAATTGGGGTGAAAAGCCAAGCCGCGCCCGGGCGAGCGCGTTTGAGACGCGCTTGTTGTCGTCATAAAAACTGCGCGCCATTTCAGACAACTCCGCCTCGGCGATGGGGACAAGCGGCGGCGCCGGCGCGCCAAGAAGCTCGCAAGCATAGGCCACTACATCCTGCGGCGGAGCGGGCTCGTCGTCGGCGATGTTGAAGAGGCCGCCAGCGCCGGGGTCGTTGATGCTCGACTCCAGCGCGGCGGCGATGTCGTCGACATGGGCGCGGCTGAAAACCTGGCCCTCTTTCAGAATGCGTTGGGCCCGGCCCGCCCGGATGGCATCGAAACTGGATCGGCCCGGCCCGTATATGCCGGGCAGTCGAAAGATGACAAGCGGCGCTTCGTAGGCGTGCGCCCAGGCCGTCCAATCTGCCTCCGCGCGAATACGAGCCTTGGCGCGCGGCGAGGTCGCTTTCAGCGCCGCCCATTCATCAACCCACGCGCCATCATGGTCGCCATAGACGCCGTTCGTCGACAGATAGCCGATCCAGCGCAGAGGCTTTGGCGGCGGCCCGGATTGCAGCAGCGGCAGCGCGGGACAGCTCGACCCGGCATCGCCTGAAGCATTGTCGCGTGACGCATTGGCGCCTGGGGCATCGCCGCCTGAAGCAACGGGCGCAGTTGAAATCAGAATGGCTTCCGCCTCCGCCAGCCTGTCGGGCGACAATCCGTCCGCCGACCAAAGCACCGGCTCGGCCCCC
>JBGTFV010000056.1:0-3414 GCA_041747095.1 Parvularculaceae bacterium
TCGAAGCTCGCGTAAGGCCGCACCCGGCAGCCGCCGCAGCCAGGCCCAAGCGTCGCGTCGTGAACCGCGATGATCGCCGACAGACCCGCCGCCGGGTCCGAGAAATGAACGACGCGGCGCCAGCCGGGCGTTTCTATTTCGCGCGCTTGCATATTAGTGTGCTTTCGGGTTTCGGCGCACCGGGGAAATCCCGGCGGATACGCCACCTTAAGCCGACCCGCCGGAACACATCTGCCAAATAGGGGTGCAATCATCTTGACAGTTAGCAGAACCTGCTAAATACACCGCCGAATATAGCGCGAGGCGCGGGCGTCCACAAAGCAGGTTCCATGAAGCTCGACCAGATCGATCAGAAGATTCTTCGGCATCTGCAGGAGAACGCGCGCATCACCAATGCAGAACTCGCCGATAAGGTTGGGCTGTCGCCAACGCCGTGCCTGCGCCGGCTCCGGCGGCTCGAAACCGAGGGAATCATCAAAGGCTATCACACCGAAATCAACCGCGAGGCGCTGGGCGTCAATGTGACGGTGATCATTCTCGTGAAGCTCGAAAAAGAAGACGACGCGACGCTTCGCGAGTTCGAGGCGGCGATCAAAAAGCGCCCCGAAGTGATGGAGTGCTATCTCGTCACCGGAAAATTCGACTATTTCATCCGCGCCGTGATCCCAAGCCTTGCGGCTTATGAGACCCTGCTGTCGGAAACGATCCTGCGCATGCCGAAGATCGCGACGGTTGAATCGAGCTTCACCCTCCGGGAAGTCGAACGAAAAACCGTGGTGCCGATCCCCGCCTCTGTCGGCCGCTGAAAGACCTGTCCAGCAGCAATCGGGCGCTGCGGCGGCCGAGGCTCCGCGCCGGACCAATTGCCGGAGGCAATCCGCAGGCCGTTGCGCGGCGTACGTGCGTTAAGGAAAGTTTCCACGAACAAAGGGGAGCCAGCTATGTTGAAAGTGTCATCAGGCTTTAGTTTCATCGTTGCAGCGCTGATCGCCGCTGCGCCCGCCGCAGCCGACCCAGCCGCGCCCGTCGTCGCGGAAAAGTCAGCCAGCGCCCACTCCTTCTCATTCGAGGCGATTGATGGCGGCCCGCTTCCCCTGTCGACCTTCGCCGGCAAAACCGTGCTTGTCGTGAACACAGCATCCATGTGCGGCTTCACCCGCCAGTATCAGGGCCTGCAGGATCTCTACGAGGCGTATCGCGACAAGGGGTTCGTCGTTCTCGGCGCGCCGTCGAATGATTTCGGCGGGCAGGAACCAGACAAGGAAGCGGACATCAAGAAGTTTTGCGAGGTGAATTTCAACGTCAATTTTCCGCTCACGGAAAAGGTTGCGGTGCGCGGCGCCGCAGCCCATCCGTTTTATGCCTGGGCCCGCGAAACGCTCGGCGCCGCCAATGCGCCGAGCTGGAACTTCCACAAATATCTCGTCGGCCCGGATGGGCGCCTGATCGCCGCCTTTGCGTCTGGCGAAGAGCCGATGGGCGAGAAGATCCGGGCGGCTGTCGAAGCGGCGGTTAAACCGACGCCTTAACCAGGCGCTCTACCCCCTCTGAAAATCGTAGAACGCGCCCATCCCAAGCAGCTCTGTCAACCGGTCGAGCGCGTCCAGCGCCTCGCGCATGAAGGCGGGATCGGCGAGGTCTTCAAGCGCCAGGCGATCGCGATAGTGCCGGTCGACCCAGTTCTCGAGCGCGGCAAGGCGTTCTTCCGTAAACAGAAAGTTCGGGTTCGTCGCCGCAATCTCATCGTCAGACAGCACGACGCGCAGGCGCAAGCAGGCCGGGCCGCCGCCATTGCGCATGCTTTCGCGCACGTCGAGATAATGCGCCCTGGCGATTGAGTTATTCCCGGCGACGACAGTCTCGACGAAACGCCGGGAGGGCTCATTTTCCTCCGCCTCGCGCGGCAGGATCAGCGCCATCGAGCCATCCAACAGCGTCACAAGCTGCGAGTTGAAAAGGTACGATCCGATAGCGTCAGCAAGCGGCACCTCTGCGGTCGGCGCTTCGATAATCTGAACAAAGGGGGCAGCTTTCCGGATCGCGCCGAGCGCAGCGTCCCGGGCGGCGAAGCTTTGTTCATGCAGGAAGAGAACGTCGCCATTGGCGACGCCGACGACGTCATTGTGAAACGCGCCAGCGTCCAGCGCCGCTGTCGACTGTTGCAGGAAGATTGAGCGTTCCGCAGGCAACCCAAATCCGCGCGCCACGGCCTCGCTCGCCCGGCGCCGCTGGCGCGCAGGGAAACGCTCGCCATCCTCGCCATAAACAAAAAGATGCACGCCAACGTCGCCATGGGAACGCGCCAGACGCCCGTGATTGGCCGCCCCCTCATCGCCAAAATGTGCGCCGCCGGGCAGCAACGCATGGTGGACGAAATGCGCCGGGTCCGGAAAAACATGCGCGAGCGTACGCGTTGTCGTCGGCGCTTCTATGGCGCGATGGAAATTGCCGGCGAGATTAGCAGGCGTGAGGTGAACTTTCCCGTCGCGCGTATCAGGCGAGGGCGCGACCGTCGCTGCGTTCGCCGTCCACATGCAGGAGGCGGAATAAACGTTGGCGAGAAGCTCCGGCGCCGTCTTTGCTGCGCGCTCAATGATCGCCGCGTCAGAACCTGTAAAGCCGAGCGCGCGCAGCGTTTTCAGATGCGGGCGGTCTTGCGGCGGGAGGAAGCCTTGCCTCAGGCCCATCGCCATTGCCGCGCGCATCTTGGCCAAACCCTGACGGGCGGCCGCGCGCGGATTTGAAACTGCGCCCGCATTCTTTGCCGACGCGATGTTGCCTAAAGACAACCCGGCATAATTGTGCGTCGGGCCAATAAGCCCATCAAAGTTTATTTCTCTATGCGTCATAAACCGGAATTCCCTGAACGGACTTTGCAGCCCGACGCTCGATGGTTAGCGCCGCAATCCTACTGTGGCGACGGGCGCTGGCGCCAGTTCCCCGCTCGCGACCGAGGCAACCGGATAGGCGCAATAATCAGCGGCGTAATACGCGCTTGGCCGATGATTGCCGGAAAGCCCGATGCCGCCGAAGGGCGCCGCGCTCGATGCGCCGGTCGTCTGGCGGTTCCAGTTGACAATGCCTGCGCGGCTGCGCGCAAGGAACGTCTCCCATTTCAGCGGGTCGTCCGACAACAAGCCTGCCGCGAGCCCGAATCGCGTGGCGTTGGCGCGCGCAATGGCCCCTTCAAAATCCGCCACGCGATAGATCTGCAAGAGCGGCCCGAAATGCTCCTCGTCCGGCATCGCCCCCGCATTTGTAACGTCTACGATGCCCGGCGAGACGAATGCTCCGCCCTCATCCTGAACCGACAGGGTGCGGATAGGCGATCCGTCCGTCTCCACCATCTGGTCGAACGCGCGTTCCAGCGCCTCGGCTGCCTTTGCGGTAATGACCGGCCCCATGAATGGTTGC
>JBGTFV010000057.1:0-14919 GCA_041747095.1 Parvularculaceae bacterium
CTCGCGAGGGCCAGCTCGCATGGAAGATCGCTGAGGTCGCGGCGGACGCCGCACCGCTCGACAGCGACGCCTCCGAAATGATTATCAACCGGGTGATCGATAACGCGGCGGTCGGCATCGCCTCGCTCAACCGCGGACCAATCAAATCGGCGCGCGCCATGGCGAACGCGCATATGCGCGCTTCAGGGGCGACGCTGTTCGGGCTGCCGGCGAGCCACCGGGTCCACTGCGAATGGGCGGCGTGGGCGAACGGCACGGCCGTGCGCGAGCTTGACTATCACGATACATTTCTGGCTGCGGATTATTCGCACCCGGCAGATAACATTCCCGGCGTGCTTGCAGTCGCCCAGCAATGCGGCAAGTCGGGCGCCGACCTCGTCCGCGGGATCGCTGCAGCCTATGAAATTCAGGTCAATCTGGTGAAGGCGATCTGCCTGCACGAACACAAGATCGACCACATCGCCCATATCGGGCCGTCAGCGGCGGCGGGCGTTGGCGCGCTGCTCGGTCTCCCCGTCGAGACGATCTATCAGGCGGTGCAACAGGGTCTTCACACGACGATTACGACCCGCCAATCGCGCAAGGGCGAGATTTCGTCGTGGAAGGCCTTCGCGCCGGCTTACGCCTGCAAACAGGCGATTGAGGCGGTTGACCGCTGTATGCGCGGCGAGGGCGCACCGAGCCCCATCTATGAGGGCGAAGATTCAGTGATCGCCTTCATCCTCAACGGCCGCACCGCGCGCGATAAGGGCGCAAGTCCCTATGAGCCGACCTATCATGTCCCGCTGCCGGCCAAGGGCGAGCCGAAGCGCGCGATCCTGGATACATATACGAAAGAACATTCGGCAGAGTATCAGAGCCAGGCGCTAATCGATCTTGCCTTCCGCATGGGCAAGAAAATCGCCGATTTCGAGAAGGTGAAATCGATCGTTCTGCACACCTCGCATCACACCCATTACGTGATCGGCACAGGCTCGGGCGATCCGCAGAAGATGGACCCGAACGCGAGCCGCGAAACGCTCGACCATTCGATCATGTACATCTTCGCCGTCGCTCTCCAGGACGGCGCATGGCATCACGTGAAGTCCTATGCGCCTGAACGCGCCAAGCGCGCCGACACCGTGCGGCTCTGGCACAAGATATCAACGGTCGAAGACGCAGAGTGGACGCGCCGCTATCACAGTCACGACCCGAAAGAGAAAGCCTTTGGCGCAAAGGTCGTCATCACCATGGAAGACGGCTCAACGCTCATTGACGAACTTGGCATTGCGAACGCCCACCCCTATGGCGCAAGACCCTTCGGCCGGGCGGAGTATATCGGCAAGTTCCGGACGCTGACGGACGATATTCTCGATCCGAAAGAAACCGAACGCTTTCTTGAGCTGGTCCAGCGGCTGCCGTCACTCAAGGCAGACGAAGTGCTCGCGCTCAACCCTGTTGCCCCAGCGGGCTATCTGAAGGAAAATGCAACTATGGGCATTTTTTAGGGAGAGCGGAATGTCGGGGGGCGGGGGCTTTGCCATCGGGCTGGCGGTAGGCGTCGCGCTTGGCATCGCGACGGACGATCTGGCTTTAGGCGTCGCCTTGGGCGTTGCTGTCGGTTTGGCCCTCGGCGCGTTTACTGGACGATCGAAGCCCCAAGGCGAAGGGGTTAGCGCTGAGCTGAGCGGCGGCAAATCCCGTCGCCGGTCGGGTGATGGCGTGTATCCGGCGGACACCGGCGGAAAAGGCAAGGGCGGAAAGGGCAAGAACGTCGACAACGACGGCGCAGACGGCGCAGACGGCGGCGGCAGCGGCGGAGATGGCGGCGGCGGGGACTGAGCCTTCCATCAGGAGAAGATCGAAATTCACCTGCGGCGTCCGATTCCCGATCGGCCGCCAATAGCGTGCCCACGAGCCGGCGCAGACAATCCGGCGGCTGGTCTGCGCATGAGCAGCGCATCGAGAGGCGCAGCTTCTCCCGACCTGGCGTTCACAAACCGAGTCTGATCGTGCGATAACCTCCGCCGGCGGGTTTCGCTGATTCGCATGATTGACCTCAGTCGGTGATGCGCAGGTCTGAGAGAAGGATTTTCGGATGCCTCGATGTCTGTTCGCTTTTGCCCTCATTGCGATGGCGGCGCTGACGCCCGGCCATGCCATTGCCGCGCCTATTGAGACGACTGCGAGCGACGGCGTCAGGGTCTATGGCGAGAGCTTTGTCGCGGACCTCCCCGCCAATGCGCCGGTTATAGCGGTTTTCCATCAGGCGCGCTCCAATGGTCGCGGAGAATACGGGCCGATGATCAGCTGGCTGAACGGTCTCGGCTATCGCGTCATTGCGTGGGACCAGCGCTCTGGCGGGAATCTCTTTGGCTCGGAGAACCGCACTGCCGCGAAGGCGAAAGGGAAAAAAGGCTTTTGCGACGCCTATCCGGATATTGAGGCCGCCATCGCACATTCCGCAATCGTCGCGAAGGGCGCGCCGCTGATCATCTGGGGATCGAGCTACTCCGCCGCGCTTGTCTGGGCGGCTGCGGCTGATCATCCCGACAAGGTGGACGGCGTGATCGCCTTCTCAACCGCCTCAGGGGGGGCGCTCGATGCGTGCGGCGCACGCAAAGGACTGCCGCGTCTGGCCGACCCCGCACTGGCAGTCTGGCCGGCGCGGGAAAGGGGGCAGGCGAAATCGCTCGATGCGCTCCTTCGCGCCGCCGAGGTAGAGGTTTTGATCGTCGAAAACGGCGTGCACGGGTCATCAATGCTCGTTGATCAGCGTACGGACGCTGACATGTCCGCTGCGCGATCCGCTGTCGCGGCGTGGCTTGCACGCGCTGCTGCGGCGGCTGCCGCAAAGTAAATTATAGGGACGCCAACAATGCTCTTCACAAAAAAGAACGCTGCGGAAAAGCGGGCCGCGCTGCGCGCCGGATTGGCATCCGGGCGATTGCTCGCCTTTCCGGGAGCGTTCAATCCGCTCTGTGCGCAATTGATCGAGCGCAAGGGTTTTGACGGCGTTTATATATCGGGCGCGGTCATGTCGGCTGATCTCTGCCTGCCCGACATCGGCATCGCCACCATGACCGAATTCGCGGATAGGGGGCAGCAGATTGCTCGCGTCACCGACCTGCCGGCGATCATTGATATCGACACAGGGTTTGGCGAGCCGATGGCTGCGGCGCGAACGATCCGCACCATGGAAGAAATGGGGCTTTCGGCGTGCCACATCGAAGACCAGGTGAGCCCCAAGCGCTGCGGTCATCTCGACGGCAAGGAGGTCGTCCCGACCGAGACGATGGTCAAGCGGGTCAGGGCTGCCGCAGAGGCGCGGCGCGATCCCAATTTCGTATTGATCGCCCGTTCCGATGCGCGCGCAGTTGAGGGGCTTGATCAGGCGATCGACCGCATGAAGGCCTATGTCGACGCGGGGGCGGACATGATCTTTCCCGAAGCCATGGCGGACGAAAAAGAATTTGAGGCGGTGCGGCGCGCGGTCAGCGTGCCCCTGCTGGCGAATATGACGGAGTTCGGCAAGAGCCGTCTCCTCAACAGGCGCGAACTGGAAGACCTCGGGTTCAATCTTGTTATCTATCCGGTCACGACGCTTCGCCTAGCGATGGGCGCGGCTGAGCGTGGACTTGATGCAATCTTGCAGGACGGGGACCAGAACGGGGTTCTCGACCTGATGCAGCACCGGCGCGATCTCTACGACCTGCTGCGATATCAGGATTACAACCAGTTCGATCAGTCGATATTTAACTTCCAGGTCGGCGATACGCCGCAAGGTTAACGGCCAGCGCGTCATTCGCGTTGTTTAACGGCGGCCCAAACTGTGCATAAACGGGCAGGCGAGCGCCGGCTCATTGCTGCTGCGCCGAGGTCGCCATTTCGGAACTTTTGGGAGGAACTGGGTTTATGTCGGAAGTTGAAGTGAAATACGGCCTCGCTGGCGTCGTCGCAGACGACACGGCGGTCTCGAAGGTGATGCCGGAGATCAACTCCCTGACCTATCGGGGATACAAAGTTCAGGATCTGGCGACGGAATGCCGGTTTGAAGAAGTTGCCTACCTCATCCTGAACGGCGAGCTGCCCAATGCGCAAGAACTCGCCGAATTCAACGCCTCCGAGAAGCGGGAGCGCGGTCTTTCCAGCGATCTCATTTCACTCATGCGCATGCTCAACAAGAAAGCGCACCCGATGGACACGCTGCG
This sequence comes from Parvularculaceae bacterium, assembly GCA_041747095.1. Lineage (GTDB taxonomy): Bacteria > Pseudomonadota > Alphaproteobacteria > Caulobacterales > Parvularculaceae > Amphiplicatus. The sequence goes on from JBGTFV010000057.1 coordinate 4,191, forward strand.
TACGGCGGTGTCGTTCCTTGGCCAGGAAGATCTGACAACGGATGATTCCTCGCGCGCCGGGCTATATGACAAGTCGATCCGGATGTTCGCGAAGATACCGCAGATCGTCGCGACCGACTTTCGCCTGCGAAACGGCAAGGAACCGATTGCGCCGGATGCATCGCTCGCGTTCTCCGAGAACTTTTTCAACATGTGCTTTGGCAAGGTTCCGGGACCAGAAGTCGTCAAATGTTTCGATATTTCGATGACGCTCTACGCGGAACATTCCTTCAACGCGTCGACCTTCACGGCACGGACGATTGCTTCTTCGAAGTCAGATATTTACTCAGCCGTTGTCGGCGCTATCGGCTCGCTGAAGGGCCCGCTACATGGCGGCGCGAATGAAGCGGTGATGCACATGCTGAAAGAGGTCGGCACGCCCGACCGCGCCGAACAATGGATGCTCGACCAGTTGGCGGCAAAGCGCAACATTATGGGCTTCGGTCACCGAGTCTATCGCTCAGGCGACAGCCGCGTGCCAACGATGACTGCCGCCTACAAGAAGATGGTCGACGTCATCAATAGCGATGAAGCGCGGAAATACTGGGAGATGTCGCAGATTCTCGATCGGACCATGGTCGAGAAGAAAGGCATATATCCAAACCTCGATTTCCCGACCGGGCCAGCCTATTATCTCATGGGGTTCGACATCCCGATCTTCACGCCGATCTTCGTCGTCAGCAGGATCACCGGATGGACGGCCCATGTGATGGAGCAACTGGCCAACAACAAGCTTGTCCGGCCGCTGTCAAATTATAACGGCAAGCCGCAGCGCGATGTGCAGCCGATAGAGAATCGATAGGAGCGACGCCATGCCCTACAAATGCATTCTCACCGAAACGGACGGGCCGGTAGCGATTATAACGCTCAATCGCCCCGATGCGCTGAATGCATTCAACGCCGAATTGATGAACGAATTGACCGATGCGCTGCGCAAGTTCTCAGGCGACGATCACATCGGCTGCATCGTGCTGACCGGGTCGGAAAAGGCCTTTGCAGCGGGGGCCGACATCAAGGAAATGGCGACAAAAACCTATGTCGACGTTTTGAAGGAAGATTTCATAACAGCGAACTGGGAGGAAGCCTCGCGCGTGCGCAAGCCCTTGATCGCCGCGGTTGCGGGCTATGCGCTGGGCGGTGGGTGCGAGCTCGCGCTGATGTGCGACTTCATCCTTGCCGCCGACAATGCGAAGTTTGGCCAGCCTGAGATCACCATCGGCGCCATGCCGGGTGCGGGCGGCACGCAGCGGCTGGCGCGCTTTATCGGCAAGTCGAAGACGATGGAGATGTGTCTCACTGGCCGGATGATGGATGCGGAGGAGGCCGAACGCTGCGGGCTCGTCAGCCGTATCGTGCCGAAAGCTGAGTTGCGGGCGGAGGCAATCCGCGTCGCCAAACAGATCGCCGGTTTCTCCGCGCCCGTCGTTCTCCTGACCAAGGAGGCCGTCAATCGCGCCTTCGAGACGACCCTATCCGAGGGGGTGCGGTTCGAGCGTCGGGTGTTCCACTCTGTCTTCGCCTTCGAAGACCAGAAAGAAGGCATGGCGGCCTTCGTCGAGAAGCGAAAGCCGATCTTTAAAGATCGCTGATTTACGAGCCGGGCCTGAACTTCACGGAGGAGGCCGCCCGCGTGCACGACTTCCTGCCGATCGTGGCCGCAATTGGCGTTCTCGGGCTGGGCGCTCAGTGGCTTGCGTGGCGGTTCAACCTTCCCGCCATCGTACTCATGGCGGCCGCGGGACTTATTGCCGGACCGCTCACCGGTTTCCTGTGGCCCGACGATTACATTGCCGGTGGGCCCGGCCCTATGGAGCTTGTCTTCGGCGACCTCTTTCGGCCGATGATAGCGTTGGCCGTCGCGGTCATCCTTTTTGAAGGCGGCATCACTCTCAATATTTCCGAACTCCGCGGCCTCTCGCGAGGCGTCTTCCGTTTCGTGCTACCGGGCGTGCCGATAGCGTGGTTTCTGGGGGCGCTCGCCGCCTACTATATCGCGGGATTGTCTTGGGGCGCAGCGATACTCTTTGCCGGGATCATGATCGTCACGGGACCGACCGTGATCATGCCGCTTCTTCGACAGGCGCGGTTGGAGCCGCGAACTGCGGCCTTGTTGAAGTGGGAAGGTATCGTCAACGATCCTATCGGCGCTTTGATCGCCGTGTTCGTCGCCCAGGCGATTGCGCTGGACGTAACGACGCCTGCCTTTGCCCTTATTTTCAAGGCGGTCGGCGCGTTCATCGGCGCAGCGGCGCTGGGCGTCTTGTTGGGTAAGCTTATCGCAGAAGGATTTCAGCGCGGCCTTGTCCCGGAGTTTCTGAAACCCGCGATACTTTTGTCTCTGGTGTTGGTTTGTTTCGTTCTTGGCGACCTAATCCAGAAGGAAGCTGGGCTTCTCGCCGTGACGGCGATGGGTGTCACGCTTGCGAATGCGCGCCTCGCCAGCATCAACGAGTTGCGTCTCTTCAAGGAGAATATCGCGGTATTATTCGTATCTGGCGTTTTCGTCATCCTGACGGCGAACCTGACGCCCGACGACCTCAAGCTCCTCGATGTGCAGGCCTTCATTTTCGTTGGTGCGATGTTGTTCGTCGTCCGGCCCGCTTCTGTGCTTCTCTCCACTGTCGGCGCGGGCCTTACGTTGAAAGAGCGCGCGCTACTCGGCTGGATCGCGCCGCGCGGTATTGTCGCTGTCGCAATATCAACGTTCTTTGCGGCTGAACTCGTGGCGATGGGCGACCAGACCGCAGAACGTATCGGCCCACTGGCTTTTCTGATGGTCTTTGCGACCGTCGTGTTCCACGGCTTCACGATCGGCCCCTTGGCGCGCCGGCTTGGTCTTGCTTCGAAAGATATGCCGGGCGTTCTGATCAGCGGCTCCTCGCCATGGTCGGTGGCTCTGGCGGGACGATTAAAAGACATGGGCGTGCCGGTCCTCATATCCGACCCAAGCTGGCGACGCCTTCAGGCTGCGCGCCTTGCTGGTATTCCTACCTATTATGGCGAGCTATTGGCGGAAGTGAGCGAGCGCCATATTGACTTTAACCGTTACGGTACGCTCCTTGCACTGAGCGATAATGAAGCGCACAACGCCCTGCTGTGTACGGATTTCGCCCCTGAATTCGGACGCGCCTCGATCTTTCAGGCAAATACTCAGGCCCGCGACGATAAGGACCGTCAGGCGATGCCGCATACGCTGCGCGGCAGGACGTTCCCGCCCTCCGGCGCGCCGATCTACGCGCTCGATCAGATGCTTGCCGAAGGGGGTGCGTTTCAGCGAACGCGGCTGACGGCGGAATATTCACCTGATCGCTATATGGCCGATCTCGGGGAAGGCGGCGAATTGATTGCAGTCGTACGCAAGGGGGCATTGATCCTGCACGGAGCAGGTTCCCTTCTGCGATTGGAGCCCGGCGACGTGGCGCTGTCGTTTCTCAACAGCAAGCAGGCAGCCGCCCGGCGCGGCCGCGAAATCGGCGGTACTGCGTCGGAACCTGCACAGGAAAAGCCCGATTCCCTCGGTCTCGAACCATCTGGTTAACGACGCGTTAGACCTTCATCCATAACTCTTTCCCCCACAGGAAAGGTTTATGCGCGCCAGAGAACCGTTCGCCAGCCTGAAAGGATCGGCGATCGCCGCTTACGCGAGCGACGCGGGCGCCGCTTTGGCTGTGCGCGCAGCCGCGTCTGAAGCCCGTCGCGCCAGGCTCCAAGCTGAACTCGCTATCAAGGCCCGCGCCGACTTCCTCGCAAATATGAACCATGAACTCCGGACGCCCCTTAACGCGATCATAGGTTTCGCAACGATGCTTCGCGATCCGTCTTCTTATGGTCTGGCGGACGATCAGCGATCAGCCTACGCAGAATATATTCTTCAGTCTGCAGATTTATTGCTGGCGCATATCAACACATTGCTCGAAGCTGCCGATCTCGACGGCGGCGCTGTTTCCTTGGATGCCGAAACGGTGGATCTCCACGAAACGCTGGAAAGGGCAGTTGCGGCCGCCCGCATTGCCGCAAAAGCCGCCGGCGTCGTCATCGATCTTCGTCCGGCGGAAGGCGCAGTCGTTGGCTGGGGCGATGCGCGGCGAATCGCGCAGGCGGTCGATCACGTTCTGAAGACGGCAATCAAACTTTCTTCTCCGGGAGCCAGAGTTCTTGCGCGCGCCGTCGTCGCCGATGGCGGCTGGGCGGAGATTTCGGTTCGCGATCATAGCGAGGGCCTCTCTCGGGAAGCGATCGAACGGGCGCTAGAGGCGTTTGGCGAAGTGCATCGCGGGCTTGATCGATCTTTTGCCGGACCCGGCATCGGTTACGCCATCGCGAAGACATTCATTGAAATCCAAGGCGGGCGTTTCGCCATCAAGAGCCGAATCGGACAAGGGACGCTGGTGCAGATTCTGATCCCGCCGCCTCGCGCGCTCGACAATCGCGCCAAAACGCAATCTGACGCCGCCGCCGACGCCGCCCACCCAGCCGACTTACGCCGCACCGGGTAGAAGCCCGTGGCCCCCGAGGGGAGTTTTCCATGTCTGACGCCAGCACAGCCGCCGCAATCAATCCCGCCGAAGCTCTGCGCGCCGCACTCGGCCGGAGGCCGAAAGTCGGAACGGTCGTCTCAGTTACGGGCGCGCACGCGCTTGTGATGCTTGATGAAGACCAGCAAGATCTTGACCGTTCCCAACGGCCGCAGATCGGCGCGATCCTCAGCATCGACACCGGTCCGTGCATTGTTCTGGGGCTGGTTTCAGCGATGAGCGTTCCGGCGCCCAGCCTCGACGCGGGGTCGTCTGTGTTGCGTATTCTGGAAGCGGAGATCATCGGCGAGTTCACCAAACCAACGCCGCGCTCGCCGGCGCGCTTTCGGCGGGGGGTTTCGTCCTATCCTGCGCTTCACGACGAAGTGCGGCTCGCCGGTCGCGATGAGCTTGCCGCACTTTATGCGGCGACGGGTTCCGCAAGCGTTCGCGTCGGCATTGTCAAACAGGATGCCGCGATCCCGGCGACGATCGGCGTCAATGAGCTTTTCTCGCGCCACTGCGCCATTCTCGGAACGACAGGGTCAGGAAAATCCTGCGCAATTACGCTGATGCTTTCAGCTATTCTTGAGCGCTTCCGCCAGGGGCACGTCATCATTCTTGATCCGCACAATGAGTATCGTGACTGTTTCGCCGACCGCGCGGTGGTCTTTGACGGATCAAACCTCATGCTGCCCCATTGGCTGCTCACCTTCGAAGAGTTTACCGAAATTCTCTACCCTGGTAAAAACAAGCCAGCCGAGGAGATCGAGATACTCTCCGATCTCGTTCCGACAGCCAAAAAAGTAAACCTTTCCCATGCCGCTGCGGGCGTAAAACTTGGCGGCGAGCGCCGCCTCGACGGTTCAACCGTCATGAGCGATACGCCCATCCCTTATCGAATCTCGGAGCTTCTCTCGCTCATTGATCGCGCGCTTGGCGGACTTGACAACACGCGCACGACTGGGCCGTTCAAACGACTGCGCGCGCGCCTTAGCCAGGTGAGTCAGGACAGTCGCTACTCTTTTATGTTCGGTGCCCTGACGGTGCAGGACAATATGGCTCAGATCCTCGGTCAGTTGTTCCGTATACCGGTTGATTCAGCGCCCATCAGCATCATAGAGCTCGGCGGGCTTCCTTCCGAGGTCGGTCAAGTCGTTGTTGGCATCATCGCGCGGCTCGCCTTCGAGTTCGGGCTTTGGAGCAACGGCGCGGTTCCAATCGCGTTGATCGTCGAGGATGCTCACCGTTACGCGCCAGCGCGCGAAGATGACGGCTTTGGGCCGACGCGCAAAGCGTTGGTGCGCATCGCGAAGGAAGGCCGCAAAACGGGCGTCAGCCTATGGGTCGCGTCGCAGCGCCCGACGGAACTCGACCCGAAGATCCTGTCTCAGTGCAATACGATTTTTGCGATGCGGCTCGCTAACCAGGCCGACCAGGACGCCCTGCGCGCTGCTGTTCCAGACGCGTCAACGAGCCTCCTCGGATGCTTGCCGTCGCTTGGCCTCGGCGAGGCCATCGCCGTGGGCGAGGGGGTTCCGCTGCCTACGCGCATCCGGTTCGACGCCCTCCCGCGCGAGGCGGTGCCGCGCAGCCTGACGGCGAGCTTTACCGATGGATGGTCGGTCGGCGTCGACGATCCCGGCTTCATTTCCCGCGTCGTTGAACAATGGCGCCAGCAAAAATTGTTGCCGTCAGCTTAGGCCGCCACGCGACAAGGGCGCATTTGATCGCCTCGGCCGGGCGTCAAATCCGTACGATCCGCTTGTTCCGCTTGCAACGCAGGCGAAGCTTCAGCAAATTGCGCGCGGAGGTGACCATGCAACTGAAATTTGTGTTGGCGTCAGCCGCGGCGAGCATCGCTCTCGGGTTTGCGCCCCATGCCGGAGCGCAGACGAACCATGCGCCGCCCCTGACCCTTCTCGTGCATGGCGGGGCCGGCGCGCTCGATAAAGGCGACTACACTCCCGAGCAGGAGGCCGCCTATCGCGCGGCGTTGGCCGCTGCGCTCGACGCCGGCTACGGCGTACTTGAAAATGGCGGCTCGGCGCTCGACGCAGTCGAGACAGCTATCGTGATGCTCGAAGACTCCCCTCTCTTCAACGCGGGTCGCGGCGCAGTATTCACGCGCGAGGGCAAGAACGAATTGGACGCGTCGATCATGGATGGAACGACGCTTGCGGCCGGGGCTGTCGCTGGCGTCACGCGCGTGAAGAATCCGGTTCGCCTCGCTCGCAAGGTGATGGAAAATTCCGAGCACGTCATGTTTGTCGGCGAGGGCGCGGAAGCGTTCGCCAAAACACAGGACGTCGAATTCGTCGAGCCGGGTTATTTTCGCACGGAAGGCCGCTGGCGCGCCTATAAGGCTGCCCTTGCGAAGGAAAAAGAGAAGAACAGGGAAAAGAAAGAAACCGGCCTGCCGCACGATTTTAAATACGGTACGGTCGGGGCGGTTGCGCTCGACGCTGAGGGACGCCTCGCGGCGGGAACGTCGACGGGCGGCATGACGCTGAAGCGCTTCGGGCGGGTTGGCGATGCGCCGATCATCGGCGCCGGGACGTTCGCTGATAATCGCTCGTGCGCAGTGTCGGCCACGGGCTGGGGCGAATATTTCATCCGGCTGTCGATCGCGCGGGATATCTGCGCGCAAGTTGAATATGGCGACAAGTCGGTCGCCGATGCGGCCAACGACGTCATTCACAACCGCCTGCAGACGTTAGGCGGCGACGGGGGCGTAATTGTTCTGGGACCGGACGGGCAGTACGTCATGCCGTTCAATTCAGCCGGCATGTTTCGCGGCGTACGTCAGGGCGACAAGCCTGCCGAAGTTGCAATCTACAAAGAGTAATCCTTCAGTTGAACCGCACGAGGCGGCCGGGCCGCGCATCCGTCACTCGGTCGCGGTCGATCACCTGCTGGCCCTTGACGAAAGTTGCGCGGAAACCTTCAGCTTCTTGCAACAGGCGCTGTCCGCCCGCGGGCAGATCGCGGACCATGCGCGGAGCGAGCAGGGACAGCTTCTCATAATCAATCACATTGATATCAGCGCGCGCGCCGACGGCCAGACGGCCCCGATCGGCAAGGCCGAGATAGTCGGCGGCGTCAGCGGTGAGCATCTGGATGGCGCGTGGAAGCTCAATCCGCCCCTCCGCGCGGTCGCGCGTCCAATAAGAGAGAAGATATGCCGGAAAGCTGGCGTCGCAGATGGTCCCGACATGGGCGCCGCCGTCTGACAAGCCCAGCAGCGCGCGCGGGTGGGTCAGCATGCGCCGGACGTTTTCATAGGAAAACTCTGTGTAGTTATAAATCGGCAAATAGATGAGTTGGCGCCCGTCGAGTTCGAGCAGCGTGTCGTAGATCTTTTCCATGGCGGTGACGCCGTCCGCGCGCGCCTCGGCGCCGAGGGATTTGTCCATCGGCTGCTCATAATCGGGTTGTTCGCCAAGCCGGAAGAGTTTGTTCGACACCATCTCAATGGCGGCGATCATGGCGTCGGCGATCGGCGGTACGGAGGAACCTTCCCCCGCCAGTTTGACGGGGCTGTCGGCAAGGCACCGACGCCGGAAGTCGGGATCGCGCATGATGGCGACGCGCTCAGCGAGGGGCTTGTCCTTGATAGTTTGATAGAGCGGCTGGGCCATCACGGGATGAAACGTGCACTGAAGTCCATTGAATACGCCAATGGCGCGTGGGGCCACCTGAACGCGGAAATCGAGCCCCTCTGCATTCAAGCGTTCTGTCTCCACGAGAATCCGTCGCCATTGGTCCGGCGCAAAGTCGCGCTGCATGAGTGAGATTGAGCAGGGGCGCCCGCCTCCTGCTCGCGCAAACGCCTCTATGAGCGCAAACTCTTCGGGAAACTGGTCGCCCTCCCGTTCAAGATTGAAATCGTTGACGGCCTGCAGCACGCCGCGTTTTCGCCCGGCAAGCGCAGAGGCAAGGCCCACAAGCTCTTCACGCGTCGCCTCTGACGAAGGGGTCCATTCTCCGTCTGCGGTGCGATGAATGTCCGAGCGCCCGGTTGAGAATCCTGCCGAGCCGGCGTCTAGCGCCTCAGCAACGAGGCGTTGCATCAACCTGATATCATCCGCCGTCGCCGCCTCGCCCGAGACGGCGCGTGCGCCCATTGCGTAAACGCGCAATGGATCGTGCACCGCCATGACGGCGAAATCGATGGTGTGCGGAACAGAATCAACGGCGTTCATGTAGTCGGGAAAGCTCACCCAGTTCCATGTAAGGCCTTCGTGCAGCGCAGTGCCCGGAATGTCTTCGACGCCTTCCATCAGCCGGATCAGCCGGTCATGATCGGATGGACGGACCGGCGCGAACCCGACCCCGCAGTTTCCCATCAAGGCAGTAGTCACGCCGAAATTAACAGAGGGACGCAGCTCTTCGTCCCACGACACCTGACCATCATAATGGGTATGCAGATCGATAAAGCCGGGCGTTACGATAGCGCCTTCCGCGTCCATCGTCCGGTCGGCGGCGGCGGCGCACCGTCCAATCTCGGCAATGCGCCCGTCCTTGACCCCTATGTTCGAGCGAAGGGGCGGCCCGCCCGAGCCGTCGTGAATAACGCCGCCTACTATTTTCAGATCGAAGGTCATGGGCGCGCTCCCATCGCGAAACTCTGTCTTTGTGATGGTAGGTCGGGACGCCGATTTCGCCAAACCCAGTGCGCAGCGTTATTTTGGGCAGGCGCTTCAATCGCCCCGGCGTTTGGCGTTGCTCGGCTTGCGAGAACCGGTTTTTTCCTTGCCAGAAGGTGCGGTCGCCCCTTTGCGGGAGGGCGTTTTACCTTTCCCAGGCTTGCGCCCGTCAGGCGGTCGGTCGGTCTTTCCGCCGCGTCTCGGTTGTGAGGGAGAGCGGGCCGCTGGCGCGCGGCCGCTTGCCATGGGCTCTGAAATCATCCGGAAACGCAGGCCGCCAGACAGGGGCGCAGCGGCCGTCAACTCAACGCGCACGGACTGCCCCAAGCGGAATAGAGTGTGATCCCGCTCGTGGAAAATCGCATGACGCTTGTCATCAAAGCGCCAGCGACCCGGCCCGAGCGCAGCGATCGGCACAAAACCATCCGCGCCCGTCTCGTCAAGCATGACAAAGACGCCAAAACGCGTAACGCCCCTGATGCGGCCGTCAAACTCCGCGCCGATGCGGTCTTGCAGGAAGGCTGCGAGGTAGCGGTCCTTGGCGTCGCGTTCAGCCCCCATGGCGCGCCGCTCAGCCTCCGATATATCTTCGGCGATGCGGGAGAGGGCGGCGGCCTCGGCTGCAGTCTGACCGCCCTCACCAAGCTTGCAAGCCGACACCAGAGCGCGGTGAATGGTAAGGTCCGCATACCGCCGGATCGGCGACGTGAAGTGCGAATAGCGCGCGAGGTTGAGGCCAAAATGTCCGAGATTTTCCGTCGCGTAGACCGCCTGCTGTTGCGAGCGCAGGACGACGTCGGAAATCATCTCCTTCTCGTCTCGCTCCTCGGCTATCTTCAATAGCTGGTTGAAGTGCTGCGGACGGAGCGATCCGCCCTTGATGAGAGAGTAACCGAGCGTGTCGAGATAGTCTCGGACGCCTTCGAGCTTGGCCGCGTCGGGAACGTCATGCACGCGGTAGATTTGCGTGATGCGCGCGGCCTCCAGCGTCTCGGCGGCCGCGATGTTGGCGAGGATCATGAACTCCTCGATCAGCCGGTGCGCATCAAGACGTTCGCGCACGTCAATGCGCACTACCTGTCCGTCCGGCCCCAGAACGACGCGCCTTTCGGGCAGATCGAGGTCGAGCGGCGCGCGTTTGGATCGTTCCGCCCATCTGACGCGAAAAGCGGCATAGAGCTTTTCGACCGTCGCATTCGCGGGGTCGGGCGGGCGCTTGCCGTCGATGGCATTCTGCGCGTCCCGGTAGGAGAGTTTGGCGGCCGAGCGCATCATCGCGCGCATGAATTTGTGCGATAGCTTGCGCCCGTCGCGGTCAAGGCGCATCTCGACGGCGATGCAGGGGCGATCCTCGCCGACGCGCAGTGAACACAAGTCGTTCGACAAACGCTCAGGCAGCATTGGCACGACGCGGTCGGGCAGATAGATCGAGTTGCCGCGCAGCCGCGCTTCCTCGTCAAGGCGCGTTCCCGGCCGCACGAACCAGCTTACATCGGCGATGGCGACAATCACCCGCCAACCGCCCGG
>JBGTFV010000058.1:0-3686 GCA_041747095.1 Parvularculaceae bacterium
TCGAGGCGCCCGTGCTGCTCGTCTGGGGCGAGAAGGACGCGCTTATTCCGTTCAGCAACGCAGCCGACTATGAAAGCGCGCTGCCCGACAGCCGCCTGGCGTCGTTCCCCGACCTCGGACATGCGCCGCAGGAGGAAGCGCCGGACGTCTCGCTGAGGCCGGTGCGCGCGTTTCTGGAAGAGTGAGATAGGCAGCGGCGGGCAAAAATACTTGCGCCTCTATGCCGGACGAGACGTCGCGTAGCATGGCGGGGAAACCGATCCGCACCGCCTCCCGCCCGCGCTTACGCAAATCCCGCGCGTACTCAGATGATGAAGAAAAACAGCACGAAGGCGAGCGCGCCAGCGGCCCCGGCGAGCGAGAGCGCAAGAATAATGCTCACATTTTCGCCTCGGCGGCCCTGACGCACGTCTTCGGTTGATATGATCGTGGGTTGTCCGTCGCCGGTTTGGCTGCCGGCGACCACTATCGGTTCTTCATTTTCGGCGTCGATTTTTTTGTCGCGTTCTTCTGACCGACCGCTGGTCCGGCGATCGGTCGTCTGGGGCTTGGCCGTCTGGCGCTGTGTCGTAGAGGGTTCGTTCAACGTAAATCCTCGCAGCTTATGTCATAGGGTTACACGCGCGCGCGAGTTTGGTTCCGTGCGAACGCCGCAGGGTCGCGCATCCGATGAGCCGGGACGAGACGGGTGACGGAAATCTGCTGCCGGCGATCAGTCGGCCGGAAAACGCGTCTCGAGCCAAGCGAGCCAATCGGCCTGCACAGCCTGCAAATTATGAGGCAGCGCGCCTTTTGGTTCATCATTAGCCAGCCATTGCTCGATGGTCTCGCCACGGACAAACGCTTCAGCAATGCGGCTGAACACCTTCGGATCATTTGTGCGATCAATCAGATATTGGGACACCACAGCAGACTGAAGGTAGAAACGAAAGCCGGTCTCGGCCATTTTTCTCCCTTCATCGCCGACGATGAGCGAAACGGCGCTTTTTTCATCCTCGGTTTTCTTGCGATCAAGGAGCCTCACTTGAGCGGCGACTGGATGTTCTTCGCTAAAATAATTCTTGAGATCCACCATCAGCCGAACGTTCTCATCCGCCTTTTCCGGGTTTTGGCGATAGGTTGCGTAGCGCTGGGCAAATTGTGCGATACGTTCATCGAACATTTCCGGGGCTTCCATCAGCACCGCGGACAGCTCATCAAGCCAGTCGGGACTTGGGCCGCCATAATGCTTGTTTTCGCCTAACGGCGCATCGGGCCAATAGCCAATCCGAAACCAGTCATGGCCTAGCTCGTGTGGGACCGCCGCAAGTTCGATCTTGGTGCGCCGAGCGGGGTCAAGCTGCTGTTTCAACCCAGCTTCCACCGCTGCCTCAATTGCCTCGGCTGGCTGCCCTGCCATCTGTGCCTCCATCGCGAAGCGAATGGACTTTTCGGCTTGTTCACTGAAAACCGCGTCGGACAGCCACGGGAGCACGACTTTGAACCCGGCAGCACGCAGAGCATTGATCTTCTCGGCGGCGATGACAGCATTTGGCCCTTCGGCGACCGCGTAACGAAGCGGTTCCTGCCCAAAATGGGTCCTGAAGCGTGACGCCCCTCCCTCGGCAAGATCAATCAAACGCTTGGCGCGAGCCGCATCCGCGGCCATCGCGACCCCATTGGGCGTTTCGACACAGGCCAGATCAGGTAGGATCGACTGGGCTTGGTCGCACCCAGCGTTACTCTCCAAGGCGACAGCGACCCCTATCATTTCCGCGGCCAACGCGCCGAAAATACTGAAAATAATAAGATTTTTACGCACTGCCTCCTCCACGCTACTGCCGACTACAAATGTCTTTTTAACTACATACGTAGTCAATTATCGCCTCAGCGCCTTGTGGATCACATCTGCGTCATCGCGCCGGAAAAGTTATCCCCCACCCCCTCCGGCGGCCGCACGCTACTGCCGATCAGTCGGAGCAAAGGCCGTGCAAACAGAGAAGACAGCGATCCATTCGATCTATTCGATCCATTGTGGATCGCCGCGCGCCCAATCGCGGGAACGATCGGCAGATCTATTCCGCCGTCAGTTGCAGATCGAGCCAGACGAGCCGGTGGTCGGAACTGACGACCGGGTAGCCCGGACCAATGAGGTCGTAATGGGCCTCGCCCTCGGCCGGCCAGAAGACGCCGCCGCCCAGGACGTCGAGGCCATGCGCCGACGGCAGGACGTAATCAACGCGGAGATTGCCCGCCCCGCGCTCGGGATCGTCATTGAAATCGGCGGTATCCGCCGCCGGGTCGCCCTTGTGGCGGTCGTTTGCGCCGCCTTGCGCGCACGCCGCTGCAACGCCGCCGGCGCTGACCGGCGTGAACGCCGAATTGACCCTCGGATGATCGAGAAGCTGGCCAATGGCGCCGGGTACGCCGTTACCGTCGACCGGGTCGGCGTTGAGGTCGCCCATGATGATGAACGGGGCGTCGTCAGCGACGCCGCCGCGCCCGCCAGAGTCGTCATAAATATAGTCGCCGGAACCCGTGGAGATATAATCCGCCCAGAAACGAATTTCGTCATGATTGCGCTTCTTGTTGCGCTGCTCGGCGCCGTCGAAGCCGGGAGGGGTTGGGTGGCTCGCGAGAAGCCGCAGCCGGCGTCCGTTGACGATGATCGGCGCGTCCCAATGGCTCTTCGACGACAGGGGAAAGCCCGACAGGGCGTCATCGTCATACCAGTCGCCGGATTGGGGCGTATCCGGATTATCGGGGAGGAGCGCGCCCGGCATGTCTTGCCACAGGAAATTCCGGAAAGTGCGGATAGCGCTTTCATCAATCGGATGTTTCGACAGGATCGCCATGCCATACTGCCCCGGAAAGACGCCATAGCCCCAGGCGTCGTTGCCGTATTCCCGCGTACCGAGCGGCGCATCGGCGACCCCGTCTCGATCGAGATCGCGCCCGCTCGGCTGCCCCGTGTTCACGGGGGCGCTGAACGCATACGGATAGATCGCCGGCGGCGCGCCGTTCTGGCTAATCTCAAGAAAGTTGCGCTGGAACAGCGAGAGGCTCTCGCCCGTCGGATCGTAATCGAACTCGTTGAGAAGAATGACGTCGGGCGCGACCCGCTGGATAATTTCCGCCACGGCGCGGATCTGAGGGTTGTCCGGCGCCTGAAGATCGGCGCGCAACGCACTCGCGGTCTCCCTGTTGAGATACGCATTGTACGTTGCGACGCGCACCTTGACGGGCGCCGAATTATTCGACCCCTCCCCGTCCGATCGGGCGTCAGGCGCGGGCGGCGGGGCGCAGGCTGCGACGGCGAGCGCAGCGAACAGAAGGGCAGGCATAAACGTCTTTTTCACGACGCGACGGTCCCCCTTTATACCAGCGCTCATTATACCAGCGCTCATTCGCCACGCGCCCCTGCGAGGCGAAAACCAGCCTTGCGTAACCGCCCCGCGACCAAAGGTATAGCCGCCTTGGCCGGGGATCCGTATATCAGCGACACCCAGACACGGACCAATCCATGAACGCGTTTTCGGCGCCTGAAATCGAGAGGCTGGAGACGGCTGCGCGGCTGTTGCTGGAGGCGGAGGATCGCCTGCCGGTCTTGCGCACGCTCACCTGGGATCGCTCCGTGGCGGACGCGTTCTTCGCGGCGGACGGGCGCATGCTGCCCCGGCCTGACTATCCGCGCATCGACGCGCGAC
>JBGTFV010000059.1:0-12188 GCA_041747095.1 Parvularculaceae bacterium
CGCCCAGACCGTCGCGCCCGCGCAGGCGTGCGTAGGCCGCGCCAACGATTGCGAAGGCGGAAAAGCCGGCAACTGCGCCAATGACGCTCGCTAGCGGCGAGGGACCGGTTGGCAGCATCGACGCGGCGAGCCCTAGTCCGATCAACGGAAGCGTGATTGCATCGGGCAGGAAACCGGTCTCGGCGTCGATGGCGGCGAGGCACAGGAGCGACCAGCCGAGAACGGCGGTCGCCAATATCTGCAGCGGCGCGTCGCTCCAGATTACCGCGATGATGCCGATGACGGCGCCGCCAATCTCTACCAATGGGTAGCGCAGGGCGATCGGCGCGCTACAGGTCGCGCAACGCCCGCGCTGCGCCAGATAACTCAGTACGGGAATCAGGCGCAACGCCGGCAAGGGCGTTCGGCACGCCGGACAATAAGATCGCGGGGCAACAAGATCTCCCCGCGACCGCCTGTTCCCGGGTTCGATCAACCCCCAGAGCGCGGGGCCGCGATGAATTACAACATTCAGGAAGCTGCCGATGAGCAGGCCGGCGATCGCGCCGACCAACGCGGCTGCTGCGCTGAAGTTCGAGGAAAGGCTAGAATCCATGGTTCGTCATATCGCCTGAATGTGCGGGGAACGGCACGCATCCAGGCGATCTGCTGCATGTGAACTGGCACCAGCGCAATCTGAAAATCGCGTGCCAAAAAAAAGAGGGCCGGGCTTTAAAGCCCGGCCCAATCTCGCTTACGGTTTGCCAGACCGCGTCTGCGGTCAGAAATTCCCGGTGATGCTCGCCGAGAAAGTCCGCCCGCGCTCATAACGGTCGAGGGGCACTTCGCCGAGGATCTGGGAGTTCTGGAAGAAGTTCGTTTCTTCGCCTAGAAGGTTCCGACCAGCCAGACCAAGCACAAAGGAGTTGCCGCCCACTTGGAAGTTCCGGCGGAAAACGGCGTCAAGCGTTATACCTGGGCGTTCAAACACCGCAGGAACGCCAACCCCCCGCCGCGCCAGCCGTTCGCTGACCCAATTGGCGAGAATGGTGAACTGCGAATTTTCGGTTTGATAGCCGAACTGACCATTCACGATGTGTTTCGCTGCGCCCACAAGATCCGTGGACTCGGAGCCAACGAAAACCGCGCTCGCGCGGATGAGGTTGCCGGCGTCGAAGGGATCGCCGATCAACTCATCGCCGGCGAACACTTCGGAGAACGTCAGGGTGTAGTTGGTCGTAAAGAGCCACTCCGCCCCTCTGATCAAGGGGAGTTCGAACGGCATCGTGAACCGATTGCGGAACTCGAATTCTCCTCCATAAATCTCGGCCCGAGGCGCGGCGATGTATCCGGTGCGCAGGCGGCCGTCGAGTTCGTTGGTCGCCTCTTCGATGGGGTCGGTGATTTCCTTGTAGAAACCGCCAATCGTCACGAACCGATCGCGCCCGAAGAAATACTCTAGCCGGGCGTCGTAATTGCGGAAACGCGTATCGGTAAGAAGCGGGTTTCCCTGAAACCGGCGGCTAGATTCCGGATCGACGAACTCGGAAGCGGCGAGTTCGCGGAACTGCGGACGCGCGATCGTCTGCGAATAGCCGAGGCGCAATTGCAGGTCCGAAGCAAAGTTCCAGGTGACTGTCGCGGCCGGCAGGAAGTAATCATTGCTCAGATTCACTGGCGGAGCGAACGGCGTCAGGCCGAACCGGTTCAGCGTTTCGAGATCCTGATCCGCCGTCTCATACCGGACGCCCGCGGTAACGCGGACAAACGGCAGAATTTCGGCGTCGGCCTGCGCATAGCCAGCGATGGTGCGCAATTTGCCCGTGTGGCTGTCGTCAAGGTTAGTGGTTTCGCGAAGCAGAAGAAGACCCGGCCCGATATTGTCAGGCGAGAAGATGAAGTCGATCCGGGATTCGAGAATCTCTGGCGGAAGCGCGATGCCGGCGCCTGTCCGGTCCTGGTCGAAGGCGAACTGGAGAAGTTCGACATCCCGCTCGGTATCCGAATAGGCGAAGCCCGCCGAGAAAGTGATGTCGCGCGACGCAGCAATCGGCAGCACATATTCGAGATCGCCCCCGAAGCTGAGGACTTCGTCCTTCAGTTCGGAGAAGCGTATGATCTGCCCGCCTTGGTTCAGGCTCGGCGTTCCGGGTTGGGTGCGGGTTGCGCCGGGGAAGATGAACTGGGCGAACCGCTCATAAGGCGCTTCGCGGGAAGAACGCGAGTATGCGACGCGCCAGTCGACATCAACCGCATCGAATAAACGGTGCTCGCCCAGAAGACTGGCCTGCCAGATTTGCCGCTCGTACCACGCGCTCGCTTCCCGGCGCTCGTTGGTTGGCAGGCTGGCCAGTTCGATGAGGTTCTCTTCGATCGATCCCTGCGGCACGAAATCGTCCGGGGGAACGCCATCGACGTTGAAGCCTTCCTCGACCTCGGCGAAGCTGGTCGTGCTGCGAATGAGCAGACCCGCCAACGTCACTGAGTTATTGACGCCCCAGCCAAGGGAAGCGCTCGCAAAACCATTTGCGACAATGTCCCACGTCGTCGTTGTGGCGTCGAGACGCGTTGATGCCGTCGACACGACGTTTGGAACGAAAATGCGCTCGCTGCGACGGGTGCGGAACTGGCTTTCGTAGCCGACCAGCGCCAGCAGCCCGAGATCGAAATTGCCTAGATCGTAAGTCTTGCCTGCCGAAAGCTCGACATTCAGATCCGGATTGAATTTCTGGCTCTGCAGAACGTTCAACTCGGAGTTGACGAGGCTTTCAGAGGCGATTTCCAGTTCCTCCGCACTGAAGCTGGAGAGATCGACCCGACGATTCTGGTCGATCAGGTTGCGCAACGGGCCAGGAATGTCGCGCGTGCCGAAGTCGATGCCAGTCCAATCGCGGTCGAAGCCATCTACCGTTAGGCCGCGACGCCGGGTCGATTCAGTGTTTCCGGCCGTGCCGATTTTGACCGTAAGGAACGGATCGGGAGGTTGGCGGAGCGTTCGAAGATCAATGAGACCGCCGCTGAATTCGGCGGGAAGGTTGGCTGAATACGTCTTCTGGATATCGGCGCCATCGAGGATGTTTGACGGGAAAATATTCAGCGGAATTTGGCGCCGCAAAGGCTCGGGGCTCGGCAATGGCGAGCCGTTCAGCAGCGCGGAGGAGTAGCGGTCGCCTAGACCCCGGACGAATACGAAACCCCGCACCACAGAAAGACCCGAAAGCCGGGTTAGAGCGGCCGCCGCGTCAGCATCGCCCGAGCGCGCCAAATCTTCCGAGCTGAGGAAAGACGCCACCTGAGACGTTTGACGCAGTGGCTCGGGAATGAACTGGCCGCGAACGACGATTTCGTCGACCTCGCCTTCGGCCTGGGCGAGCGCAATGCTTGGCGCGACGAGCGCCGAAGACAGAAGCAGCGCCAGCGCGCCTGAGTGTTTAAAGCGTTTCATTTGAATGTGACCCCAACTTGGAAAGCGATTTTGAACGAACAGGGCGGCGTCGAAACGCCGCCCCGATAGCGTTTGTCGTTAGCAGGCCACGAGCGGCGCGGGTCCGCAGGTCCAGCCCTGGTACCAAGTGTCGGAGCTGTTCTGCACCGCGCCGATGTAGGTAAGCGGCAGGAAGTACGGATCGAGCGTTGCCGGATTGACTGCCGTACGCGCAGTTTCAGTCGGGCCATTCACGATCACGTTCGTCAGCGTGTTGGCGACCGCCGTCGAGTTATTGGCGCCCGCATTGATGAAAGCCAAAGTCGCGGCGTCCGGCTGCGTCGGGCAATCGAACAGGATGGAATTGAACGTCGGCGCAGGAGAGGTTGCGGCGGCGGCGGCGGTTGCGCAGCGGCTCGCACCAGTTACGACGCCGTTCACATACCGGCCGGAGCTGCCGGGCGTGCCCCCGGTGTTATTGAGGTTCACGCCGTTCGTAAGAGCCGAACCTGAACTGTTCTGGAGGAGTCCAACGAACGTGAAGTTTGAAACGAGTGGGTTCGTCGGATTATTCGGACCCAACACAGCGCCGGAACGCCGGTTGCTGGATTCCACGAGGCGGTCGGGCGCGTTTGCCTCAGCGGCCGTCGACTGAATGACGATCGCGCGCTGCATGAAACCGTTCCAGCCATCGTCAAAGTCGAGTGAGTCGTCGATAGCGCCGGTGACGACAACATTGCGGAGGTTGACGGTGCCGCCAAAAATTTCGATGCCGTCGTCGCCCGAGTTATGGACCTGGACATTCTCGATGATGGTGCCGGTGCCAACCCCGCCGAGCGTCAAACCGTTGAGGTCGTCGCCCGCCGCTGCGCCGGGAAGGAACGCGCCGGGGTAGCGGATGGACAGGAAGCGGATGACGCCGTTCGAGTCGTTCGGCGTCGCCCCGCCGTAAAACGCATTGGAACCCGTGGCGGCAAGGATACCCTCGACCGGTTGCTGGCACTCGACGCTGCCCGCGGTGACCGCCGCGTTGCAGGTATTGATTGGCGCGCGGCCCAGAAGAATAAGCCCGGCCCATTCACGCGTGGCCTGCGGAACGTTCGGCAGCGTTCCGAGGACGTCGCGCGCCGCCGTCATAACGACGGGGCGGTTCTGCGTGCCTTCGATGAAAATTTGCGATCCGCGGTTGACGATCAAAACGTCGCCGCCGGAATCGGCGAAAAGGGTTGTGCCCGGTTCGATCGTCAGGCTTGCGGCGACGCCGCCCGTGCCCGCCGCGCCACGATCGACGCCGACGTCTACGCGGCCCTGAATTTCATAGAGGTTGTTCGCCGTCAGCGTTATGTTAGCGGGGACGTCGCCTTGGCCGAGAGTGCCCGTCAGGATGCAGCGACGCTGCCCGTTAATGGGAGCGCCGGTGAGCGTGCCCGTCGGACATTCGGGATCCGGGAAGAGCCTGAAGGTCCAGCCCGATGCCCAGCTCGACGATTCTGTTTCCGTATCCGCAAAGGCGCCGATGTAGGGCGCCGCCACGAAGAAAGGATCGAGCGTCGTCGCGTCGAAAGGCGTAACTGCCGTCTCATTTGGTCCCGGGAACAGGCCGGCGAGCGTATTCGGCGTCGTCGTCGTGTTGTTCGTACCCGCATTGATCAGTGCGAGCGTCGCCATGTCCGGTTGCTGCGGACAGTCAAACAGGATCGAATTGAACACCGGCGCCGGCGATGTCGCCGCGGCGGCAGCGGTAACGCAACGGGTTGGACCGGTTACGATGCCGTTATAATACCGGCCAGAACTGCCCGGCGTGCCGCCGGTATTGTTCATGTTAAGACCGTTCGTGAGGGCCGAGCCTGAGCTGTTCTCCAAAAGCCCAAGGAACGTGAAGTTGGAGATGGTCGGGTTCGTCGGATTGTTCGGACCGAGGACGGCGCCTGAACGACGGTTGCTCGACTCAACCAGTCGGTCCGGCGCGTTCGCTTCGCCGGCTACCGTCTGGCGAACGATGATAAACTGCGCATTGCCCGTCCAGCCATCGTCGAAATCATACGAGTCGTCGACGGCGCCCGTGACGACAAAATTGCGTAGGTTGACGCGACCGCCGAAAATTTCGATGCCGTCATCGCCCGAGTTGTGGATCTGCACATTCCGGATCGTCGTGCCCGCGCCGACGCCGCCAAGCGTCAGTCCGTTAAGGTCGTCGCCAGCCGCCGCGCCGGGCAGGAACGCGCCCGGGAACCGGATTTGCACGAACTCCATCACGCCGCTGTTGTCGTTTGCGAGGTCGCCGCCGTAGAGCGCGTTGCGGCCCGTTGACGCCAGAATGCCTTCGACTGGCTGCTGGCATTCCGAAGAGCCCGCCGTAACCGCGGCGTTACAGGTATTGATGGGCGCTCGACCCGCGATAACCACGCCGGCCCAAAGGCGCGAAGCCGTATCCGGGTTTGCGGTCCCTTCTAGGTCCGCGCGGCCCGTAAAGATGATCGGCTGATTGACATTGCCCTGCGCCACGATCCGGCTGCCGCGATTGACGATAAGCACATCGCCCGCAGAGGCGCCGAACAGCGTCACGCCCGGGTTGATGCGAAGTTCGGCGCTTTGTCCGCCTTGCGCATTGCCGGCGCCGCCAATGTCGCGACCGACGTCGACCCGGCCGTTGAGGCGATAAATGATGCCGGAAATATTGGGGATCGTCAGGTCAGCGAGTATTTCGCCGGTAATGTTGCAGACCGTGCTGGCGCCAATCGCGCCGCCTGCGGTCGTGCCAGCCGGACAGGTCAGCGTACCGCCGCCGCCACCGCCACCACCGCCACCGCCACCGCCACCGCCAGGAGGGGGAGGCGGGTTGGTTCCGCCCGGCGAAATGATGTCTTTGCCAGGCGAGCAGGCAGCGAGCACAAGCATCGCGCCGCTCGCAAGCAGCGCCGGACGGAGTTTTGCGGAAAAGCTCATAACGATAAGGCCCCTTGATTGGGTTTCAGAAATAACTGGACGGACAAGCAATAGTGATCAGCGACCGTTCGCGCTCATTAGTCGCAAGCGGTGTCAGGAACGTGATGTATTTATTTCCGATTTGTGACAGGCCGAATCGTGGCTAGAAAGACACAGAAGCCTTTCTGCGTTTATCGGCGCTCTCACATCCTTCAGCAGGTTGAATTGGGTTTACTTTGACCGTTGCCTGCTCGATATCCCGCGCGAATGATCGATAGCGGGGACGAAGATGTTGAGAAAAGCACGAAGCCCAAAGCCGGTGGCGACTGCCGTGAGCGTAGCCGTCGCCGCCATCATGATCGCGAGTCTTGGCGCATGTTCCAGCGAACGCCCTTCAAGCGCATCGCCGGTTGAAACGGATGCTCTGGAGCCTGAACGTTACGCGGTCATCGGCCAGTTCGACGGTAGCATCGCGGTCTTTGGGGACGATACCGGCGTAACTGAAGTTGATGACCGGTTCGAGATCGTCTTCGAATGGGATCGGGCGAATGAAAGGCTGATCGGGGAGCCGATTATCGCCAATTTTGCTTCTCGTCTCGTAGAATTGGCTCCGATCTCTCCCGATTGTGAGGCGCCCGTTCGGACGACGCCGTTCGATCTGGCCGAGGTGGTCGCCGTCGATATCGAGTCCGGTCCGATTGTGAATCTCACTTACGTGACGTTGTTGTCCGGGGGCCTCGTTCCGATTGACTGTTCAGGGGATACACGCACCATCGATAGCAATCGCAGCGAGACGCAACTCGCGTTGGCTGTGCCAAGCAACGCGCTCGACAAATCCGGCGGGGCGCCTGTCTCGATCGAAGCAAATGGCTGGACGGTCTCGTTTACGCGAAGCCGGCCCGGCGCACTTTGATAATCTGCCGCCCATCGGGCGCGCCTTAAACCATCTGACCCCTGAGACCGGTGAAGCCGACCTTGGAACGCGACCAGCCGGCAGGGAACTCGTTTAAAATAGTGTTAAACCTCTTGGGCGCCTCAGGCCCGCTTCCGGCCGGGCGATTTCGGCGAAGGTCATATCAGCCCCACCGGATCGACATTTTCTCGTGTTTAAGGTTCAGGGCTCATAGTCAACGCGGTGGCTTTGATTAGTGGGCGGCTGCGGTTTCTTTTGCTAGGAACGGGCGCGTCAGACAGGCAGACAGGCTCAGTGGCATTTCTCGACCTTCAGCGATCGTTCCGACCGGGTCCTGCGCAGGCGGGCCAGCGGAAGGGCGTTGCCGCCTTGACTGATATCGTCCGCCAACTGAACTGGAGCGCCCGTACGGAAGCGCGCGTTGTCTTGCTTGTTGAGATCGCGTTAACCATTGCAGCCGCCATAGTCGTCGGCAGGCTTTTCTGGAGCCTTCTCGCTCCGCTCGAAGGGCCGACGCTAGGCGCAGTCGCGCTGCGCGCGCCTGTAGCTGAGGCCGTCGCTGCAACGGGTCCGGGCGATCCGTTTCGCGCAGCAGGCGCTGTCGGCCCCGTTGAACTCGGTGAGGGGCCTCCGCTTGAAGATGTCGCCGAGACCAGTCTCCGTCTGACCCTGCACGGCACATGGACCGATGAATTTGGCGGTTCCGCCGTGATCGCCACGCCGAACGGTTTGCAGAAGCGCTACAAAGTGGGAGAGCTAATCGTTCCCGATACGACGCTAGACCGCGTCTTCCGCGATCAGGTCACAATCCTTCGCGGCGGCGTGCGCGAGTCGCTGCGTATGCTCAACCGGCAGGACACGGGCGCGATTCCGCCGGCGCCGCTTCAGGGGCAGTCGCAATCCGCAGACGTTGCGACTGACGAACTGGCTAGGAGGACGGCGGAAGAACTCGCGCGCAGGCTATCTGAAGGACAGGAACTCGGCGTAATTGGCGATCATGTGCTGGTGCTGGCGCAGGATAGCGAAGGAGGTCTGCCTGAAGTATCCCTCTGGCCGCTCGGAATGCCGGGAAAGTTCGAAGCGCTTGGCTTGAAACCCGGCGATCGTCTGGTCGCTGTTGCCGGCAGCCCGCTGGGGGCCGATCTCCTCTCCGTCGCGACGCGCCTTGCCGAGACGACCAACTTGGCTCAGATCGAAATCACAATCGAGCGCGAGGGGCGACGCACCCCCTTACAAATTCAGCTTCAGGATGATGGTGGCGAACGCTAGATGACCATGACTCAACCGGCCATCCTCCGAGCCTTCGCAGGCTTTACCGTTGCGCTCGCCGCCACAACAGGCGCGTTGGCTCAGACCCAGTCGCCATCGCAGGCGCAGTCGCGCACGCAGGAAGATTGTTCGCAGGCGATCAATTTCGAGGAAGCGGACATCCGCTCTATCGTTGATGAAATCGCCATGCGAACGGGCAAGAAATTCGTGCTCGACCCGCGGGTGCAGGGGCGGGTAACGATCAAGTCCGGCCCGAACGGCGGCGTCTGCCCGGGCGAGGCATGGGAGTTGTTCCAGGCAGCGCTGCGCGTGATTGGTTTTGCAGCAACGCCGATCAACGCCGATAGCTATCGCATCGTGCCGTTGCAAGAAGGCTCCCGGGCGCCAGGTCCTGTTGGGGCGGCTTCGGAGCGCGGCTCGATCGTCACGCAAATCGTCCGGCTCAACAATATTGACGCCCGCGAAGCGGCTGCAAACCTTGCCCAATTGGTCAGTGAACGCGGCGTCGTCGCGCCGGTACGCAGCGGCAACTCGATCATTCTCGTCGACACTTCTGACAACGTTGCCCGCCTGAGAGAAGTCCTGAGCCAGATCGATCGTGATACGACTGTTTATAGAACGGTGGCCTTGAACTTTGCTTCGGCGACGGCGGTTGCGAAGATACTCGAAGGGCTCGCGCAAGAAATTACGGATGAGGGCGGCGGCGGGAAGAAGGCGAGCGTCGTGCCGGTCGAGGCCAGCAATTCGATCCTGATCCGCGCCGAGCCGTCAATTGTTTCGCGTCTTGTCAGCGTGGTCGCCGAACTTGACCGCATCGGCGAGACCAAGGGCGACCTCTCGGTCATTCGCCTCAATCATGCAAACGCCGAAGATCTGGCGACGCTGCTGCGTGAAATCGCGACAACCCAGCCAGCGACGACCGGGGCGGAGGGCGCGTCGGCTAGCCGGTCGCGGGCGAATGTATCATTCCACAACCCGACCAATTCGATCATCATCTCAGGCGACGCCGACATTCAGAAGACGTTGCGCAGCGTCATTGATCAACTCGACGTCCGCCGCGCTCAGGTGCTGATCGAAGCGATTATCGTCGAGGTGTCGGATACGACAGCGCGCAACCTCGGCATCCAGTATTTCATTACAGGAACGGGCGGCAGCCGCGTGCCTTTCTCCACGACCAATTTCGCCAGCGCGCAACCCAATATTCTTGCAGCGGCCGGCTCGCTTCTCCTGCAACAGGACGGCGTGCCGAGCGATTTCCAGAGCCAGAGCGGCGCGGTGGCGCAAGCCGCGCTGACTTCGCTTCTCGGCATCAACGGGTTCGCGCTTGGCGGCGCCGGCGCGCTCGGCGATAATTCGGTTTTCGGCGGCATATTGACCGCACTAAAAGAGGATACCCAGTCGAACGTCTTGTCCTTCCCCTCCGTCGTTACGCTCGACAACCAGGCGGCGACGCTTTCCGTCGGGCAGGAAATCCCGATAACGACCGGCGAAGCCGTTGGCGACAATTTTTCAAACGCATTCAGGACGGTATCGCGTGAGGAGGTGGGCGTCATTCTTGAAGTCACCCCTCAGATCAATGAGGGCGGTACAGTGACGCTACTGATCCGCCAGGAGACATCGAGCGTCGAGGGGCAAATTATCGCCACATCGACCGACCTCATAACCAATAAGCGCGTCATCTCGACAACAACGCTGGTTGATGATGGGGACATTCTTGTTATCGGCGGGCTTGTCGATCAGTCTACAGAACGTCAGGAAAGCAAGGTGCCGTTTTTGGGCGATCTTCCAGTAGCAGGCAACCTCTTCAAAACGCAGGCGAAGTCGCGCGACCGGCGCAATCTGATGGTCTTCATTCGCCCGACGATCCTGCGTGACCGCGATTCCGCAGGCGCGGCGACACAGAAGAAACTCGACTACATCCGCGCGCGTGAACTTCTCTCGACAGGCCGGCCGGTTTCTGAACTGGAGGCGCTGATCGAGCAGGTAACTGGCGTCAACGGCGCCGGAGCGGCGCCTCAATGAGTGAGATCCAATCCATCTCGCCCATCCCGCTATCGTATGCCTTCGCCAAGGAGCGCGGGCTCGTTGTGCTGGACGGGCTTGCCCGGCCTGCGCTGGTCGGCGCGCGCGGACGGCCCGATCCCTGGGCGTTGGTCGAGGTGCGGCGATTCGTCGGTGCGCCGATCATCATCGAGGAGATGCCAGCCGAGGCGTTTGAGCGGCGATTATCGGAAATTTACGCCGCGAAAAGCATTCAGGCGGCTGATTTCGCTTTCGAGGGTGACGAGACCGATCTTGCCTCGCTTGCGGAGGGATTGCCGACAACGGCGGATCTTCTGGACAGTGAAGACGATGCGCCGGTCATCCGGCTGATCAATGGAACGATTGCCGAGGCCGTAAAGCTGAAAGCGTCCGACATACACATCGAGCCCTACGAGAAAACGTTGTCAATCCGTTTGCGGATTGATGGCGTCCTTCGCGAGGTCTTGTCTTTCCCGTCGCGATTGACGCCGGTGCTGACAAGCCGGGTAAAAGTTATGGCGCGGCTTGATATTGCCGAGAAACGTCTGCCTCAGGATGGCCGGATTTCGCTTACCCTTGGCGGCAAGATGGTGGACGTGCGGGTATCGACGCTTCCGGCGCGGTTCGGCGAGCGCGTCGTTATGCGTATTCTCGACAAGGAGGAGGCGCGTCTCGATCTCGACGCGCTTGGCATGCCGGCCGATACGCTGACCCGTCTGCGACAGGCTTTGCAGCGGCCGAATGGCGTCATTCTTGTGACCGGCCCAACCGGTTCGGGCAAGACAACGACGCTCTACGCCGCGCTCTCGCTCCTTAACGATCCAAGCCGCAACATCCTGACCGTCGAGGACCCTGTCGAATACGCGATCGACGGCGTCGGTCAGACGCAAATCAATCCCAAGATCGGCATGACCTTCGCGACGGGTTTGCGCGCGATTCTCCGCCAGGACCCCGACGTCGTGATGGTTGGCGAGGTTCGCGACGGAGAGACCGCGCAGATCGCCATTCAGGCGGCGCTGACGGGCCACCTTGTATTATCGACGGTGCATACGAATTCTGCGGTTGGCGCCGTTACCCGACTGCGCGATATGGGAATCGAGCCCTTTCTTTTGGCGTCGACCGTCGCGGCAGTGCTTGCTCAACGGCTCGTTCGACGGCTTTGCCCGACCTGCAAGGAACCCCATGCGCCGGATGCGGCTGAACGGGCGCTGTTAGGTGTTGAGGCCGGCTCGACAGTGACCATTTGTCGACCTAAGGGGTGTGGGCGATGCGGACATTCCGGCTATGAGGGCCGGATCGGTCTCTACGAGTTGATGGTCGCAGATGAGACACTTCGTCGGCTCATCCATGACGACGCCGGGGAAGAGAAGCTGGCCTCTCATGCGTTCCGCCGCGTCGACACCCTTGCCGCCTCCGGTTTTCGCCACGTCCTCGCCGGTGTAACGTCGATCGAGGAAGTCCTGCGCGTGGTGCGGCAGGAGGAAGACGATGCCCTCGTTTGAATATCAGGCGATCGACGCTGGCGGCCGCTCCCGGCGCGGCGTCGTTACCGCCGATACCGCGCGTCAAGCGCGTGGGGAACTCCGGCGACTGAACCTGACGCCAGTGGCGATTTCTACGCCGCGGGATGGCGGCCGAGCCAGCGGCGGCAAGGCG
>JBGTFV010000060.1:0-1603 GCA_041747095.1 Parvularculaceae bacterium
CAGCCGCAGTTGGCTCCCGCCTTCACCCTGACCGACAGCGAAGGCGTTGAACGCTCGCTGGCCGACTTCCGCGGCCGCACTGTGGTGCTGGAATGGACCAATGAGGGCTGTCCCTATGTTCAGAAACACTATTCCACCGGCGCCATGCAGGCCCTGCAGCGCGAGGTGCGCGATCAGGGCGGGGTATGGCTTTCGGTCATTTCCTCGGCGCCCGGCAAGCAGGGTCATGTGGACGGCGCCCAAGCTGACGAGTTGACCCGTGCGCGCGACGCAGCCCCGAGCTTCGTTCTCCTCGATGAAGAAGGGGTAATCGGGCGGGCCTATGAGGCAAAAACGACGCCGCAGATGGTTGTCATCGATGCCGAGGGCGTTCTGCGCTACGACGGCGCGATCGACGACAAGCCCTCCGCCGACGCAAAATCCCTCAACGGGGCGACCAACTATTTGAAGGCCGCCTTCGCAAGCGTTGTAGCGGGCGAAGAAGTCGCCGAGAAGCGCACCAAGCCCTATGGCTGCTCGGTGAAGTATTCTTCGTGATATAGCGACCGCGTTGGGGCGTCAGCGCCCCGCGCCGAGCGCAGCGATGGCGGGCCCCTGGTCTTGAGCCGCCGCTGCGCGCGCATCATCCTTCAGCGCGGCTGCCCCAAAAATAACGGTGACGGCTGCAATCGCGGTGAGATGGAGCGATGCGTCGATAAAAAACCGGCGTGGAGAGATTTTCATGAAATATTCTTTAGCCGCACTTTGTTTAACGACCGCTGACCGCGATCGCTAAAATACCGGCGCGAACGCCCCGCCGTCGCGGCGGCGCATAAGGGGAAAGACGCCGTCATGCCAACGCAGGCTAACGGAATTGAAATGACGCCCGCGTGGCGCGAGTTGGGCCTTCGAGCCGAAGCGCTACGCAGCGTCCGAATGCGCGACTTGTTCGCCGCAGACAAGGGGCGCGCCCGGCGGTTCACCCTAGAAGCGGCTGGCATTTACCTCGACTACTCCAAAAACAAGCTCGACGCCGCGGCAATCACGACGCTGCTCGACCTCGCCGCCGCCGCCGACCTCAAGGGCGCAATTGCCCGCATGGCCGCTGGCGAGAAGATCAACGCCACTGAAGGCCGGGCCGTGCTCCATATGGCGCTGCGCGATTTCGGACAGGTCGGCTTTTCGGTTGACGGCGCGCCGGTCGCCCCGGCGGTCGAGGCCGAGCGCCGCCGAATGCAAGCCGTCTGCGCCCGGATGGACGCCGGCGAACTGCGCGGCTTTTCCGGCGAGCGCATTGAGGCGATCGTCAATATCGGTATTGGCGGTTCCGATCTTGGACCGCTGATGGCCGTCGAGGCGCTGCGGCCATACTGGGCTCGCGATCGGCGCGTTTATTTCGTCTCCAATGTGGACGGACAGCATCTGAGTGCAACGCTGGAAGGGCTCGATCCGCGCCGCACGATTTTCCTTGTCGCGTCCAAGACGTTCACGACCGAAGAGACGATGACGAACGCGCGCAGCGCCCGCGACTGGCTGATCGCCGCCGGCGCCGGCGAGGCCGACATGGCGCGGCACTTCTTCGCCCTTTCAACCAACATCGCTGCGGCGACTGCTTTCGGCGTTG
>JBGTFV010000061.1:0-4979 GCA_041747095.1 Parvularculaceae bacterium
CGCGCGGCGGATTTCCGACGGAGCGGGGCCCGGCCGGGCGGGCGCGGCGCATGATGAAGCCGATGACTTTCGCCACAGCTTCGTAATGTTCGACCGGAATTTCCCGATCAAGCTCGACAGCAGCGTGAAGCGCGCGCGCGAGCGGGGCGTTTTCCACCACAGGAACGCCTGCCTTCTCTGCGGTTTCCCGGAGCCTGAGGGCGAGGTCGTCGATGCCCTTTGCCACGCAAACGGGCGCGCCCGCCGAGCCGGCCTCATAGGCAAGCGCGACGGCGTAGTGGGTCGGGTTCATGATCAGAACGGTTGCGTCTTTCACAGCGACCATCATGCGCCGCCTGGCGCGGGCCTCGCGCTGCTGGCGCACCCGCGACTTGATCGCGGGATCGCCCTCCTGTTCCTTCAGTTCGCGACGCACTTCCTCCTTGGTCATCCGCAGCCGTTTGCGCCAGGCGGACTTCTGATAGGCGTAATCGAGCGCAGCGATGACAATCATCGCCCCGAGCGTCGCAGCGATGAGACGCAAGACGGCGTCGCGGACAAGCGCGGTCAGGGCGATTTGGTCCGCATAAAGAAGGCCGGCCAGCATCTCTCGGTCCGGCCAGAGCGCAAAGGTAAGTATCGAGCCGACAACGCCGAGCTTGAACAGACCTTTGAGGAAATTTGCCAACGCAGCGCCGCCGAAAATCCGCTTGGCGCCCTCGACGGGCGACAGCTTCGACAGCTTGGGCGCCAGTCTCTGCGGAGCGAACACGGGCGCCGCCTGCGCGATATTCCCGAGGATGGCGGCTACGACAAAAAGCGCCGCAAAAGCGGCGCACAGCGCGCCGAGGCGCAACCCTAGACCCGCAAACATTCCGGCCATCGATCCGGCGTCCACGATGTAGTCATGCGGGCGCTCAAGGAAAGGAACGCCTAACCGTACGACGCCTTCCGAAAGCGATCCTGACAGGAGCCAGACGCCGATCCCCGCCGCGCCGAGCATCGCGACCGTAACGATCTCCGGGCTGCGCGGGGCGTCGCCTTTGCGGCGCGCGTCCTCGAGGCGCTTCGGCGTCGGTTCTTCGGTGCGCAGCGAGGCGTCAGCGGTTTCGCTCATGACGCTATCTCACGAAGGCTGCGATCGACTGTTCGAAATGCGTCAGGAAGGCCGTCATAATGAGGCCGATCGTCATCATCAGGAGCATCAGGCCAATCGCCAGGTTCGCCGGCAACAGAAGAAAGAAAATCTGCGCCTGCGGCATCAGCCGGCTGAGAATTCCCGAGCCGACATAAAAGACAAGGCCAAACAGAATGAACGGGGCGGAAAGCCTGACACCGAGCGAGAATGCTTCCCCGCTCGCCTCAAGCATCGTCTCCGCCATGTCGCCAAAGGATGGCGGCGCTCCCGGCGCAAACAGCGCATAAGAGTCCCGCAGCGCCAGCAGCATGAGATGATGCAGGTCCGATGCAAAGATCAGCGTTGCGCCGAGCACCGCAAGGAAACTGCCGACGAGCGCGCCTTGAATTTCCTGGCTCGGATCAAAAATCTGCGCAAGGGCAAGGCCCATTTGCAGGGCGATGATCTGTCCGGCCACGTTCAAGGCGCTCATGACGGCTCGGGCTGTGAGCCCGAGGAATCCGCCGGCGAGGACCTCCGCTCCAATGAGCCCCGTCATGGAGGCAAGGCTGCCCCCGCCTGCGTCAGCTGGAAACGCCGGCGCGGCGATCGGGGCGAGCGCCACGGATATCGCCAGCGCCACGGCAAGGCGAATGCGGGGCGACAACGAAAAATCGCTGAAGCCCGGCGCAGTCATGATGAGCGCCCCGACGCGGCAGAAAACCGCGAAAATGATGAACGCGTCGACTGGCAGGGCCGCGAGAGCCGCTGAAATCGCCGCGTCCGGCGCTGCGGGCGTCATCCGAGCGCGCCGCCGGATGCAATCAGCGCAAAGAGCTTCAGCGCAAACCGTCCGAGCACGCCGCCCATGAATGGCAGGGCGATGGCGATGACGATGAACATGGCGGCGATCCGCGGGGCAAAGATGAGCGTCATTTCCTGCACCTGCGTCAACGCCTGCAGCAAGGCGATGGCGAGGCCGACAAGGAGGCCCGCGAGCATGGCGGGGCCGGCGACAAGCAAAGTCACCCAAAAGCCCTCGCGCGCCAGGTCCAGAATTTCTACCGAAGACATTGCGCAATTCCTCCGCCTGATTTCTTCAGGCGGGCATATTTTGCCGGGTTTATGGTTAAGACGGCGTTGCAAGGACCATCCGTTCTACAGCCGGCTGGCGTTTATGTGGGACGCGGAGTTGCATTTTGGTAACCAACTGCGCACGGTCCGGCCGCCCGCATTAGGGCTTCGATTTCGGGAGAACATGAATGACCCCAACAACCGATGGCGCCGCAGTGCAACGCGGAATACTCGGATGGATCGAACGTACAGGGAACAAACTACCCGATCCGGCGTTTTTATTCCTCTACCTGATCGCGGCGCTGGTCGCAGTTTCGGTTATTGCGGCGATTTCTGGCTGGTCCGCCGCGCACCCGACGCAGATTCAGGAGAGCGGCCTCCCGCTGATGATCTCGGCGGCGAGCCTGCTGTCGCCCGATAACATTCGGCGCCTCTGGGTCGACATGCCCCAGACTTTCACTCATTTCCACCCACTCGGCTATGTGCTCGTGGTGATGCTAGGCGCAGGCGTCGCCGAGCGTTCCGGCCTGTTCGCGACGGCCATGCGCGGCGCGGTGCGCTCCGCGCCGAAATTCCTCCTGACGCCGATGGTTGCGCTTGTGGCGATGATCGGCAATCTCGCCGCCGACGCCGCCTATGTCGTGCTCATTCCGCTGGCGGGCGTGCTTTATGCTGCGGCCGGTCGCCATCCGATTGCAGGGATCGGCGCTGCGTTTGCGGGCGTTTCGGGCGGATTTTCGGCGAACCTCTTTCCAGGTCAGCTCGACGCGCTGCTGTTCGGCATAACAGAGGCAGCCGCCGAATCGCTCGCGCCTGAATGGAACGCCAACCTTGCCGGCAACTGGTATTTCATCGCGGCGATGGTCTTCGTTTTCCTGCCAGTGATCTGGTACGTGACCGACCGCATCGTGGAGCCGCGGCTTGGCGGATGGAAAGGGACGATCGCTGTCGGCGACGAGGAAAAACCGCTCGGCAGCGGGGAGCGACGCGGGCTCGTGCTCGCAGGCGTCGCTGCGATCGCCGTTTGCGCGCTGTGGGCGTTCTTCACCTGGGGGCCGGGCACGCCGCTAATCGACGAGAGCGCGGTCGGCCCGGCGCAGATGTCGCCTTTTTTCCGGTCGCTGGTCGCCGGATTCTTCATTCTTTTTCTGGCGTGCGGCTGGGCCTATGGCGCGGCGGCGGGTACGGTGAAGACCCATCGCGACATCGTTCGTATGATGAGCGAATCGATGGGCGACCTTGCCTATTATCTCGTGCTTGCCTTTTTCGCCGCTCACTTCGTGGCGATGTTCAACTGGTCGAATCTCGGTCTGATCTTCGCCATCAACGGGGCTGACGCGATCCGGCAGTCGAACCTGCCAGCGCCGATCCTGCTCGCCTTGATCGTCCTGATGACGGCTCTGATCAATCTTTTCGTTGGATCGGCGAGCGCGAAATGGGCGCTTCTGGCGCCGGTCATGATTCCAATGATGATGCTGCTCGGCATTAGTCCGGAAGCAACAACGGCGGCCTATCGCGTCGGCGACTCGGCGACCAACATCATCACGCCGCTGATGGTGTACTTCCCGCTGATCCTCACCTTCGCCCAGCGCTGGAACAGGGAATTCGGCCTCGGCAGCCTGACCGCCATGATGCTGCCCTATTCGCTGTGGCTGCTCGTCTCAGGGTTGGCGCTGACGATGGCGTGGGTCGCCCTTGGCCTGCCTCTCGGCCCCGCCGCGCCGGTCGGATATGCGTTGCCGGGCTGAGCCGGCGTTACCTTCGCCGGCGACGACGGCCGCTGCGCGCAATCTGCAGCGCCCTGTCACTCGTCTGTAGGCTGACCGCTCGTTGCCTCGCGCTCGATCTGGGCGAGCAGGCCGGAAATGCTGGCGATCGGCGCGCTTGACGGCGCGTCGCCATGCAGCGCCGCAACGCGTTCAATATCGGTATAGGCTAAATGGACCGCCCCGGCCGCATCCTCCCAAACGAGCGCCTTCAGCGGCAGATCGAAACCCATGGTCTGCGCCGCCTGCATAAGCGGCGTACCGCCGGCGGGATTGCCGAAAATCACCAGCGTTGTCGGGCGCAGGTCCTCGCCGATGGAGCGCGCGCCGGCTGCATGATCGATGGTCGCAAAGATGCGCAAGTTTCGCTTCTCGATGGCGGTCGTGAGGCGCTGAAGGGTCGCGGCGAAATCGTCTGCGCTGGTCGCCTTGATGAAAAGCGGCGTTGCTGCCGATGTCGCGGCGATCGGCGCGTCCGCTGCGGCGGCGACGCAGATGGGCGTCGCGCCCGCGATGAAGAGCGCTGCGGCGAGGAACCGAGCCTGTCGAGCGTGACGTTTCATGGGCGTTACTCCCTTCGGTAAGGCGTTGGGGCGGGTTAAGCGGAGACCTTGGCGCGAATTAGCGCCTCAATTTCAATGCGCTTTTCGAGCAAGGCGCGTCGACCCTCCTCAATGAATTCGTCCGCGCGGTCGAATGAGGTTGGAAAGGCGTCGCGCATATCGGGTTCGAGCGTTATGTCGGCGGGGCAGCTAGCCGCACGCGCCCGCGCCAGATGCATCTGAAAGATATCTGCGGCCGCGTAGGCGGCGTCAAAAAGCTGGGGCTGGGCCAAAATGCGCGCCTTCGCGAGGCTCCGCTGCGCGTCAATGCGCCGGCGCGTCTCATCGATAAACGCTTTGACTGAAGCCGCTACGCTCTGCTCGCCGCCGAGGCTAGCGGCGGCCGGCGCCTTATCCTCCTTGGGCGGAGGTTCAAGGGTCAACACGCGCGGCACGGCGTTAAGATCAACGCTGATGACGACATCGGCGCCCAGCTCGCGC
>JBGTFV010000062.1:0-6738 GCA_041747095.1 Parvularculaceae bacterium
GCTCGCCGATCGCCGACACCACCGTCATGTCTTCGCTGGCGACGGGGTGCGATCATATCGAGCATGTCCGCACGCAGGCCCCCTACGCGCTGCTGGTCGGGGCGGTCGCGATTGTTCTCGGATCCCTGCCGACGGGCCTTGGGCTCTCGCCGTTTGTGAGCCTGATCGCGGGCGCATTGGCGCTGACGGCGGCCATTTTCCTGCTGGGGAGGCGGACCGACGCCGCCGCCCGGAATCCTGAGCCGCCGGTTTTGCACGCCGACTTTCCGTCCCCTTAACCCTCCCCTGCGATACTCCGCGGCAAATTTTGCTGCGCCGCGCGCGCCGGCCATCATGGACGGCATGAGGGAGAAGACTGAAATGACAGGCTCGATGCAGGAAGCCCGCCTTTCCGCCGTTGGCGCCAATGGCTTCGTTACCGCCGAAGAGGTTCTGTTTCTGCGCCGAAACGTTTTCCGGGATGGGGTCGTCAGCCGCGAGGAATTGACTGCGCTGATGGGCCTTGCCGCGCGCGCGCCCGCTGGCGACCGGGAATGGCCCGATTTCCTCGTCGAAGCGGTCGGCGACTACTTCCTGCGCGAAGAACAGCCGCATGGCTATTTGACAGACGAGGAGTGGGGATATCTCAGCGGCTTCCTCGGCAAGGAGTGGCTTGGCGAAAACGGATCGGCGGCCCGTCTGTTCGAAGCGAGGCTTCTCGTTTCGCTGGCGGAACGGGCGACGTCGACGCCGCTCGCCATGAACCGCTACGCCGCCGAAGCGATCAAATCGACGCTGAGGACGCGCCAGGGAACGCACGAGGGCGCGCCGCGCATCGACGCCGAGACGGCTGCGCTCGTCAAGCGCCTCATCTACGCCGCAGCGGGAGACCAGTCCGTCGCCGTCTCGCGGCAGGAGGCGGAGTTCCTGTTCGACCTCAACGACCTGTGCGCGGAAGCCGACAACGACCCGGCCTGGCGCGACGTTTTCGTCAACGCCATCGCCGCCCACCTGATGGCGCATGTCGGCTACCGCCCGCTGGCGCGCGAAGAGGCGATGCGCCTCGACGCCTTCGCGCGGGACCAGTCGGTCAAGCCGGGCCGCATGTTCGGGCGGATGTTCTCCGGCGGGCTCGCCGCGCTTCGGCACGCGCTCGGCGCGGACGACGGATCGAAAACGTCGCTGCAAGGCCAACGCAACGCCGCCAACGCAAAAGCGGCCGCCGAGGCTGAACTTATCACCGATACGGAAACCGACTGGCTCGTCGAACGGATCAGCCGCGACGGCGCGCTGCATCAGATGGAGCGCGCGTTGATTGCGCATCTGAAAGCGCTCGACGCCGAGCTGCCGCCGCGCCTGAAGGCGCTGGTCGACAAGGCGGCGTGATCATTCGTTAGGATACGGACGGGTTAATTCGGGAAGCCCGCCCAGCCCCTGCAAAGGTTAGAAGATCGCCAAAGTGCGTCACGCGCACTGCGCGCCGTCATTTATGTGTCATTACTTACCGTCGGCGCTAGCCTCAACCTTCCGCAAGGAGAGCGCCAGGAACACGGCGATGAGCGGCGTCAGCACGAGGACCGCATAATTCTCCGGCGGGTGATGGCCGCTCGGCGAAGCCTTCGTCACCCATGCGGCAATCGCTGCAAGAGACCGTTCGATCAGCGCCAGCATAAGAAACAAGGGCGTCAGCGGCCGATAGCGAAGCGCCACCGCCAATTGCGCCAGACCATACCCGATCTGCGTCGCGCCCATCCACGCGAACACGCCGACAATCGTTGCGCGCTGAGCGCCCATGTCCAAACCCGCGATGACGCCGGCGCCGCCATCAGGCAAGAAATAGTGGATGCAGCCGGGAATGACCGACCCCAAACCCAAGAGCGCAAGAAACCATGCTGAGGCGCGCGCGCCTCGATAGGGTTCGCCGATGCCGGGCAGCAGGCTCACTCGCGTTGCACGCCCAGCGCGGCCGCCCACGCCGAACCCAGCGCCCCATCTGGAAGCACCGTTTCGATGTTCAGCTGACCCTTGAGACCCGCGCTGCGATGCACGGCAATCGCGCGCCACTCCTCCGACATCGACATGCGGACCATAGACGCGCGATCCGGGTACATGCCGATTGCGATTTCGTCCCAAAGCTCCTCCACCCGCCCGAGCGACAGAAAAGTGACGTCAGCGGCAAAGACGACGCGTCCGCCAAACTTCGGCAAAAGCTCCGTCACTGCCCGACCATAGATCATGTAGGCGTCGCGGCCGGTCAGATCGGTTTCGCGTCCGTCGTCGTATTCGGCTCGGTCTTTGAACTTCAGCAGATTGACCATGAAAATCGGCCCTTTCGGGCCAGGCGACATCAGTCCTTTCAGCTGCTCGGGATCGGAAGGAAGAACTTCATTGACCACAATCATGACGACGCTCCGCGAACGCTTCGACCAGCCTTAGCGGGTCTGCGCTGCTCGGCGCGAAGGGTTGCCGGCGGCTCGCTTCCGCAGGAAGCGGCCATTCGCAGGGCTGTGGCGGCCCCCCTCAAAATCGATGTCTTCATCCTTACCTCCCCAACAGGCGCAGAGCGCCCCATTACGCATCGCCTGAGAGCACTATAGCCAAGCCTTTCCTCCACGTGGAAACTTCGAGCACTCCCCGTTCGGGCTCAGGCCGAAGACGCACCGGGACGACTATGCGCGGTGAGCGTGCCGGAACAACAAACGCCCAGTCGGCGAATGGCTGACTCGGGCCCAACCTTTCCCTGAAATATCTGTCGGCCCAGCGTGACGTTCGCGAAAAATACGAGGCTTTCGAAGGCTTTGGGAACGCCCGCGCAGTCGAGCGCGCGCAGCCAGAGGCTAATGTCGCCAACCTGCCGCCGCCCCTGAAGGCGCTGGTTTATAGGGCGGCGTGAGGTTGGGTTGGGCCGGGCCCGTTAATTCGGGAGGCCCGACCGCGCCTCTGCACACGGCATAAAATCGCCAATAGGCGACACTCGCCCGCCGCAACGGTTGCCACTAAGTTTGGCGCTATGCCCAAGAAGCCAACCAATCCGCTGGACGTCGCGCTTGCGCAGATAGTCGAGTCGCGAACTCGAGCAATGCACGCACGATTTCGGCCGGTTGATCCGTCACTGGAGAGACCGCGCGAGGTTTGCGCCCAATTCTTTTCGGATGTGGCCGCTGTTTTGGACGGTTCGCTTGGCAAAACCCGTCTATTATCCAGCCGCCGCGAAATCCAAGTATCGCGCGGCGACCTAACCTACGCGTACTCATTCCAGTCATCGTCAGAAAACTCGGCTGGCGCGACGATAATCGTTCTGCCTCATGCAGGCGTTAAATCACAGACTTTGAGGGTATGGCGGCGCGGCAAACCTTGGGCGCGGGTCTATGGACACGAAACCTCGTTTAAACGCGCTGACGATGGCCTTTTCGTTGATGGGATGTTGGGGAATTTCTTTTGGCCACGCAGATATATTGCTCTCGAAATTGTCGACCCGGCTGACCGAGAAAAGCTGCTCACGCAGGTAGTCGACGACATCCGAAGTATTGACGCCCGCCTTCAACGAGACCTTCAAGATAGGGCGTCCTTCTTCGACTATGCGACGCGCGACGAGACCGACATCGAGTGCATGGCCGACAATGCATGTGAGTATATAGCGGCGCACTGGGGATTGGATGCCGTTCAGCAATACATTGTCAGAATGGTCGGGAGAATGCCAAACGGCGAAGACCTGTTTTGGAATGCTTTAACTCGGTTGTCGGCTGACCCGGCCACCCGCGAACCGATTGGTTGGCGCCTGAAAGGTGCGGTCCTTTTCTCGTTGGCGCACAACCTACGACCTCCATTATGAATGTCTGCATCGGGCCAAACCTTTCCCGAAATACTCCGTGGGCCCGACCCCAGCACTCGCCGGCGAGGCCTCAGGAAGTCGGCTCGCCCTTCTGGAACCGGTCGATGAAGGCGCCGAGCACATCGGCCCAGCGCGCAACATTGCCCGTGATATGGTCCATCGCGACGCCGCCGCCGAGGTCGATCACATAGTCGACGCCGACCTCGCCGCGCCCTGGAATGACGTAAGCCCGGCCGAACACCTGGCTGTCGTTGAAGCTGTTGACGATGCGGAAGTCTTGCGGCGTCGCCTCGCGGCCCAGCGTGAAGTTCGCAAAGAAGACAAGGTTTTCGCAGGCTTTGGGAGCGCCCGAGCAGTCGAGCGCGCGCACCCAGAAGCTGATGTCGCCGACCCGGCCGCTCGCAACCGGCGCGCGGGTCGCCGCCTCTTCGGTCATTTCCGGATTAAGGCCCGCATCCGCCAAAATCTCTTCCAGCTGCGCGGCCGTCACCGCGGTCAGGTTCTGCGCCGATGCGGTCGCAGCCATTGCAAAGCCCGCAAAACCGCACGCCAAGATTTGCGCCGCCGCGCGCCGCCACCCCGTCCAGGCCATCTGCTTCATCGCCCCGCTGCAACCCCACTTCGTTAACAATGATGCGAGAAGAGGCAACGGATGGCAAGTCGGGCCGGTCCTTCGAGACGCCGCCCCGGGACGCCATATTGCGGCGGCTCCTCAGGATGAGGCGTTTCTGGCGTTTTCTGACAGGCGCTCACATCCTGTTGTGCGCGCCCCGTGCGGCGTCGCCGCGCGTTGACTTCGAAGGCGACCCGCCTAGTTTTCGTGCGGCCAACCGCCCAACCAGCCCGAATGTTGGAGCGGCCGCCCGGAAAGTCGCTCGAATGACGAAACCATCGCCCGCCCGTCCCCTGTCGCCGCACCTTCAAATCTGGCGCTTTACCGTGACCATGGCGGCGTCGATCACTCACCGGGCAACCGGTATCGCGCTTTATTCAGGCACCATTCTTCTGGCGGCGTGGGCGATATCGGTCAGCCTTGGGGAGGCGGCCTATTCCTATGTCGGACCGATCGTGCGCTCGCCCTTCGGGCTGATTGTCCTCCTCGGCTATAGTTGGGCGCTCCTGTTCCACTTCCTGAACGGGGTGCGCCACCTCTATTGGGATACAGGGCGGGGCCTTGCGCCGAAAACCGCGACCGCGACCGCCTGGGCCATCTACATCGCCTCGGCGCTTGGCGCGCTCGCCATTGTCGCCGCCGGCGTCGCCGCGCGCAGCGCCTGAGGGAACGCGATGTCAGCCAAGGGAACGCCAACCTTCATCATGCAGCGGGCAAGCGCGGTCATTCTGGCCCCGCTGGCAATCTGGTTTCTTTTCTCAGCCGCGCTTCATCTCGGCGACAGCTACACCGAGGTCAGCGCCTGGCTCGCTCGCCCGGTCAACGGCGTCTTGTTGGCCGCCCTCGTTACGGTCGGGGCCTTCCATATGCGGATCGGGCTCGGCGAAGTGATTGACGACTATATCCATGGGTCCATCCGCGGGCCCCTGCGCGTACTCAACACTGTCGTCGCGCTCGGCGTCGTCGTCGCCGTCTACTGGTCCTTGTTCGGACCAACGCCCTAGGAAGAGCCCTGATGTCCCAGACCTATGAAGTGATTGATCATGTCTACGACGTCGTCGTTGTCGGCGCCGGCGGATCTGGCCTGCGCGCCGCGCTTGGCGCCGCTCAGGCGGGTCTGAAGACCGCCTGCGTCAGCAAGGTTTTCCCGACGCGGTCGCACACCGTCGCCGCGCAAGGCGGCATTTCAGCGGCCCTCGGCAATATGGGCGAGGACGACTGGCGCTGGCATATGTACGACACCGTCAAGGGGTCTGACTGGCTCGGCGATCAGGACGCGATCGAATATCTCTGCAAGAACGCGCCGGCGGCCGTCTATGAACTCGAACACTGGGGCGTGCCTTTCAGTCGCACGGACGAAGGCAAAATCTATCAGCGCGCCTTCGGCGGGATGACGCGCAATTTCGGCGAGGGGCAAGTACAGCGCACCTGCGCCGCCGCCGACCGCACGGGCCACGCCATTCTGCACACGCTCTATGGTCAGGCCGTCAAGCAGAAGGCCGAATTCTTCATCGAATACATCGCCCTCGACCTCATCATGGATGAGGCCGGCGAGTGCCGCGGCCTGATGGCCTGGAAGCTCGACGACGGCACGATGCACCGCTTCAACGCCAAGATGGTGATCCTCGCGACCGGCGGCTATGGCCGCGTGTATTTCTCCTGCACTTCCGCCCACACCTGCACCGGCGACGGCAACGCGATGGTGTTGCGCGCAGGCCTCCCCTTGCAGGACATGGAGTTCGTGCAGTTCCATCCGACGGGCATTTACGGCGCGGGCGTGCTCATCACCGAAGGCTCGCGCGGGGAAGGCGGCTACCTCACCAATTCCGAGGGCGAGCGTTTCATGGAGCGCTACGCCCCGTCAGCCAAGGACCTCGCCAGCCGCGACGTCGTCTCGCGCTCCATGACAATCGAAATCCGCGAAGGGCGCGGGGTTGGTCCGAACAAGGACCACATCTATCTCAACCTTAATCACCTCTCGCCGGAAGTGCTGCATGAGCGCCTTCCCGGCATCTCGGAATCGGCGCGCGTCTTCGCCGGCGTTGACGTTACGAAAGAGCCGATCCCCGTGCTGCCGACCGTGCACTACAATATGGGCGGCATACCGACGAATTATCACGGCGAAGTCGTCACCAAGAAAGGCGACGACGCCGATGCG
Source organism: Parvularculaceae bacterium (assembly GCA_041747095.1). Classification (GTDB taxonomy): domain Bacteria; phylum Pseudomonadota; class Alphaproteobacteria; order Caulobacterales; family Parvularculaceae; genus Amphiplicatus. The sequence continues at coordinate 6,583 of JBGTFV010000062.1, forward strand.
GTGGTGCCCGGCCTTATGGCGATCGGCGAGGCGGCCTGCGTTTCCGTGCACGGCGCAAATCGCCTGGGGTCGAACTCGCTGATCGACCTCGTCGTCTTCGGGCGCGCTGCGGGTCTGCGCTGCGGCGAAGTGGTGCGCGCGAACGGCGCTGTGCGG
>JBGTFV010000063.1:0-3028 GCA_041747095.1 Parvularculaceae bacterium
CGCCCGCCCGGGAACAATTCGTCGAGCCGGTTTTCGCGCGCGAGCGGCCTTGCCGGGCGGCGCGCCGACAGCACCGCAATCGGCATGAGCGTCGCGCGCGCCCACTGGGCGAAATTATAGATTGAGAACGGAAACCAGTTCGGGAAATAGATGACCTCAGGCGGCAGGTTCGGCGTTTTCTCCCACGGCCATTCGCCGATCAGCGCCAGCCAGTAGCGGGTGAACACGCGGATGTTCCGCAGGCCCCCTTTTGAGGCGATCCACTCGCGCGCCTTGACGAGCGCCGGGTCGTCAGCGGTCGCGCCGGTCGAGCGCAGCGCGGCATAAGCCTCCACCGTCGTGTTAATGTCGCCGGCGGGGGCGTCGTGATAAATCTCCCACGAGCCGTCCGCGCGCTGCGACTGGCGCAAAGATTCGGCAAGGCGCGGACGCAGATGGTGGTTTTCCAGCCCGACGAACCAAAGGCAAAGGATCCACTGCGCTTCCATGCAGGCGTTCGACTCAAGGCGGCCGACCCAATACCCTTCGGGCTTTTGACGGGCGGCGAGCCAATCTGCGGCCGCCTCGATCGAGCGGTCGAGGGCGCCGGCAAAATTCCCCGATCCTGCAGCCGGATGATCCCCTTCTGCGGCCCCCTGCTTGACGTCGAACATGTTTCCCGCTCCCTCCGCGCCGCATCAATCGGCGCCCCATCAATCGGGGCCCTGCGCGCCGTTCGTGACCCCCCGGATTGCTGCGTGTTATGTCGGGAAGAGGCGACCGGCTCAAGAGAGGGTCGTCAGGCGCGCACGAAAGCGGACGCATTGCGACTGATGGCGGACGGTAATTTTTTCGAAGAACTTGATCGTCGCTGCGCTGAGCGCGCGACCCGACCCTTCCTGACGCTGCCCAGCGGCGGGTTCTTCACGTTCGGCCAGATCGCGACGCTCGCCGGCGCCATCGGCGCGGTTCTGCGCGACCGCGGCGCACGGCCCGGCGACCGGATTGCGGCGCAAGTGGGCAAAAGCGCCGAGGCAGTCGCGCTTTATCTCGCCGCCTTGCGCGAGGGGATGGTCTTCGTGCCGATGAATCCGGCTTACACCCCGGAGGAGACCGCCGAGCTGCTGGCGGACGCCGACTCCGCCGTCTACGTGTGCGATCCGGCGCGAGCCAATATGATGACATCCCGGATTGACGCCGGGATTGCGGTCGAGACGCTCGACGAGACAGGCTACGGATCGCTCATGCGCTGTCTGGACGACAACCTGCCGCCGGCCGGCCCTATCGCCATGTGCGGGCCGGACGATCTCGCCACGCTCCTCTATACGTCAGGCACCACCGGCAAGCCGAAGGGAGCAATGCTGACCCACGCAAACCTGTCGACAAACGCCGCCGCTCTCGCCAGCGTCTGGGAAATGACCGCAGCCGACAGGCTCGTTCACGCCCTGCCGATGTTCCATATCCATGGCCTGTTCGTCGCGCTTAACACAGCCATGCTCGTGGGCGCTGAGGTTCTGTTTCTGCCGAGGTTCGAGGTCGGCCCCGTGCGCGCGGCGCTGAGGCGCGCGACCCTGATGATGGGCGTACCGACGTTCTATACGCGACTCCTCGCCGACCCTGATTTCGGCCTAGCTGACTGCGCCCGCATGCGGTTGTTTATTTCGGGCTCGGCGCCGCTGCTGGACGAGACATTCGCTGAATTCGAGGTGCGCACCGGCCATCGCATCCTCGAGCGCTACGGCATGTCTGAAGCCGGCATTATCGCGTCAAATCCGTATTTGGGCGAACGGCTCAGCGGGACGGTCGGCTTTGCTCTGCCGGGCGTCGAGGTCCGTATCTCGGGCAGTCAGGGAGCCGACGACGGAGAGCCGGGCGACATTGAGGTACGCGGCCCCAATGTCTTCGCCGGCTATTGGCGCAGTCCTGAAAAAACGCGCGAGGCGTTCACGGCAGACGGTTGGTTTCGCACCGGCGACGTCGGAACGTTTGGCCGGGATGGGCGCCTTGCGATCGTCGGGCGGGCGAAAGACCTCATCATCGTCGGCGGCATGAACGTTTATCCGGCGGAAGTCGAAGCCGCGCTCAACGCCTCGGCTGTAGTGACCGAGTGCGCCGTCATCGGCGCGCCGCACGCGGATATGGGCGAAGGCGTCGTCGCCGTACTGGCGCCATCTTCCGGTACGCCAACCCGCCCGCCCCTCGGGTCTGACGAACTGACTGCGCTTGTGGCGGCGCTGGCCCCGTTCAAGCGACCGCGACGCTATTTCTGGGTCGAAAGCCTGCCGCGCAACGTCATGGGCAAAGTAGACAAAGCCGGGTTGCGTCAGCGGTTCGCTGACGCATTCCACTGATCCTTCGCCAATGACGCTTGGGCTGCGACCGTTGGCCCGCTGGTCAGCGACCGCGCATGCCGGAGAGGCCTGAGATCAGCGTCAGAAGCCCACCGCCGCCGGCCAGGTAGGTCCCCCACTGGATCGCTTCGCCGCCCTCGCCACCTGTCATTTGGGTCAAGCCGTAATAGCCGATCGCCGCGATGACGACGATCCCCGCCGCCATGGTGATGAAACTGGTCAGCCGTCCGATCACCGGGATCAACCCGAGAACGCCGAGGATCGCCGCTACCGCCAGGATGAACACGGCGCCGAAAATGGCGAGACCTTTCTGTCCGCCTCGCGGCTCGCACTCGCCGGAGATCGAGAAATTCTGGGCGCGCCAGCAGTCGATGGTCGGGCCCACATAGTCGTAACCCGTGAGCGTATCGGTGCGCTGGCCAAACTCGGACCCGCTTACCGTTTCGTTCAACATCGGCGCGAAAAGCAGTGCGGCAATTACAGCCAGTGGCAGAAAAATGCGGATCATTACAAACCCCCGTCCCATCCCATCGGTGAAAAGGTTTTAACCTTTCATTAACCTAGAGAAAAGCGGCGAATGGGCAACATGGTTCGGAATCTGCCTGGTTTAACCAACGCAGCGGAAGAGAAATGTCCTCAGGCGCGCGCCGTTCAGCCTTCAGGCGGCGGGTTCGCGCCGTCGTCGGTCGCCGCCAAGC
>JBGTFV010000064.1:0-4445 GCA_041747095.1 Parvularculaceae bacterium
TCGGCTCCGGGCGCTGCGCCCGAGGCTGCATCAAGCGCACATATCCGGGGATGGTCATGCCTGAAGGTTTCCAGACAGTCGAAGACGAACAAATCTTGCAACGCGCCCTTTCGCTTGCCGCGAAGGAAAAGTCTTCGCCGAAGACCGAGACCGGAGAGCTTGCGCCGGCGTTCGTCGATTATCTCGACCAGCTCGTGCGTTACGCAACCGGCGAAGACCGCAACTGGGAAGAGCCTGCGGCCCTCGTGGCCCGCGCACTCTCGACGTGGAAATGCAGCGAAAAGCGCGCGCCGGGACAATCGATCATCAGCCTCAGGATCGACCGCGCCGAAGACTGGCGCGCGGCCCGGCTCGTGCTCGACATCGCCACCGACGACAAGCCGTTCCTTGTCGATTCGATTACTGCGGCGCTCGCCGACGCCGGCAAGCCTGTTTCGTTTTTTGTAAACGCCGTTATCGATGCGCGTCGCGACAAGAAAGGCAAGCGAACGCATAGCGAAGACGGCGTCGCGGTGCGCGAGTCGCTCATTCACGCGGAAATGGACCCGCCCTTTGACGACGGCGAGACCGCAAACCTCGAAGCCGAACTAAAGCGCGTGCTCGACGATGTGTCTATTGCCGTCACCGACTGGGAAGCAATGCGCGCCCGCCTTGGCGCGTGCATTGCGCAACTTGAGCGCGCCCGCCCGCAGGGCGTAGAGCGCGAGGACCTACGCGAGGCGGTCGAATTCCTGAAATGGCTGTGGGACAACCGGTTCGCGTTCCTCGGCGTGCGCCGCTATGCGTTCGATGCGCGCGGGGTAAAAGCTAAATTTGAACATGACGCCGACGCCGATCTCGGCATCCTGCGCGATGGCGAACGCCGCGTGCTGCGGTCGACCTATACCCCTGAAGGCGACCTCTCGCCGGCCGTCGCCGACTTCATGTCCTCCGGCGAGCCCATCATCGTCGCCAAGGCGAACGCCAGATCGAACGTGCACCGGCGCGTCTACATGGACTATATCGGCGTCAAGACTTATTCCGTGGACGGACGCGTAAACGGAGAAGAACGCTTCGTCGGCCTGTTCACGTCGGACGCCTACAACCATCCGGCGTCCGACATTCCGCTGCTGCGCAAGAAGATGCGCGAAGTGATCGAGGGCGCAGGCTTCGTTCCGGGCGGACATAATGAAAAGGCTATTCTGAACATTCTCGAGACGTTTCCGCGCGATGAAATGTTCCAGACCGATCTTGAACATCTGCGCGAGACGAGCCTCGGCATTTTGCGCCTTTACAAGCGCCCGCGGGCAAAGCTCTTTCTGCGCCGCGACCGGTTCGACCGGTTTGTCTCGGCCCTCGTCTTTGTGCCGCGGGACCGGTTCTCGTCATCGGTTCGCGAAGCGATCGGGGAATTGCTCGCTAACGCCTATCACGGACGCGTCAGCGCTTTTTATCCGCACTTTGGCGATGCGGCGCTGGTTCGGGTGCACTTCATCATCGGTATCGACTGCGGCGCCCCGGAAGGCCCCGGCATTGCCGAACTGACGCGCCGCATGCGCGCGCTGACGCGTACGTGGGCGGATGGTTTGCTCGACGAATTGAGAACAGCAAGCGCGGGCGCGTCTCCGAAAGCGCTGTTTGACCGTTACGAGGACGCCTTCGGCGCAAGCTATCAGGAACGCACCACGCCTCGCGAAGCGATCGACGACATCGCCATCCTCGAGAGCATGGGCGAAAAGCGCATTGCCGAACGCGTCTTCCGCCGGCCAGGCGATCCTGATCGAGCAATCAATATCAAACTCTATAGCCGAGCCGGTCCTTTGCGGCTGTCCGATCTGATTCCAAAGCTCGAAGATCTCGGTCTCAGTGTCGTGCAGGAAGCCGGGCACAGCGTTAAAACGTGCGCAGGCGCCAGCTTCTGGATACATGATTTCTATACAGATGAAAAACTCGGGCGTAGCATTGACGTCGACGCTATCCGCAAAAACCTCGAAGGCGCTTTCGAGGCGGTGTTGTCGGGCAGGACGGAGGGCGACGGCTTCAACGCGCTCGTCATCGCCGCCGGCCTGCACTGGCGAGAAGCGTGGATGCTGCGCGCCGTCGCCCGCTATTGCCTGCAGGCGGGATTCGCATTTTCGCAAAGCTACATCGAAGAAACCCTGGCGCGGCACCCCAACATCGCCCGCAGCCTGATCGCCGCGTTCCATGCGCGCTTCAACCCGGCGGGGCCGGAATCGCCGGAAGCCCGCGAGAAAGAGACTGACGCCGCGGACGCTGTAGTTCTGCAGCAACTCGACGAGGTTTCGAGCCTCGACGAAGACCGCATCATCCGGCGCTATCTGTCGATCTTTGGCGCCATGACGCGCACGAATTATTACCAGCGCACCGCCGAGGGCGCGGAAAAGCCCTATATCTCGTTCAAGCTCGACAGTGAACGCATACCGGAACTGCCCGATCCTAAACCCTTTCGGGAAATATTCGTCTCCAGTCCCGCCGTCGACGGCGTGCACCTGCGGTTCGGCGCGGTTGCGCGCGGCGGCCTGCGCTGGTCTGATCGCCGCGAAGATTTCCGCACCGAGGTTCTGGGGCTCGTCAAGGCGCAGCGCGTCAAGAACGCCGTCATCGTGCCGACCGGCTCCAAGGGCGGCTTCTATCCCAAACAACTACCCGCGGGCGGCGATCGCACAGCCGTCTATGAGGCTGGCCGCGCCGCGTACAAGATTTTCATTCGTGGACTGCTCGATCTGACTGACAACATCGTCGCCGGCAAGACAGTAACCCCCGCCGGCGTCGTTCGCTGGGATGCGCCGGACCCTTATCTTGTCGTCGCCGCTGACAAGGGAACGGCCGCTTTTTCCGATACGGCCAACGCCATCGCTGCGGAATATTCCTTCTGGCTTGGCGACGCCTTCGCCTCCGGAGGCTCGAAGGGCTACGACCACAAGGTCATGGGCATTACCGCGCGCGGCGCATGGGAGGCGGTAAAGCGACATTTCCGCGAACTCGGCAAGGACATCCAGTCCGAGCCCTTTACAGTCGCCGGCGTCGGCGACATGTCCGGCGACGTCTTTGGCAATGGCATGTTACTTTCGACGCAGATCAGGCTCGTCGCCGCATTTGACCATCGCGACATCTTCATTGATCCGAACCCCGACCCGGCGATCTCGTTCGCCGAGCGTCAGCGGCTTTTCAGCCTGCCGCGTTCGTCGTGGGCGGATTACGACAAATCGCTCATCTCGAAAGGCGGCGGGGTCTTTTCCCGCGCGGCTAAGTCGATCCCGTTGTCCGCAGAGGCTCGCGCCCTGCTTGGGCTGAGCGGCGGCGCTGCTGCGCCTGCCGAGATTATGCGCGCTATCTTGAAGGCGCCGGTCGAGCTTTTCTGGCTCGGCGGCATTGGCACGTATTTCAAGGCCTCGACCGAAGATCACGCGCACGTCGGCGACCGGGCGAACGACGCTATTCGCGTTGACGCCGAGGACATGCAGATGAAGGTCATCGGCGAAGGCGCCAATCTCGGCCTGACGCAGGCCGCCCGCATCGCCTTTGCGCGTCGCGGCGGCAAGCTGAACACCGACGCGATCGACAATTCCGCCGGGGTCGATTCCTCCGATCACGAAGTAAACATCAAGATACTGTTGTCTGCGGCAATCGAAAGCGGCGAACTGAAAGCTGATTCGCGCGACGACCTGTTGAAGCAGATGACGGAAGATGTCGCCCGCCATGTGCTGCGTCACAATTACGAGCAGACCCGTGCGATTTCGCAGATGGCGGCAACCGGCGCCAGCGATCTCGACGACTACGGACGGGTAATCGCCTCGCTCGAAGCCGAAGGAAAACTCGATCGCGCAATCGAGGGTTTACCCGACGACCGGGCCCTTGCCGCCTTGCGCGCACAAGGCGCGTGCCTTACCCGCCCTGAGCTTGCGGTGCTGCTCGCCTATGCGAAAATGTGGCTGTTCGAACAGCTCGTGAATTCGCCTGCGCCGGACGATCCGATGCTGGAGCGCGAGCTATTCGGGTATTTTCCGGAAGAGGCGCGCAAGTTCAACGCCGCGCTTGTCAAACACCGCCTGCGCCGCGAGATTATCGCCACGCGCCTCGCCAATGAGATTGTCGATACGTGCGGGGCTGCGTTCGCCCACCGCATGATCGACCTGACGGGGGCGAGCGTTGCCGACATCGCGCTCAGCTATGAGGCCGCACGCCGTATCCTCGATCTTGGCCCATTCGCCGCATCGGTCGACGCGCTCGACGCCAGCGCCTCGGCTGAATTGCAGATTTCTCTATACAACACAGCCTCAGCCCTGCTGGTTGAGCAGGTATTCAGTATTGTGAGCAATGTTGCAGCAAGCGAAGCGCTGGCCCGGCAGGGGGTGAAGGGTCTAATCGCACAATACAAGGCGCCGATCAGCGCCCTGAAAGCGGCGCTCAGCGACGTGCTGCCGCCGCTCGACGCCGAGGCGCTG
>JBGTFV010000065.1:0-12071 GCA_041747095.1 Parvularculaceae bacterium
GGGTTGTACATCATGTACGCGGCGCATGTTTCCGCCATGGCGCCCTACACAAATACCGGATCCGCGACGCCGGTCGATATCGGCGGCAGCCCGTCCCGGGATAACCCCTTCGAGCGGGACGCGCCGGTAACCGACAAAAACGACACAGAAAAGGATGGCGACGACGAGGCGGCGGACCGCAAGGAAGGGTCCCCAGCCGAGGCGGCCCCGCCCGCGCCGTCGAGCGATCAATCCCTGCGGGCGAAGATCATCAACGACGCCGTCGCCTATATCCGCTCGCTGGCGGTGGAGCGGGGCCGCAACGCCGACTGGGCGGAAGACGCGGTGCGCGACGCCGTTTCCGTCACCGCACGGGAAGCGCTGGAGTTGGGGGTCATCGACCTCATCGCCGACGACCTCAATGATTTGCTGACCCAAATCGACGGGCGCGCGGTTGAGACAGCTGCCGGGTCGGTGACGCTCCAGACGGCGGATCTCGCAATCGAGCGCATCGCGCCGACGCTGGTCGAGCGCATTCTCGGCTTCATTGCCGATCCGAACGTGGCTGTGATCCTGATGTCGCTGGCGACGACGGGGATCATCATCGAGATGTGGAACCCGGGATCAATTTTCCCGGGCGCGCTGGGGCTCACCTGCCTCGTTTTCGGCCTTTACGCCTTTCAGGTTCTGCCGTTCATCTGGCTCGGCGCGGTGTTGATGGGGATCGGCGCGATTCTCATTTTGATTGAGGCCTACACGCCCGCCTTCGGTCTTGCGGGCCTGGCGGGCCTCGCGCTGTTTGGCGTCGGGATCTATTTATTATTCCCGCCCGGCTTTGAAGTCTCGCCGATTGTCATTGCGTCGATCCTGATCTCGGCCGGGGTATTCCTTGGCCTCATCCTCGTTGCGCTCGTTTCATCGCGCAGCCACGGGCCGCTGATTGGAGCCGAGGCCATCCGCCGCCGAGAGGGCATTGTCGACGACTGGGACGGGCGCGAGGGTCACGTCATCGTTGAGGGCGAGCGCTGGCGCGCGCGCTCCGACAAACCGCTCAAAAAGGGCGATCGCGTGAGGGTCGTGGAAATCGACGGGCTGGTCCTCGTCATCAGGCTCGCGAAGGCTCCGGGCTTGCTGAGCGGCCTTGGTCCGAAAGAGGCGCACGCCGAAGCATGAAGCGGGCGCACGGGTTCGGTTCGGCGGGGGAGCGGGGCGGATGGACTGGCTGAGCAACGATGCGGCGCGCGTGGGGCTCGGCCTTGTTGCAGCCGGGGCGGCTTTTGTTTTGGCCGCCAAGCTTTTCGGTCTGCTTTTCCTGCGCGCGCGCACGCCGTTTCGGGTCGGCGGCCCGCTTGCCGGCGCAATTGGCGAGGTGACCGACTGGCGGGGGGAGGAAGGCTTTGTGATGGTGGACGGCGAATCCTGGCGGGCGGTATCCCGCGATCCGCTCCAAACCGGAGATGCAGTGTTAGTACAGGCGACGCGAGGGCTGACGCTCGACGTGTCGAAGTCCAAAGGGGCCTGACGGCGGCCGCAACAGCAAGAGGAACAGGTTGATGGAAGGGTTGAGCATTCTTGGTTTCCTGCTCTTTGCGGTCATCTTCATCGCGACGAGCGTTTTCAAAATTCTCCGCGAGTACGAAAAGGCGGTCGTCTTTACGCTCGGACGGGTTGGGCGTCGCGCGGCGGGGCCGGGCATCGTTATCATCATCCCCGTCATCCAGCAGATGCGCCGGGTCGACATGCGCACGCTCGTTCATGACGTTCCCTCGCAGGACGTCATTAGTCGAGACAACGTCTCCGTGAAGGTGAACGCCGTTATCTATTACCGCGTCATCGATGCGGTGCGCGCCGTCGTTCAGGTCGAAAACTATCAGAGCGCGACCAGCCAACTCGCGCAGACGACGCTGCGTTCAGTGCTCGGCAAGCACGAGCTCGACGAAATGCTGCAGGAACGCGAAAAGCTCAACCGCGACATCCAGGAAATTCTCGATACCCAGACCGAGTCGTGGGGCATCAAGGTGTCAAACGTCGAGATCAAGCACGTTGATGTCGCGCCCGAAATGATCCGCGCCATCGCAAAGCAGGCAGAGGCCGAACGCGAGCGGCGCGCCAAGGTCATCTCCGCCGAAGGCGAGCAGCAGGCCGCCACCAAGCTGGCCGAGGCGGCCGAAATTCTCGCAACCTCTCCGGGCGCCATGGAGCTTCGGTACCTGAGTTCATTGCAGGAGATCGCCACCGATCGGTCGAACACGATCGTGTTCCCGTTCTCGCTGAAGGACGTCACGAGGGCGATCCGCGGCGAGGCTTAACCGCAGATTAACCGAGAGTGTTCAGTAGTCTGACCGGTCGCCAGAATGCGGGGCGGCGGTCGCCGTATGGGCTGTGGGGAAAATGCAACAGAGAGCAAAGTCCGCTTGAATAGCGTCCTTTTGACTGAGCGGCCCCTGCCGGGACCGCTAGCGCCTGACCGGCGCGGTGCGTAAACTACGACAAAATAATAACAACGCGGCGCTCGCTGTTCCGTTCAACAAGCCGCAGCTTCACAGGGAGGATACCGATGAACTCACGCCTTTTGGCGAAAGCATCCGCTTTCGCACTGGCCGCCGCTGTCGGCGCGCCGCAATTCGCCCTCGCCCAGAGCGCCAGCGACGATCAGATCATCGTGACGGGCTCGTTCATCAAGCGGAAAGCTCAGGGCGACCTGCCCTCGCCGCTCGAGACCGTCGACGCCGCTGCGATCAACGCCATTGGCGCCCAGAACATCGCGGACATCACGCAGACATTGACCATCAACACCGGCGCGCAGAACAACCCTGACGCCTTCACCCAGAACGCAACGACCGGTACGTCGAACATCAACCTGCGCGGCCTAGGCGTCGGCTCGACGCTTGTCATCCTCAACGGCAAGCGTCAGGTGCTGACGGCGGCAACGACCAATGACGGCATCTCATTCGTCGACACCGCCTCGCTGGTGCCGCTGATTGCGATTGACCGGGTTGAAATCCTGAAGGACGGCGCCTCGGCGCTCTACGGTTCTGACGCCGTCGCTGGCGTCGTTAACTTCATTACCCGCGAAGATTACGACGGCATTCTGTTGTCGGGCGACTATCTCACCCACCAGAGCGAGGGCAGCTACAACGAGTTCAACATTCAGGGCCTCGTCGGAAAGACGTTCGATCGCGGCTCGGTGATGGCGGCGGTGAGCTATCTTGAGCGTACGGGCCTAACCACCGAGGAGCGCCGCCTGTCGCGTCCGCAAGACGATACGTCTGCACTGGGCAATCCGGGCGCCTTCTTTGGCGTTCCCGGCGTGCCCGCCGGCGCGCCGTTTATCGATCCGGGCTGCGCCGCCAATGGCGGCTTCCCGCTGCCGGCCAGCGCCGCCGCCGCACCGTTGCTTCCTCTTGGCATCGGCTTCTGCGGCTTCGACTTCGGAGACTTCTTCAATCTCGTTCCGGAGGAAAAGCGCCTTAACATCTTCGCGCAAGGCAAGCTTAATCTGACGGACAACATTACCTGGAAAGTGGAGGGCGGCTACGCCGACAACGAGGCGTCACGCGGCAACTCGCCAACCTTCCCCTTCCTGCAGCTTGGCAGCGCGGTTGTTCCAGGGGCTGCGCTTGCGGGGTTTGGCGTGACGCCGAACCCGTTCAATATCTTCCCGGGCGATCCGACGGTTGTCTTTTTCGGCCGCGCCAGCGGCAATGGCGGCCAAGTATCGCCGAACCTCACGACCAGCGAAACGTGGCGTATCTCGACAAGCCTGGGCGGCGATTTTGAATTCCTGCGGAATGGCGCGTGGGAGATCTCATTCACCCGCGCCCGCAACAATTTCGTGGTGCAGACCGAAGATACGGTGACGGATCGCTTCCAGTGCGCGCTGTCCGGCTTCTCGTCCATTCCGACCATCCCGGGGCTTACGCCTGGCACGAACTGTACGGCCGCGAACCCCGATCTGACGGCCAACGGTTCGGCTCTCCCGGCTGCAGGCACGTTCTTCAACCCGTTCTCGACCTCGTTCAATGTGGCGCCGAACTCGGCGGCGTTGCTTGATTATCTCGTTCAGTTCCAGACGCGTGATCTGCAATCCGACCTGACGGTCGTTGAAGGCTTCGTGTCCACGGAGTTGTTCGATCTGCCAGCCGGTCCCGTTGGCATCGCCGTCGGCGGTCAGTATCGCGATAACGATCTCGCCGCCGATTTCGACGAAATTTCGCTGCGCGACGGCTTCGCCTTCCTCGTTGGCGAACAGCCCTTCGGCGGCAGCCAAGACGTCTATGCCTTCTTTGGCGAGGTGCAGATTCCCGTCACGTCATGGGCCGACATCCAGGCGGCCGTGCGCTATGAAAACTATGGCGAAGACGGCGGCGGCTCGACCGTCGACCCGAAAGTCGCCCTGCTCGTCCGTCCGACTGACGGCCTGTCTTTCCGGGGCTCCTATTCGACCTCGTTCCGGGCTCCGTCGGTGTTCCAGCAAGTGGGCCAGGGCACGACTTTGCAACAGGTCACCGACCCGCTTGCAGGCACCGCCTTCGTCGCCGTGCGCCAATCGGGCGACCAGAACCTGCTGCCCGAAACCTCGCGCGCCTTCAATGTGGGCGCATCCTGGGAGCCGATCAGCGGCCTGACGTTCGACATCGACTATTTCGACTTCTCGTTCGAGAACGTGATCATCGCCGAGAACCCGCAGGCGATCATCAACGCCACTCCGCTTGACGCCGACCCGGCCAATCCGACGCGCATCATCCGCGCGCCGGGCATTGGCGGCCCGGGAACCGGCGCCCTGCTCCAGATCAACACCAACTTCGTTAACGCCTCGTCTGTCGACACGTCAGGGCTCGACTTCGCGGCGCGTTGGACCATCGATAGCGATATCGGCACGTTCCAGCCGACGTTCATCGGCACTTATGTGTTGAGCTACGATCTGATCGATCCGCAAGCCGGCCCGGTCGACGGCGCTGGCAACCGGAACTTCAGGAATTTCGGTTCGCCGACGCCGGAACTGCGGTTCAACGCCGGCCTCGCCTGGCGGAACGGTCCGCACTCGGCGAACATCTTCGGACGGTACATTGACAGCTACACGGACGATCAAAACGCCGGTCGCGAGGTTGATAGCGACGTCCGTATCGACGTTCAGTATTCGCTTGCGATCAACGAGTTCATGAACCGCGACAAGCTCGCCTCGATCACGATCGGCGCGCGCAACATAACGGGCACGAGGGCCCCGCAGGTCTTTACCAATGGCGGCTTCGACAGCCGGGTTCACGACCCACGCGGCTCGTTGCTGTACTTCGGCGTGAACCTCGAGTTCTAGGATCGCTGATCCTCTCGCACCGACGAGGTCAGACCGACAATACATCAACCCCCGAGGGCCAACGCCCCCGGGGGTTTTTGTTGCTTGAGGCGACGGCAAAGTGCGGATTTTTCAGGCGCCGGTCTTCCGCTGCGCCCCATCCGGCGCCAGCATGAACGGATGGATCGTTCACGCCCAGACAGCATGCCGACGAATCCAGATGCCGTGGTCGAAATTGACGCGCGCGGACTTCGCTGTCCGTTGCCCGTCCTGCGCATGGAGGCTGTTTTGCGCCGCCTGGCGCCCGGTGAACGCGTCCGGATTATTGCTGACGATCCAATAGCCGCGGTAGATATTCCTTTTTTCGCCTATGAGGGGGGTCACGGCTGCGAGCGTCTCGCGCAGGATGAGCGAAAGACCATCAACGCTTGCGTCTTTCTGGTCACGCGCCGCCAAAATGAATGACCACCCCGCTTGCGTGCGCCCCCTTCCAGAACGCCAAATTGCGCGGCGATCCGGTAAAGGTTAATCTAGTGTAAATCGAATTGACGTGCTCTAATCGTTGCGATGTCCGAGGGTTGCCGGGGTCGGGGGGCGCGTAGAACGTACGGGAATAGGCTCACGGCTTACCCCGCTTCGACGGACTGCCGTGTGCGCCGCAGGACCTATTGCTCTCGGTCATGGGAGCGGGGACCAGCGGCGAAAGATTTGGGGGTTCCTCTGAAAAGGTCGCTCGCGGCGGCCTTGGATCGGACGGAGCCGGGGTCTCGCGGGGGCTGCAACAGGGCCGCCGATGGGGTTGCGAGGGGTTATGAGGAAACAGGAAGCGATGTCACTTTCGGGTTTGCGCCGTACGCTCACTAGCGTGGCGGCGGCGTCCGTCCTTGCTTTTGCCGCGACGGGCACCGCGCACGCCAATTATGAGGCGGGTCTTGCCGCCTATCAGGCAGGCGAAATCGACGTCGCCATCGATATCTGGAAGCGTTTTGCAGTCGCTGGCGACACCCGGTCGATGAAAGTGTTGGGCGATGTCTATTCCGGTCGCGAATTGCTTGAAGATCTCCGGCTGCAGCCGCGCGCCCGGGCCGCCGCTGAAGACGCGAAACTGATTTCCTCGCTCGAAATCGGCCGTCAGGTCGACAATGTAGAGGCGCTGCGCTGGTACACTCTCGCCGCCTATCATCGCTTTGAGCAAGGCCTGAAAAATCCGAGTGCGGAGGAGCGTAACGCGCAGATCGTCGCCGAAGAACGGTTGACGGAAATTCGCTTCCGGATGAGCAACGCCGACGTCAAAAAGGCCGAAAAGCTTGTCGCGGACACGCTGGAGCGGGGCAGCGCTTTTTCAATCTATACGCTGGGCGATATGTATCAGCGCGGCGCGGGCGTGACGAAAAACAATATACGCGCGCTCGAGCTTTATGAGGTTGCGATCGCCAAGGACCGGGTCAAACAGGCCGTCGTTGCGCGCGACGAAATCAAGGCGCTGATGAGCCGGCCGGAGATTGAGTCCGCCTCATCCAAGGCCGCAGTCTGGCAGCCGCCCTTACCCGAAGAGCACCTCGGCCAGACCGAGCAGCAGAAAGAACTCGACCGCGCACGCCGCGAGCTTGAAGAACTTCGCCTGCAGACGGCTTTAGGCGCGATTGCCGACATCGACGTTGAGTTGATCCAGAGCGCATTAAGAGCGCTCGGCTATTACTACGGGCCGCTCGACAATTCGATGGGCCCGGCCACGCGCGAGGCGATCCGAAAATTCCAAGCCTCGAGGTTCCTCGTATCCGACAATAACAGCGCACGGCCGAAGCCCAAACCGGGCCGTCAACTGGGCGGCCGAGATGAAGCCGAGGTCGAACTGGCGTCAGGGACCGCCTTCCCGGGCGAAAACGACGCCGAAGCGCGCGAGACGCTGACGACCGGCGTTCTGTCAGCCCGACAAACCGTCCAGCTTTTCGAAGCGGCGGCGAACGCCCAACACCCGATGTCGCAATATGTCTACGGCATCATGCACGCGCAGGGGATTGGCGTCCTGCAAGACGGATCGAAGGCCCTTTATTGGCTGGAAGAGGCCGCTAAATCCGACCTCGCCAATGCGCATTACGCGCTCGGCGTTCTATACAGGGACGGCACGCCGGGACTTAACCCCGTAACCCCCAACCGTCCGCAGGCGGCGATCCACTTTGCTCGCGCCTCGGCGCTGGGATCAAGGCAGGCCGCAGAAGCGCTGCGCACGCTCGAGTTCGAGCGGCCGCGGCCGCGTAACTGACCCGGCAATCAGGAGAGGCGACCCCATGAAACGCGTTTTGACCCTTCTCGCCGCCGGAAGCAGCGCCGCCTTTTTGGCTGCAGGCGTTGCCAGCCCCGCCACCGCCCAGTCGATCGGCGGCTTTCCCTACAAAGAGCCGAGCGTAAATCGCCCTGGCGCGCCCGGCGATCGACCTGGCCTGCGGCCGGAAGTTGTCGTCAGCCAGGATGCTGACAGCCGCGTGCGCACGGTCACCCAAGCCATGCGGCTGGTGAAACCGGGCGGCACCATCCTCGTGAAGGGCGGCGTTTACGAAGAAAACGTCGTGGTCACCAAGCCGGTCGAGATCCGTGGCGTTGCGGGCGATTACGGGCGAAACGCAATCTTCCGCCCCTCGCCCCAGGCCGCATGCCTTTCGATTGCGCCAGACAGCGCCCAGGCCGCGGTTTCTGTCAGCAATCTGATTTTTGAATTTGACGAACGCGCGATCTCAGGACCGTGCATTGACGTGCGCGGCGGCACGGTTCGCGTCAGCGACAGCTTCATCCTGCCGTCCAACTCGGACATCCCGCTTCGCGCCGCCTACGGACAGATGCGGCCAGACCTGATCGATCATATCGCCCGTCCACCGCGCGATAACAGAAGCGATGCAAGCGCTGCGCGGATTGAGGGATACGTCAAACGACACGCTCAGGCCGTTGGCGCCAGCCATATTGGCTGGGATTTCCTGACCGGCGGCGCAAACGTTGAAAGCTATATCCACTCCCGCAATGTCGCTGGGTCAGGCATCCTCGCCGGGCCGTCGGCCGGTATCCGCGTGTCGGCCGGCGATGTCAGCCTCGACCGCAACATGATTGTCGGCGCGAAAACCGCCATCGAGTTCGCCAGCATCGACCGGGCGTTCGTCAACGGGCGGGTCCAGAACAACGTGCTCGTTGGCAATGGCGTCGGCATCAGCGCCGCCGGCGCAGACGCCTCGCTGATCCTTGAACGTAACACCATCCGCTACAATCGCGGCGCGGGCGTGAAGGCTGACGTCTATGACGGCCTTTCAGTGATCGCGAACGAGATCATGGGCAACGAGACGGGCATCTTCCTGACCGAGAAGGTGCGGCGCGCGACGATCAACTCGAACTTTGTCGTTCAGAACGCCGCAGACGCGATGAAGATATCCAGCGGGTTCTATGGCGCCGTCGCGGCGAACACATTTGCGGAAAACGTCGGTTGCACCGTGCAATTCTTCTCGGCGGAACAGAAATTCCTGAACAACGTCGAAGTCAAGCTAACGGCGTTCAAGGATTTCAAGCCGATCGTCTCATACGATCAGACGAACTACGCCGTAGGCAATGACGGCGACCTTAAGGTCAAGCAGAGGCGCCGCAAAAACCGCGATGAGGGCTCCAATGCGCTGGCCGCCTGCGGCGACCCTTTGGTTGAAGCGGTCCGCCCGCAACCGCGCGCTTCGCGGTAGGCAAGCTAAAACTAGGCGTTTCCTAAGACCGCCATCCGAATCGAGAAAACGCGCCTCTCCACCGGAGGCGGCGTTTTTCTCTTTTTGGGAAAGGGCTTCTGCGGCTTTGTCAGACAGAACGCCGCGAGCCATGCGGCCCTCCGTTATTTCTTAATTGATGTTACGGCACTAACGCACCAAACGGGCGTTTCAATCGCGTGTCATCCCGACTAAAACGTGCGGGAGGCGCGAATGTTGCTTTCCGTACTTGTAAGTTGAGCGCGGTCGGCACGCCCCGGCGCCAGGCACGCAGAATTCGGAAAAAAGGGGGTCACTCCATGCGCCTCAGCATTTACGGCCTTGGATATGTAGGCGCCGTTACGGCGGCCTGCTTCGCCAAGGAGGGACGCACGGTTATCGGCGTCGATCCCAATCCGGTCAAAGTCGACCTGATCAATCGCGGCGAAACGCCCATCGTTGAGGAAGGCGTGCGCGACCTGATCGCCGCCGGCCTCGCAGAGGGGCGTATTTCGGCGACCACATCGGCGGAAGAAGGCGTCCTGTCGAGCGACCTGTCGCTTATTTGCGTCGGCACGCCCTCGCGCCGCAACGGCAGCCTCGATACGTCCCACGTTGAAACGGTGTGCCGGGAAATTGGCGCGGCGCTCAAGAAGAAGTCTACCCGCCACACCATCGTCATCCGCTCGACCATCTTGCCGGGAACGATGCGCAACGTCGTCATCCCAGCGCTTGAAGAAGCGAGCGGCATGAAGGCTGGCGAAGGCTTCGGCGTCGCCAACAACCCAGAGTTCCTGCGCGAGAGCACGGCCGTCAAAGACTTTTATGATCCGCCGAAGACGGTTATCGGCGCGATTGATCGCGACGCCGCCGACGCTGTCGCCAGTCTTTACGCCATGCTCGACGCCCCGCTCATTGTGACCAGCCTCGAGACGGCGGAAATGGTGAAATATGTCGACAACTGCTGGCACGGACTGAAAGTCGCGTTCGGCAACGAGATTGGCAATCTTTGCAAAGCCCTTGGCATCGACAGCCATGAGGTGATGGACATCTTCTGCCAGGATACGAAACTCAATCTCTCGCCTTATTACTTGAAACCCGGCTTCGCCTTTGGCGGTTCATGTTTGCCGAAGGATTTGCGGGCGCTGAATTTCAAGGCGCGTGAACTTGATGTCGACGCGCCTGTACTGGCCTCAGTTCTGCCGTCGAACCGAAATCAAATCGAGCGCGCAGTCGACTGGGTCGCCGCAACCGGCAAGAAGAAAATCGCCTTTCTTGGATTTTCCTTTAAGGCCGGTACGGACGATCTCCGCGAAAGCCCGCAGGTCGAGGTCATTGAGCGGCTCATCGGCAAGGGCTTCGATCTGAAACTTTACGATCGAAACGTGCAGCTCGCGCGTCTCACCGGCGCCAACCGCGATTACATTCTTAAGGTCATCCCGCACATAGCTGACCTGATGGTCGACAGCGTTGATGAGGCGATCGCCCACGGCGAAATCGTGATCATCGGAAATCCGGAGAAAGAATTTGCGTCTGTCCCAAAGCGACTAGGCGAAAACCAGCGTCTGCTGGACTTCGTGCGACTGAAGGATCGGGGAGACCTCGGACATCGGTATGACGGAATCAACTGGTAAGGCGTCGCACGGTCGGCGCGTACTGATCATAGTTGAGAACCTGCCGGTTCCATTCGACCGGCGGGTTTGGAACGAAGCGCGCACCCTTGTTGCGGCAGGATATGAGGTCTCGGTAATCTGCCCGACGGGCAAGGGCGCCGAGGCGCTGGAAGAAACGCTGGAAGGCGTGCGCATTTATCGCCACCCGTTGCCGCTCGAGGCGAGTGGCGCAATGGCGTATTTCGTCGAATACGGCGCGGCGCTCTGGCATGAATTTCGGCTCTCTTTGAAAGTGCTGCGACGGCAAGGTTTCGACGCCATTCACGCCTGCAATCCGCCGGACACGATC
This sequence comes from Parvularculaceae bacterium, assembly GCA_041747095.1. Classification (GTDB taxonomy): domain Bacteria; phylum Pseudomonadota; class Alphaproteobacteria; order Caulobacterales; family Parvularculaceae; genus Amphiplicatus. The sequence goes on from JBGTFV010000065.1 coordinate 10,945, forward strand.
TTCCTGATCGGGGCGTTCTACCGGTTGTTTTTCGGCAAGAAGTTTCTCTTCGATCATCACGACATTAACCCTGAACTATATGAGGCGAAATTCGGCAAGCGCGGGCTTTTCTGGCGCCTGCTTGTCCTGTTCGAATGGCTGACTTTCCGGACCGCGCACGTCTCGATCGCAACCAATGAAAGCTACGCGCGAATTGCAACCGGCCGAGGCGGCATGAAGCCGGAAAACGTATTTGTTGTTCGCTCGGGCCCGCAACTCGAGCGCATGAAGGTATTGCCTGCGAACAATCTGATGAAACGCGGGCGGACCTATCTGGTCGGCTATGTTGGCGTCATCGGACAGCAGGAAGGGATCGATCTTTTGCTCGAAGCGGTTGACCGCGTCGTCAACCATCATGGCCGGCGCGACATTCAATTTGGCATTGTCGGCGGCGGACCGGCGCTCGGCCCCATGAAAGCGTTAGCCGAAAGGATGGGTCTATCCGCATACGTTACGTTCACGGGGCGCACGAGCGAGGAAGAACTGCTCGAAATGTTGAACACAGCGGAAGTCTGCGTCAACCCTGACCGCGTCAACGCCATGAACGATAAGTCCACGATGAACAAAATCATGGAGTACATGGCGCTCGGCAAACCGATCGTGCAGTTCGAGCTTACTGAAGGCCGCGTGTCGGCCGGCGAGGCGTCGCTTTACGCAAGGCCGAACGACGCCGCCGACATGGCGGAAAAGATCCTGATGCTGATTGACGACCCTGAAGCGCGTGAACGCATGGGCGCCTATGGCCGGGAGCGGCTCGCAAAATCCCTGTCTTGGGAGCATTCCGTTCCCCACCTGCTTGGCGCCTATGAAGCGCTGTTCGCCGGGGAGCGCGTGGCGGCGGCGACCGACGCGAATGGCGAGGCCGCCCCGGCGGAGTAGGCTCCCCCCCCCCAACCCCCCGCCAGCACGCTATTGCGTCGCAGCGCAATAAATGTTCCCATAATGACGACCCTCGCGCTGCGCGAACAGCGTTCGGGACTGATTTGGGCGGGGGAACGCATGACGTGGACGCGGCGAGCGGTGATCGAGATCTTCGGTCGGGCGGGCGGTCTGGCCGGCGCGACCGCAGCGATGCATGCGCTTGGCGC
>JBGTFV010000066.1:0-2577 GCA_041747095.1 Parvularculaceae bacterium
CATCGCCGACGCCCTGCGCGATGCGCCTGGCGTTGCGCTCGCGCGCAATGGCGGCTTCGGAGGATTTGCGAGCGTGCGCGTACGCGGGGCGACATCCGGACAGACGCTCGTCGTCATTGACGGCGTTGTCGTCAATGATCCGGCTGCGCCGCAGGGCGGCTTCAACTTCGCCAACCTCGACCTTGTCGATGTGGAGCGGATTGAAATCCTGCGCGGACCGCAAGGGATTCTCTATGGCGCGGACGCAATCGGCGGCGTCATCTCGATCACGACACGGAGCGTTTCGCCTTACCGCGCGCAGTCTTTCATTGAGGGCGGCTCCCTCGGCCTCGTGCGTGGCGGGGCGACAGTTCATGCCGCAAATGATTCAGGGGCTTTCGTACGCGCCACCGTCTCCGGCATTCGCACGACCGGCGTCTCGCGGGCCGATGGCGGCGCCGAACCGGACGGCTTTCGATCGATTGCAGGCTCGGTGCGCGCGGGGCTTCAACTCAACGCCGTCTGGCGGGCGGAGGCGACCGGTCGCATTTCGGATTCCTTGGCTGACATCGATGGATTTCCGCCTCCGAATTTCGTGCTTGCCGATACGCTGGAGACGGAGGACACGCGCGATGTGTCAGCCTCCGGCGCGCTGCGCCACGCAACCAGCGATCTCTCTGGCGCTTTCACCATTGGCTACAGCAAGATCAACCGACGGAACGAGGACAGCGGCTTCGAAACCTTTGTGGCGCGCGCTGACCGCGTATCAGCGGATTATCTGTTCACCGCACGATTGAACGATCTTCTGAGATTATCCGGCGGCGCCGAAGTTGAACGAACATCCGTCGTCGTGTCCGGGATCGATACGGATGCGCGCAACGCAGCCGTCTTCGCACTCGCCGAGTTGGAGCCTGTCAAACGGCTGGTTGTTTCCGCTGGCGGACGGCGCGATGAGTTCTCCAACTTCGAGGGCGCGACAACTGCCCGCTTTGCGGCCGCCTATTCAGGCCTTCAAGGTTACGTCTTCAGGGCGAGCTGGGGGCAGGGATTTCGAGCGCCATCCCTCTTTGAGCTGAACTTCGACCAATTTGGCATAACGCCCAATCCCGATTTGCGGCCCGAGCGTTCGACCGGCTATGACGCAGGAGTCGAGCGTCGGTTCAACGACGCGGTGGGTAATTCGATTGTGATTGGTCGTGCAACGTTCTTCCAGACGCGCGTGCGCGATCAGATCGACTTTGAATTTGCGCGGTTTGGCTATTTCAATATCGACCGTACCCGCGCGCGCGGCTTTGAAGCCGAACTCGAATGGAGGCCTCTCGCGAGCGTGTCGACCAGTTTTGTCTACACTTTCACCGACGCGGTTAATCTGGAAACAGGCGCCGCCTTGTTGCGTCAACCGAAGCATAAGGGAACGTTTGTAGCTTCCTGGGCGCCGACACCGCGTCTCAGTCTGTCATCCAGCGTCATCGTCAATGGGCGCGAGCCTGATACGCCCGCACCCAATGACAGTTTCGTTCGGCTGGATGTCCGAAGCGCTTATCGTCTTAGCGAGGCGCTGGAACTCTACGCGCGAGTCGAAAACGCAACCGACACGGATTATCAGGATGTGTCCGGTTTTGGCGAGCCGGGCGCATCCGCGTTCGGCGGCGTTCGGATCAGGCTTTGAAAAGCGCGGCGATCCTTTGGCTTCTGGCGGCGCTCACCGCCAGTGCGCCGGCAGAGGCCGAAGGGATCGCCGCAACGCGTGCGGTTTCACTGGATTTTTGTGCCGATCAATTTCTGTTGGCGCTGGCGGATCCGTCGGAGATCGCAGCGCTCTCGCGCGATGCGACGCGTGATTTTTCCTATCTGCGCAAGAAGGCGGATGGATATCCGAAAATCCGTCCCGACGTCGAGGAATTGCTCCGTATCGACCCTGACGTGGCCTTTCGGTTCTGGGGCGGCGACGGGAGCCGACTGTCGCGCGCCGGCATACCGATCTTGACGCTCGACTACGCAGCCGATTTTGATGGCGTGCGCGCCAATATTCGCAAAGTCGCAAATGCTCTTAATCGGCAAGACGAGGGTGACGCATTGATTGCTCAGATGGACCGGCGGCTTGCAGCGCTGGCGGCTCGTCCGGCGACTGACAGACGCGCGCTTTACGTAACGCCAGGCGGCGTCACGGCCGGCGGCGGAACGATGATCGACGCCATTCTTGGCGCGGCAGGCGTGGTCAATCTGGCGGCGGCCGAGGGCGGCGTCGGGTGGCCCGCCCTGCCGGCTGAACGCCTTATAGAAAGACCACCGGACCTTGTCGTCGCGGGGTTTTTCACATCGAACGCCGAGCGCATCAATCATTGGTCTGCGGCGCGACACCCTGCGCTGAAGAGCCTCTTCGCAAATGTACCGACCGTGCAATTGGCGCCGGATGTCGTCGCGTGCCCGGGATGGTTCGCCGTCGACGCCGCCGAGGCGATTGCCGACGCTGCGATGATCCCTGCCGCTTTGCCAGAGGAAGCGGCGCCATGACAAGCGCGTCGCGCCGTCTTGCTCGTCCGGTTGCCCTGCCCGCTGTCGTGGGCCTTACGTCGATTGCAGCCGCGTGTTTTCTGG
>JBGTFV010000067.1:0-2338 GCA_041747095.1 Parvularculaceae bacterium
GCGGGCGCCCGGCCGGCGTCGCCTGCCCGACCGGCGCAAGGGCTATATCCAGAAAGCCATCGTCGGCGGCCACAAAGTCTATCTGCACACGGGCGAGTTCGACGACGGCGAGCTTGGCGAGGTGTTCATCGACATGCACAAGGAGGGCGCCGCCTTCCGCAGCCTGATGAACAATTTCGCCATCGCCATCTCGCTCGGCTTGCAATACGGCGTGCCGCTTGAAGAGTTTGTGGACGCGTATGTGTTCACTCGGTTTGACCCCTCGGGGCCCGTTCAGGGCAACGACCAGATCAAGCACGCGACCTCGATTCTCGACTACATCTTCCGTGAACTGGCGATTTCCTATCTGGGGCGTTCTGACCTTGCGCAGGTTGACCCGCATGACTCCGCGGTCGACACGATCGGTCGCGGCGTATCGAACGAGAAAGTGCAGCAGGACGCGGCCCGCCTGATCTCCAAAGGCTTCAGCCGGTCGACGGTCACAGACAATCTCGTTGTGCTGCGCGGCGGCGATTTCGACCGTCTGCGCGCCAACGCGCCCGCGATCGAACACGACCCGTCCGCATCCAGCCTGTCGCCTGGCAAGCCCGGCTCGAAAGCGCCCTCGGAAGCAGGAGACCGGGACGCGCTGCCGGGCCCCGCAGACATCGAGGCGCAGATCGCCCGCCTCGCCGACGCCGTAAACCAGAAAGCGCCGCCGGGCAGTCTCGCCTCCCCCATGGGCCTCAGACGGCAGGCCAAGGCCAAAGGCTATGAAGGCGACGCCTGTCCCGAATGCGGACAGTTCACGCTCGTACGAAGCGGCGCGTGCCTCAGATGCGACAGTTGCGGCGCATCGACTGGCTGCTCGTAGTAACGTCCGGACAGCAATTCGCACCTGCGCTGATTTCTGCAAAATTTCATAAATTGATAACCAGATTTTAAACTGGCGTTGATCCGTAGGGGTCATGATAGCGATCCGGAATTGGCGGCGCGCGGGGGTCGGCTGCGCGCACAATGGCCAATGAATGACGGCTCTCGTATGGGAAAACTGATCGCGCTGATTATCGGCTTTCTGGTCATGACGTTCTGGCTGGTGACGACCGTCATCGCCCAGCGTACCGGAGGCTCGACCGCCAATCCGGCGCAGCAGATCGGTCGCCAATTGTCAGGCGTCCTGAATAACGCCGACAGGGTTGCGCCAGACCTCTCGGTTGCGATCGGGCGGATGGAAGACGTGCTGCCGAAGATTGGCAACAGCCGCAAACAATCGGCAGGACCGGCGTTTATCGAAATCGATCTCTCCGGCCAGGACCTGACAGGCGCAAGCGCTGCGGGCGGCGTATACGCCGCATCGCTTCTCAACGGTACAGTCTTTCTAGGCGCGCTGCTTGATGAAGCCTCATTCGAGGGCGCGACAGGCGCGGCGCCGAACTTTCGCCGGGCGCGGCTGGCGCGCGCCGACCTTAATGGCGCGATCTTTCAGCAGGCGGACTTCTCGGACATACTCGCGCCCGGAATGACGGCGCGGGCGGCCATGCTGTCGGCGTCAACGTTTGAGCGAGCCGACATTACGCGCGCCCGATTCAGTTCAGCCAATCTCGACAATAGCGTCTTTCGCGGGGCGTATGCGGCCGGCGCTACATTTATCGGCTCAACAGTTCAGCAGGCGGATTTCACAGACGCCGACCTGCGCGCTGCCCGCTTTGCCGGCGCCAACCTTTCAGGAACGGTCTTTTCGGGCGCCGACATCGCTGGGGCGGACCTGACCGGGGCAAGACTTTCAGGCGCGGATTTCTCCGGGGTAGACGGTGCGTCTGCGGAACAATTCGCCAAGGCCTGCGGCGATGCGACGACGAAATTGCCCGCTAACATTACCCTTTCGATCTGTCCCTGAGACGGGTTGGATCGAGCGTTTGCAGCGCCACGAGCGCATAAGGCGACAAAAGCGATCGCCCGTACGCAGACTCGATATCCGACACGACTGCAGTGAACGAGGCTGAGGCTAAATCGCCCCCTGCACCGCCAACGCGCACCCCTCGCGCCGGTGGATCGCGAAGCTCCGGCGCGAGTGCGATTCGGCCCGAGGCAGCCGACGCCTGCGGCCTTTCCTCTAATTCGTTCGTCCGCGCCGCGCTCGCGTTTGAACGATCTGCTTCAGTGAAACTCGCCAATGCGGCGATCGCCGCGCTGCCGGGTTCGTCCACGCGCGCGAGTAAAGGCACGGCCGGGCGTATCGGCGCGCCGGGCTCATTTTCGGCTGCGTTTCCTGCTGATCCCGTCCCGATCGAACGCCGGAAGGATTCCACCAGTTCCCCGGCGGTTCGCGCCCGCGCGCCGTCATAGAAAACGTTGCGAT
>JBGTFV010000068.1:0-3192 GCA_041747095.1 Parvularculaceae bacterium
CGAGGCGCTCGAACGCATCGCTGACCGCCTCGACGACGCGGCGGCTCGCTCGCGCGCCGCGCACGCCGAGCCCGAGGATTATCCCGAAGATCGCAGCGCCTGGCGCGCGCGCCGGCGACGGTGACGTGGTAAACGACCCGACGATTGACCCGCTGCGCTGTCGACACATGCGCAAAGTAACCGGACTGCTTGATCTCTGCTTGGCGCTTGCCATCCGCCTGGATACAAATTAGGCACCACGAAGTGTCGCGGCGCGGCATGCTGCTGGATATCTCCAGTCTAATCCCACAGAAATTTTGAACCGACTTTGTTCCTGAACCCTCGGGACGGCGGTCAGCATGAGAAAAAGGATGCGGCCGCGATGGAGCTTCCGTCACTAAAAGCATTCCGGGAGACGTGGGCGTTCAACCTGAGGGGCGATCTTCTCGCCGGTCTTGTGGTGGCCCTCGCGCTCATCCCGGAGGCCATCGCATTTTCCATTATCGCCGGCGTCGACCCGAAAATTGGTCTTTACGCCTCATTTTCCATCGCCGTCATCACGGCGATCGTTGGCGGGCGCCCTGGCATGATCTCGGCCGCCACTGCGGCGACGGCCGTGTTGATGGTCACGCTCGTGAAAGATCACGGCCTGCAATATCTGTTGGCGACGACCGTGCTTGCTGGGCTGCTGCAGATCGGAGCCGGGTTCATGAAACTGGGCCGGCTCATGCGCTTCGTGTCGCGTTCCGTCCTGACCGGGTTCGTCAATGCGCTGGCGATCCTGATCTTCCTTGCGCAAATCCCCGAACTCGTCGGCGTGCCGTTGCTGACCTATCCCATGGTCGCGGCGGGCCTCGCCATCATCTATCTGTTTCCGCGGATCACGCGCGCGATCCCCTCGCCGCTGGTCTGCATCATTGTCTTGTCGGCGATCGCCATTGGCCTCGGCCTCGACGTGCGCACGGTGGGCGATATGGGCGCGCTCCCCGATACGCTTCCCGTTTTTTTACTGCCCGATATTCCGCTGACGTTGCAAACGCTGCAGATTATTTTTCCTTACGCGCTGGCCGTCGCCATCGTTGGCCTGCTTGAATCGCTGATGACGGCCTCAATCGTCGATGAGCTGACCGACACGCCGAGCGACCGCAACCGCGAGTGCATCGGCCAAGGGGTCGCCAACACGGTGACGGGCTTTTTCGGCGGCATGGCGGGATGCGCCATGATCGGCCAGTCCATCATCAACATCAAATCGGGCGGGCGGGGTCGGCTGTCGACGCTTTCAGCGGGCGTGTTCCTGTTGGCGATGATCCTCCTGCTTGGCGACTGGGTCAGCCGCATCCCGATGGCGGCGCTCGTCGCGATCATGATCATGGTGTCGATCGGCACGTTCAGCTGGTCGTCTGTCAAGGCGTTGCGCGTGCATCCAAGAAGCTCCTCCATCGTGATGCTCGGCACGGTCGTTGGCGTCATCTTCAGCCACAACCTTGCGATAGGCGTACTGATCGGCGTGTTGCTGTCGGGCCTATTCTTCGCCGGCAAGATCTCGGAAGTGTTCCGGGTGACGTCGGATGTCTCCGACGAAGGCCGCAAGCGCACCTACCGGGTGGAGGGACAGCTCTTCTTTGCCTCAGTTGAGAAATTCAACGCTGCTTTTGATCTCAAGGAAGCGCTCGATGAAGTCGTCATCGACGTCAGCGCCGCGCACATCTGGGATATCTCAAGCGTCGCCGCTATCGACATGATCGTGCTGAAGTTCCGCCGGGAAGGCGCAAAAGTCGAAATCATCGGACTGAACGAAGCCAGCGAGACGATCTTGGACAAGATCGCCCTGCACGACAAACCCGGCGCGCTCGACAAGCTGCTCGCTCATTAGAAAGGCGAACCATGACCCATATTCTCGCCCTGATTGACGGCTCGGCCTATACGCACAGCGTTTGCGACCATGCTGCATGGGCCGCGCGCCAATATGGCGGCTACGTCGAGTTGCTGCACATTCTAAGCCAGAGGAAAGCCGGTTCGCTGCCGTCTGATCTGTCAGGCGCCATCGGCCTTGGCGCGCGCTCGTCGCTGCTCGAAGATCTTGCCGATCATGACGCTGAGACCGCACGGCTGACCAAGGAACGCGGCCGCGCCATTCTCGATGCGGCGCAGCTTCGGCTGGAGGCCCAGGGCGTGACGGAGATCACTCTGTCCCTTCGCCTCGGCGAGATTGCCGACTCGCTGACGAAGCGAGCCGGCGACCTCCTTGTCATGGGGAAGCGCGGCGAAGGCGCCGACTTTGACAAGCAACATCTGGGCGCCAATCTCGAACGGGTGGTGCGCTCGGTTAACCGGCCCGTGCTTGTGGTGACCCGCGCGTTCGAACCGATCAAAACGGCCGTCTTTGCGTTCGATGATGGCGTCAGCGCCCGCAAGGCGCTTGCGAGCCTCACCACGAGCCCCATGGCGGACAGGCCGAAAATCATTGTGCTGACGGTCGGCGCAGACGGATCGGAGCATGCAACCGCCGCAATGTCAGCTACTGAAGCCCTTGTTGCAGCCGGCTATGAGGCCGAAACGCGTATCAAGCCGGGGCATGCGGAAAAAGTGATCACCGAGGAAGTCGAAACGTCAAGCGCAGACCTCCTGATCATGGGCGCCTATGGACATTCGCGCATTCGCGCATTGATCATCGGATCGACCACGACCTCGATGATCCTGTCGTGCCGCATTCCTCTACTGTTATTCCGTTAGGGCCGGCCGCGCACAGGCAACGGGTGGTGGGCGGTGACGGGATCGAACCGCCGACCTACTGGGTGTAAACCAGCCGCTCTGCCAGCTGAGCTAACCGCCCGGAGCCTCGAGCCGGTCTCAATGCCAATTTGGCGAACCGCTGTAAAGCGCCGCATCCCGGTTTAATCTCCAAGACGCTAAACTTCGAGGCGGTGGCCGCTAGCGAGAAAACGGAGCCTTGATGCAGGCAGTGTGGTTCAAACGCGACCTGCGCGTCGCCGACCACGCCCCGCTTGCGGCGGCGGCGGCGAGCGGCGAGCCGGTTCTCGCGCTCTATATTATTGAGCCGGAGCTGTGGCGCCAGCCGGAGATGAGCGGCCGGCAATACGCGTTCCTCAACGAGTGTCTCGACGATCTGAACGCAGCGCTGGCCGCCCGCGGCGGCGGATTGTGTATCCGCGTCGGCGAGGCGCCCGAGGTGTTCGCGGACCTGCGCCGGCG
>JBGTFV010000069.1:0-7164 GCA_041747095.1 Parvularculaceae bacterium
TTGGCGCCCCGCCCGGTGCATGCCGCATTGGCGTCTCCGGCGCCAATGCGGCGCGCGCCGCGACGCTTGCAGAAGAATTTTGTGCGGCAGGGACCCGCGCGCTCGTCAGCGCAGGCGTCTCCGGCGCGCTCGACCCCATGCTCGCGCCTGGGGATATAGTGGAGGCCGAAACAACATTGCTGTTAGATGGATCGGCATATGCGGCAGGGCAGGGACTGAGCGCTCCCGATCCCGAAAGCGGCGCGAGACGATGCGCGCTACTGGGCGTTGATGAAGTGATCGCGACAACCGCCGCGAAGGCGGCGCTATTCGCGCGTAGCAAAGCGGTCGCCGTCGATATCGAGACCCATTCCGTCGCAAGGATCGCGCAACGGTTTGGCGTTCCCTATTTTGCCGTACGCGCGATCGCCGATCCGGCCGATCGCGCTTTACCAAAATCGGCGTTGAGCGCAATTTCTGCTGATGGAGGCGTGCGGATTGCGCCCGTATTACTTTCCGCCGCTCGCCGCCCGGCTGAATTCGCGCAATTGATAAAGCTTGGCGGCGATCAGAAAACGGCGCTCGCCGCCTTAGGCGTCCACCTCGGCCCGTTCCTTCGCGGTCTTCTTCTCCGCCTCAATCTTCTCTAGCTGTTCGGCGACAAGCGCTTCGTGCACGTTAACGGCCTTGCGCGCATTGGACAGGTCGATTTCCGGCGCCATGGGACCAGTCGTCTTGATGCTGAAGATATTTTTCATCTTCAGAAGCTTCAACGGGTTCTTGATGGCGTCGACGGCGGCCGTCGGCTCATAGCCGCAGTGGGCCATGCAATTCGAGCATTTCTCGTATTTGCCGGTGCCGTAAGAGTCCCAGTCGGTCGTCTCCATCAGTTCTTTGTACGAAGAGGTATATCCCTCTCCGAGCAGGTAGCAGGGTTTCTGCCAGCCGAAGACGTTGCGGGTCGGCATGCCCCACGGCGTGCATTCGTATTCCTGGTTACCGGCCAGAAAATCGAGATACAGCATGGAGTGATTGAGGCTCCAGTTCGCGCCGCGATCCTTGCCGATCTGGAAGATGTCCCGGAATAGCTGCTTCGTGCGTTCGCGCGAGAGGAAGTGCTGTTGATCGGGCGCCCGCTCATAGGCATAGCCCGGCGACATGGTGATATTGACGCCCATCTGCGTTGCGTAATCGAGATAGTCCGCGACTTCTTCCGGACCCATATTGTTGAAGATGGTCGCGTTGACGTTGACCTGAAAACCGCGTTCCTGCGCCGCTTTGATTGCTTTCACGGCGATCTGGAAGGTGCCTTTCTGGTCGACCGCTTCATCGTGGCGCGCTTCGAGCCCGTCGAGGTGCACCGAGAAAAAGAGGAAGGGCGATGGCGTGAACTGATCGAGTTTTTTCTCCAACAACAGCGCGTTCGTGCACAATGATACGAATTTTTTCCGCGCAACGATGCCGGCGACGATCTCGCCCATGTCCTTGTGGATCAGCGGCTCGCCCCCAGGAATGGCGACGACAGGCGCGCCGCATTCATCTACAGCGTCAAGGCACTCCTGAACCGACAGCCGTTTGTTGAGGATCGGCGCCGGGTAGTCGATCTTGCCGCAGCCAGGGCAGGCAAGATTGCAGCGGAACAACGGCTCCAGCATAAGGACAAGCGGATAGCGTTTGCGCCCGAGCAGCGTCTGGGTGAGCACGTAAGCGCCGATGCGAACTTGCTGGTGCAATGAAACGCCCATGTGAAGTCTCCGTTCAGTCGACAATGCGATCAATTGGGGATTTTAGCATACTTTATCAGTATGCCGATGATATTCCGATCAAGCGGGTTCCACGGCCCAGGCGTCCATGGCGTCCTTTGGACGCGGCACGTTCGCGAGTTCGTCGGGTAGTTTGAAATGCACGTTCTCCTCGACGCCGTCGAGCGCTTCCACCGTTACGGCTCGATACGACTTCATGCGCGTAATGGTTTCCTGCACAAGCGTTTCAGGAGCCGATGCGCCAGCGGTGAGCCCGACGGCGCGCACGCCTTCGAGCCAGGCAGGGTCGAACATGGATGCGTCTTCGATGAGATAGCTTGGCAGGCCGAAATTCTCGCCAATCTCCCGCAGGCGGTTTGAGTTCGAGCTGTTGTGCGCGCCGACCACGATCAGCAGATCGACCTGTTTCGAAAGTTCGATCACGGCCGTCTGGCGGTTCTGCGTCGCGTAGCAAATGTCGCGGGTATCTGGACCAATGATATTCGGGAAGCGCTTTTTCAGGGCCGCAATCACGTCCTTGGTGTCGTTCACGGAAAGCGTCGTCTGGGTCACAAATGCAACTTGGTCAGGGTCGCGCACGTCAAGCGTTTCCACTTCGTGGACTTCACTGAGGACATGCACTGAGCCCGGGATCTGACCGAGCGTGCCTTCAACCTCCGGGTGACCGAGGTGGCCGATCAGGACAATGTCGTACCCCCGCGCGGCGTACCGGCGGCCTTCTTTATGAACTTTGGTGACGAGCGGGCAGGTCGCGTCGATTACGTCAAGCATGCGCTCAAGCGCGCCATTCTCGACCTTGCGGGAAACGCCGTGCGCCGAAAAAATCGTAACCGCGCCTTCCGGCACTTCGTCGATTTCTTCGACGAAAATGGCGCCTCGAGCTTTGAGCGTGTCAACGACGCGCTTGTTGTGCACAATTTCGTGGCGGACGTAGACCGGCGCCCCGTACTTCTCGAGCGCTCTCTCGACGATGTCGATTGCGCGCTCGACGCCGGCGCAGAAGCCGCGCGGTTGCGCCAGGATGATCCGCAATGGCGCCGGTGCGCCGCTCTCCATACCGTCCATGCCCAAATCCTCTCGCCTTCACATTACCGGGGCTCCCAATGCGGCCCGGTAATGCGCCGCTCACAACACTGATTGCACGCCCAATATGGACAGCCATTTCGAAGACATCCGACGCCGCAAGGCGCGGAAGGGGCGACGGACATTTTTCAATCGCAGTTCTACCGCCGCCCACACGTCGTAAATCATACCGCTAAGGCGTTATTTCATGCCCCGACATCGCTCACAACGGACCCCAAGCCGGTTCCGCGTTCACTGTTGCGCCAAGTCTATAGCCTGATCTGCGCTGCACTGCAAAACACAACGCAAAGAGCTTCGATCGCGGGCTGCTGATCTGAGCGCACCGAATCGTTAGCGAAAAATTGCAATCCGACCGTTTCTGCCCATTGGCTCCGGGCTGCCGTTGAAGTAGCGTCAAGTCACTGGATGGAGGGCCAGCTTCAGCTGGTGGGCAGCCTCCTTCAATTCTCTCCTATTGTTACCCCACAGACACTGGAGCGCCTCAAAAAATGTTTGCTTCCCTCTCGGCGTCCGCGCGACGCCGCGCCGATGCCGTTTCCTCTGCCCTTTGGCCAAAAGCCCAGATTGTTTCGGCGCTGAAATCCCGATTTGGCGCTGTTGAGGACCTCGGCCGTGAACAAGGGTTCAGTATTTACGGGGTCTTTGATAACGAGATCCGCTTCGCCGTTGCGCTGGTGGAGTCCAGCCAGGACAATCGGTTGGTGGAAGAGATCGGCTTCCTCGCGTTGTTTATGGGGTCTGGCTACACGCCCGGCGATGTCGAGGCTATGAACCGCAACCTCCACATCAGTGTCGCGAGCCTCGACGCCTCTGGCGATTTGTTCCTGGTCGGCGGCGTCAAACCGTCAGGCGAGTTCACCGAAGCGGGCTTTGGCCTTATTCTCGATACGTGGCGGCGCGATCTCCTCGTGCTCCTTCACGGCGGACAGAACCTGTCGTCGCTGTCGCAGTCGGCGCCGGTCGCCCGGATCGATGCGGCGCGCCTGTTTGCCCAGAACGCGCCGCCGCCCCCGCAGCAGGACGGCGGGATTGGGGGAATGTCCGGCTTGCTGTCCGCTTTTCTCGGCGAGGGGCGCTCAAGAACGACCGTGTGCCTCGATTGCAATGGCAGGGGGCGGATAGGCTTCTTCGCGCGGTCATGCGCGCCGTGCGCTGGCGCGGGATTTATCTCCCGCTGAGCTTTTCGGCGGGCTGCTTCACGTCTCGGATCGAAGTCTGTTGATCGAACCAGAGGCCCGTGCAATCAACGCCGCAAGGGGCCGGAGCGAGCAACGCGTCGCGCTCAATGTGGAGAGCGATGCCGTGACGACATTCGACGCCCGTATCCGAGAAACCGCTGGACTTGTCGAGGCGGCGCTCGACGCTAGTCTCACCCGTCGCCCCGGACCTCTTGGCCGCGTCGTCGACGCCATGCGCCACGGCTCGCTCGATGGCGGCAAGCGCCTGCGCCCGTTTCTGGTTATCGCTTCGGCCGACCTATTCGGCTGTCCCCGGGAGCGATCGATCCGGGTCGGCGCAGCGGTCGAAATGATCCATTGTTACAGTCTGATCCATGACGACCTGCCAGCGATGGACGATAGCGATCTTCGACGCGGACGGCCGGCGGTCCATAAGGCTTTCGACGAAGCGACCGCGATTCTTGCGGGCGATGCGCTGTTGACGCAAGCGTTTGAAATTCTCGCCGAGCCGCAGACCCATCCCGACGCGGAAATCCGCTGCGCCCTGGCGCTGGAGCTTGCCCGGGCGTCGGGTCGCGAGGGGATGGTCGGCGGGCAGATGATCGACATTTACGCCGAGCAGAAGAATTTTGACCTGGCCGGGATTGAAGAACTGCAAAAATTGAAGACCGGCGCGCTCATTCGTTTCTCGGCTGTCGCCGGCGGTATCGTCGGCGGTGCGGGAATGGCGGAACGCGCAGCGCTTGCCGCCTTTGCCGAAGACCTTGGTCTTGCCTTTCAGATTGTTGACGACCTGCTCGATGCGTTTGGCGACGCGGAAGAGATCGGCAAACCGATTGGCCAGGACGCCGACATGGACAAGGCGACGTTCGTCAAGCTCCTTGGCGCCGACGGCGCCCGCTCGAAGGCCGAGGAACTGGTGCAAAGCGCCAAAGCCCATTTGGCGGCGTTTGGGCCTGCCGCCGATCCACTGCGAGGTTCGGCTGACTTTGTATTCCAGAGAAAATTCTGATCAGCCTTACGGCTATCGGGCTTTAGCGGACTATCAGGCGATTTCCGTCTCAAGGCGCACGAGCAGCGCGTCTACGCCGTTCTGGGCGACGAAGGCCGCGAATTCCTCGCGCTTCACCAGCATGATTGAAACGCCCGAAACGATGATGTCGATGGCCTTGTGCTCGCCGGAATTCAGCTTGCGGATGCGCCAGTCAACATTGATCGGAGCGCCTTCCGCGCGCGTGAACCGCGTTCGCACCACGACGTCGCGGGCGTTCAGAGCTTTTGAGTCAACCACTTCCAGAGGCCGGCCGACGATCTCGGCGAACTGCTCAGCGTAAAGAGCGGTCAGGTAGCGCGGGAAAATTGAGTCGTAGCGCGCGCTCTGGTCGCTCGTCATCGACTTGCGGGTCTCACCGATCATGAAACGACCGATTACATCGAGCGCCAGCGCTTCGGTCAGCACTACTTCAAACTTCGCGAGCTGTTCCTGCTCGCTAAGCGACTTGTCCGTCAGCACTTCTGTCGCTCGGCCTGTCAGCGCCTTGGCGAAATCGATCGCAGGGCCGGTCTCGGCGAGAGCGCGGGTCGTTGCCGAAGCGTTGGCGGGCTTGGCCTCAACGGACTGGGCGTTCAGGGACTCGTCCGCAGCAGACTGGGCTTGCGCCATGCCTGCAAGGGCAAGGCAAGCAGAGGCGATCACTGCGACCGTTTTGGTCGCGCGCAGAACTGATGATGGCGTGTTGGCTGAAAGCGACGAATTCATTTTTGGTCTCCTAGCGCCTTGAACGACGCCGATAGCTGCCCGCAAAGACCGCCGGACAATACCCGCCCGCCGACCTCAGCATCGGCATATGGGCCGATTGCGGCATTATTCCAGCGCAATATCGACGAAATCAGGCTTTGCAAACTGGGTGAATGCGCTGGCCGCTGTGTTACAGGTTTTTAACCGTTTTCCGTCGCGTTCGCACCGCCGTACCTTGGCGTCCTGTCATCCGGAATACGACCGGCAGAACTATCAGCGAACAAATAAGGGTGAAGGCGATCGCGATGGACAGCAATTCGCCCATGCTCGCCGTTCCCCGGTGGGGGGATAGCATCAGGCTACCGAAGGACGCGACAGTCGTCATCGCCGCGAAAAGCACTGCCCGCGGGGTCGATGTGCCGAACAGGCTTTCCCCCGCCGCAACCTGTCGCTGACGCATGACAAGGTGAATGGCGCTGTCAACGCCAATGCCCATCAGCAGCGGCAACACGATGACGTTGGCATAGTTGAACGGAATATCGAACAAAACGCTGGCTGCGGCCGTCAGAGAAGCCGCAAGCGCCAACGGCGCCAGCATCAGCAGGACGTCGCTCAGCCGTCCGAGTAGGCCCCACAAGAAAACGACGATGATGGCGAGCGCAATCAATGAGGCCTGCAGCATCGCTTCGGAAATGATTTCGCCAGCTTTCTGGCTTTGCAGCGCGCCGCCGGACACATCCGGAAACTGCGTTTCCAGCGTTCGAACGAACGCCTTCAGCGCAGCCGGATTGCGCAAATCATCAGCAGGCGTGATGTCGAGCCGCCATGTTCCAGCATCGGTGCGATAGCGCCTCGCCAACGCTTCCGGAAGGTCGTCCAGCGTCACCTCGCGGGCCAGAAGCTGCCCCCGCAGCCGATCAACGAGCGCCGGCCAATAGGCGAATACGTTGTCCTCAAAGCGTCGTTCAAACCCGTCGGCGGCGCTGCCGCCCACGCCGAGCCCGGTGCGCAAGGCGGCGGAAAGTCGCCGCGCAGGAGCATCCGGCGGATAGGCCTCATCCAGACGATTGGCGAGGTCGCGCGCCGCAGCCTCAAAATCAGGGGCTGGCTCGTCTCCCGGGGGGGCTTCTAGCGCGAAGGCGAGCGTGCCGGCGGCAATGTCGATCAGATCAAGCTTGGCTTCCTGATCTTCAGGCTCAAAATCAAGCAACGACCGCGCGCCGCGAACGAGCGGGATCCGTTTGGCTGCATCGGTCGCCGCGCGCACAGCGTCAGCGTCGGCAAGCAGCCGGGTCAGCCGGTAGGGAACGGTCTCAGGATCATCAAAGAGAAGATTGAAACCCTTGACGGATTGGCTTTCCGGATCGCGTAGCGCCATCGGGTCCGCGTCGAACCGCACTTGCGGCACAAGCGCGATCGAGGC
>JBGTFV010000070.1:0-4236 GCA_041747095.1 Parvularculaceae bacterium
ACGCTTGCCGCCAGCGGTCCCTGCAACGCGAGCAGCGCGCGGTCATCGCGGCGCTCAAGCCGCACCGAAGCCGGCAGGCGCGCGGCGATGTGGGCGTAGTCGGCCTCTTTGCAAGCCGCGTTGACGACGAGATTAATGACGCCCGGCGTCGGGGAGCGCCCGAAGATCAGATCATCCAAAATACCGCCCGCGTCGTTCAGCAGCACGGAATAGCGCTGGCACCCGACGCCGAGACGCTGGACTTCGGCGGGGATCAGCGCTTCGAGCGCGCGCGCTGTCGTCTCATGGTCCGGTCCGACGAGCGCCGCCTGGCCCATATGAGACACGTCGAACAGCCCGGCTGCCGCCCGCACGTGCAAGTGTTCCTTCAGGATGCCGTCCTTGTACTGAACAGGCATTTCATAACCCGCGAACGGCACCATGCGCGCGCCGAGAGAGGCGTGAAGATCAAAGAGCGGTGTTCGCAGCAATGCCGTCATGTCAGGTTCCAAGCGCGTCGCCGTTCCCGATGGAACGGACGCCCCGGCTGTCGCGGAACCTGAGAGATTTCACGGAAGGAGAGCCGCTGTGACCCTTTCTCCGCCTACTCCGTCGGTAGGGCGCCGCGACTCGACAGCGCCCACTTTCCAGCCTTCGTCCGCTGCGCGCGGTCCTTTTGCCTGAGAGTTTCCGGGGCGGTTGCTCCTTCGGCGCCGGTTCGAAAGGATGGAACCGGTCTCTCCCGCATACGCAGTCTGCAACGCTCTCGCGTTGACGCACGACCATAGAAGCCGGCAATGCCGAGTCAACGATTCTTGCGGCAATGCGGAAACCCGATATGTCGCAGCCGTCGCCTCAGGCTGCACGCACGGGATTGCGGCAAGGCTGGCAATGACCGCGAATTTCCAGCCGGGCGGTGTTCATGGCGAAGGCTGTCCGACGCAAGACGACGCTGATGCTCCCGATCGCATCTTCCAGCATAATCTCGGTTGCTGACGCGCAGGTCTCGCACACCAGAAACGCCTGAACGCTGTGCGGGCCGTCGTGGCTGCAGATCAAAAATGAATTGAGCGCTTCAAGCTTATGGATCAGCCCTTTTTCCTCGAGGCTGTCGAGCGCGCGGTAGACCGTCATTGGCGCGCGAACGCCATTTGCTTTCAGGACATCGAGAATTTCGTAGGCCTTGCGTGGTTCGCGAGACGCCGACAGGACGTCCCAGACGAGCGCCTCGTTCTTGGTCAGGCCGTCGGGGCGCGCATCAAGGTTGCCGCGCTCTACCGAGGCAGAGTGTGATGAGTCCGCTATGCCGCCCTCCCCGTCGCCAGAACCGAGCGTGCGTTATACCAATGTTATAGCGCCGGCAGAAGCCCATTACGGGTAAACGGATGGCGGATTCGCCTCAGTTCCAGCCTGCTCGGTCGAAAATCCGCACGGCCGCCGCCTGCAGTTCGCCGAGCTTGCCCATCGGGAGTTCGTCTTCGCGGAACGCCCCGAACGTTGTCACGGGCCCGGACGCCTTGATGTTTGCGACAACGGGATATTCGTTGTTTCCGGACGCGAAGGCGGCCTGGGAGGCGTCCGACAACAGGAAGGCGATCAAGCGGTTGGCGGCCTCCGCGTGGGGGGCATGAAGGGCGACGCCGACGCCCGAGATATTCACATGCGCGCCGGTCGTGTCCTGATTTGGGAAAAACGCCGCGACTTTTTCGGCGATCGCGCTCTGCGCTGGATCGGTCGCGCCGATATATCGAGCTACATAATAGGAATTGACGATGGCGACGCGGCACAGTCCTGCCGCAACTGCCTCGATCTGCGCGGAGTCATTGCCCTGCGGGGGACGGGCAAAATTTGCGACGACGCCCCGCGCCCATTCCTCCGCTGTCGCTTCGCCTTCATGGGCGATAATGCTGGCCAGCAGCGACTGGTTGTAGATGTGCGAGGACGAGCGCGCGCAAATCGCGCCGCGCAAATCCGGGCGCGCGAGATCCCGATAGGTCGCGAACCCCTCGGGCAGAGCGAGCGCGCGATCATAGACGACGATCCGCGCGCGTTTGGAGAGCCCAACCCAGAGATCGTCAGGCCCCCTGAACTGGGCCGGGGCGCGCTCAATGGCGGCCTTGTCGGCAATCGGTTGCAGGACGCCTCGCTCGGCGGCGCGCCAGAGCATGCCGGCATCCGCCGTAACGAACAGGTCAGCCGGGCTTGCCGCGCCTTCAGAGGCGAGGCGTTCGATGAGCGCATCGCCCTGCGCCTCGATCACATTGACCTTGATGCCCGTCTCGGCCTGGAAGGCATTGAACAGCGCCTGATCGGAATCGTAATGACGCGCCGAGTAGACGTTTACTTCCGCCGTTTCCGTTTTTGCGGATGAGGGCGCTTCCACGCTCTCGTTAGATCCGCCACAAGCGGCAAGAACGAATAGGCCAAGCGCTGTCGCTGTCTGCAAAACAGAACGGATCATCTGAAATTCTCCAAGGCCTAGCGTCTACCCCGATCGCAAACACTGAGGAAATAACCGCGATTGCGAACTATTCTCAACTGATAGCCATCATCATCCGCCTCGTCAAGCACGCGCGAATATCCGAAGTTTTGCGGGATCAAGGGCGGCGCCAACAGGCGATCCGATAGCCATGAACGCGTCGGCGCCAAGCTGCAAACGGGCGCCGCTCTCCCCCACCGCCGTGACGGACCAGCCCGGGCCAGAGAATCGGCAATCGACGACTTGCAACGGTTTTTTCGACGGCGCGCTTGCGGCGGCGCCGCCCGCGAGGATGACGATTTCGACCGGGCCATCCAAGGCGCCTTTATAAGGGACTTCAGCGAAAGGCGTCCGGATCGCGCCACCCCCTGCTGTTCCAAAAAGGCGTTGGGAGCCAGGGAAGAGCCCTGCCCCTTCTGGCGTTGCAGGCGTAGCGTAGAGCGCCTCCGGCTTTGCCGCTTCAACGATCCGTCCCGCCGCCATCAAGGCAATCAGGTCGCCGATTTCAAGCGCTTCCTCGGGGTCGTGCGTAACAACGACCGCTGGTATCCGCCGCGCTTTAAGAAGACGGCGCAGATCGGCGCGCAGACGGCGACGCAGAGCGTTGTCAATGCTGGCGAAGGGCTCGTCGAGCAACAACGCCTGCGGCTCGCGCGCCAGCGCCCGCGCCAGCGCCGCGCGCTGTTGCTGGCCGCCGGATAATTGGTGGGGATAACGGCTCGCCAGCTCGCTGATGTCGACGGCGGCCAGTTCCCGCGCGATAATTTCGCGGCGCTTCGACGATGTCACTCCGGCAAGACCAAAGGCGATATTTTCGGCGATCGTCAGATGCGGGAAGAGCACGTAATCCTGAAATACAAATCCGACGGGGCGGCGCTCGGGCGGCATCGACGCGCGACCGTCCGCTAACGAGACGCCGTTCAATTCGACGCTGCCCTGCCGCAGGTCCTCAAGGCCCGCTGCAAGCCGGAGAAGGGTCGTCTTGCCGCATCCGGAAGGCCCAACCAGGCAGGCAATCTCGCCCGGCTCAACGGAAAGGCTGACGTCGTCGAGAACGACAGCCTCTGAAAACTGATGAGAGATATGGCGAAGGATAAGACTCATGCCGGCCTGTCTCGCATTTGACGATCGCGAATGATACGTGGTCGCAATGCGGGCTTCCACTGGCGCTATCACGCGACCCGGCGCGCCCCCGCCGTTTGGGCGGGCGGCGGTGGGACGGAGTGCGAAGTTATTGGCGATTATCGCCGTTGTCCTGATCGTAAGCGCGCCAGCCCTCGCCGTTCTTGCGAGTCTCCTGGCGCCTGCCGGCGCCAATCAGGCGCATATCTGGGAGACGACCGGGCCACGCTATCTTTTCGGCACGCTCGCCCTCTGCGCAATGGTCGGGCTGGCAACGACGGTAGTCGGCGTCGGCGCGGCGGCGCTTGTCACGCTGACGGAATTTCCTGGCCGGCGCATTCTATCGGTCGCCCTCGCCGCCCCGCTCGCCGCGCCAGCCTATATCGTCGCTTATTGCTATGGCGATCTACTCGGACCGTTTGGGTTGATCGGCTCAAATTTACGCACGCTTGGCGCCGCTGCGTCTTTTCTTGAGCTGCGCAGCCTGCCGGGCGCTGCATTCATCCTTACCGTGACGACCTACCCGTATGTATACCTCGCGGTGCGCGCCTCGGTTGGCGCGAGGTCAGGCGCGCTCTTTGAAGCGGCGCAGTCGCTAGGGGCCCGTCCGTATCGGCTATTCTTCAGCGTTTTTCTCCCCTCTATACGGGCTGCGC
>JBGTFV010000071.1:0-2824 GCA_041747095.1 Parvularculaceae bacterium
AGTTACAACGCCAACCCGGCGTCCATGCGCGCAGCAATAAGCCTTCTGGGGGCGGCGGCGCCGCGCGGCGAAGGGCGCCGGATCGCCATTCTGGGCGACATGCTTGAACTCGGGCCAGACGGCCCAAGTCTGCATAAAGGGCTCGCCGAACCACTGGTCGAGGCGGGAGTCGATCGCGTCTATGTGGTTGGAAAGTTGACCCAACACCTGTGGGGCGCCCTTTCCGATAAGATGCAAGGCGCGGCGGAGCCCGATGCGGCGGCGCTTGCCGCGTGCATAACAAAAGAATTGCGCGATGGCGATGTCGTCATGGTCAAAGGATCGAACAGTTCTAAGGTCAGCCTCGTCGCGCGCGCCCTCCGGGCGACAGCATCGGCCTGAGCCAGCGGAGATCGTGCCAGTTTTATGCTTTATCACCTGTTGACGCCGTATGCTGATGAGTTTGCGCTCTTTAATCTGTTTCGCTACCTAACATTTCGGACAGGCGGGGCGGTCGTCACGGCGCTGATTATTGCTTTTATCGTTGGGCCGGGCCTCATCCGGTGGATGCGGAGAAAACAGGGACGCGGTCAACCGATCCGGCAAGACGGCCCCCAAAGCCACATCATCTCGAAAGCTGGTACGCCAACCATGGGCGGGGTCCTTATCCTCCTGTCCTTGACCGCCGCGACCCTGTTGTGGGCGCGTCTCGATAATGTCTATGTCTGGGTCGTAATGGGCGTGACCCTGAGCTACGGCCTGTTAGGGTTCGTCGACGACTACATGAAAGTGACCAAGCAGACGGCAAGCGGCGTGGTTGGCAGTCTGAAACTTGTTGTGCAGTTTGCGGTTGCGCTTCTGGCAGGCGTGATCTGCGTACAGACGCTCGGGGCCGCGCCCGACGCGCCGCCGGGCATCGAGACGTCTGTAGGCGTGCCCTTTGTGCCATTGAAGCTGTTCGGCGAATGGTTCGGCGAGGGGGTCGTCGGCGTCCCGATAGGGTGGCTGATCATTCCGTTCGCGGCGTTTGTCATTGTCGGGGCTTCGAACACTGTCAACCTGACCGATGGCCTCGATGGGTTGGCTACCGTCCCGGTGATGATCGCCGCCGCCACTTACGCGCTCATCGCCTATCTTGTCGGCAACGTGATCTACGCGAACTATCTGGCGGTTCCCTACGTGCCGGGCGTCGGTGAACTTGCGGTCATTTGTGGCGCGATTATAGGAGCCGGCCTTGGATTTCTCTGGTTCAATGCGCCGCCCGCCGCCATCTTCATGGGCGATACGGGATCGCTGGCGCTCGGCGGCGCTATTGGATCAATCGCGGTCGCCGCAAAGCATGAGATCGTACTCGCAATCGTTGGCGGCTTGTTCGTACTGGAAGGCCTTTCCGTGATGATCCAGATTGCGTCATTCAAGCTCACGGGCAAGCGTGTTTTTCGCATGGCGCCGATCCACCACCATTTTGAACAGCTGGGCTGGAAGGAATCGACCATCGTGATCCGGTTCTGGATCATCGCGGTCATTCTTGCGCTTGTTGGACTTGCAACGTTGAAATTGCGGTAACTGCTTCATGATCGTTCCGCCTGACCTCGAGAAAAAGAAGATCGCCGTCTTTGGGCTGGGGGCGACGGGCATTTCTGTATGCGAAGCATTGATAGCTGCTAGCGCCGAGGTATTCGTCTGGGACGAACAAGAGGCTGCGCGCGCCCGCACGTTGAACACACGCTACGCGGCTGAGCATCCGAAGACATGGCCGTGGCGCGAATTGTCTGCTCTCGTCCTAAGCCCTGGCGTGCCGCTGACACACCCGAAGCCGCACCTTATTGTGCGAAAAGCGCGCCAGGAAAAAGTCGCCATATTGGGTGACGTGGAACTATTTGCGCGAGCTTTGAATGCGTTGCCGGAAAGAGCCCGGCCTCGGGTGATCGCCATCACGGGGTCTAACGGCAAATCGACGACAACGGCGCTTACAGGACACATCTTGCGCGAAGCCGGCGTCGACGCGCGTATAGGCGGAAATATAGGCGTGCCCGTTCTTTCTCTACCTGAGCCGCGCGCAGGCGCGGTCTATGTGTTGGAGCTTTCTTCATTCCAGCTCGACCTCACGACGAGCTTGCGCGCGAATACAGCGGTGCTGCTGAACATTTCACCGGATCATATCGAGCGTCACGGCAGCCTCGATGGCTACATCAGGGCAAAGAAGCGGATATTTGAAAATCAGACGGAAGACGATGTTGCGGTTGTCGGCGTCGACGACCCCTCGTGCCAGGGCGTTTGCGCCGTGCTCGCCTCAAGCGGATCCGGACGCGTCGTTCCCATCTCCGTCGAGGGCTCGCTTGGCCGCGGGGTCTTCGCCGTAGGGGCGCGATTGTTTTACAGTCTCGACGACCGGAGGGGGGAGGCTGGCGATTTGTCGGGCATAGATTCGTTGCGCGGTCCGCATAATTGGCAAAATGCCTGCGCTGCCTTGGCGGCGGCCATGGCGGAAGGCGTCGCGCCGACGGTGGCAATGCGAGCCATGGAGCGTTTCGAGGGTCTGCCGCATCGGCTGGAAGTCGTCCGCCGCGTGAATGGCGTGGTCTTTATTAACGACTCGAAAGCCACCAACGCCGATGCTTCCGCTCGGGCCCTCAGTGCGTATGGCGATGTTTTCTGGATCGCCGGCGGGAGACCAAAGGAAGGCGGCGTCGCCTCGCTGACGCCCTTGATGTCTCGCGTGCGGCGCGCCTATCTGATCGGAGAGGCAACGCCGATGTTTCAATCCCAGCTCGAAGGCGCCGTCGAGTGCGTTCCGTGCGGCGACCTCGCGACGGCGGTCGCGCGCGCTGCCGCGGACGCGGCC
>JBGTFV010000072.1:0-4697 GCA_041747095.1 Parvularculaceae bacterium
GCCTGACGGCACGAAGCCGGCGCGGGGCTTCGGTTCGAGCCTTGGTTGGGCGAAAGGCACGCGCAATCGCGTCAGGATCGTTCGCAGCGAATTCGCCGCGTCGTCGCTCGAAGCATACAGCGTTGCAGTTTTTGCGAGAGGGCGGACGCGCTCGGCGATGCGCCGGAATTCTTCCGCGTCGACATCGGGCGAGGCGAAAACGATCGCATCGAACATGCCGGCTAGCGCCGGCTCTTCAGTCGCGAGTTCGTTGAGCGCGTTCAGCACGATCTGATTGCCATGACTGTGGGCGATCAGGATGTATTTCGTTGGGTTGAGGCGCCGTTTGACGTCTTTGAGGAAAAGCTTCAGATCGCCGACGCTCGCCGCGCCATCCGCCGTGTCGTTAAAATAACTGAGGATGTTGCCGTCGCTGTTGGCCGGCCAGGAAAAGAACATCGGCACGCCGGCGAATTTCAGGTCATAGGCAAGCTGCGCCGTCGAATAAGCCGCCGCGCTGAAGCTGACATTATATCCGTGTACGAATACAAGCGCGGCCCCTGCGTCGTTACGCCAATCCTCGCCGCCAAGCTCGCCCAGCGCCTTCATCGCTTGCGCGAGGTTCCAGTAATCAACCTCGTCCAGTAATTCGTAAGCGTGCGTCGTAAAAAGCGTTTCGCGATCGGCGTCGGTTGGCGTGCGCGCGCCGAGACTGGTCTCGCGATAATTAAAGCCGCGCACGCGATCGCCGGGCTGGCGCTTTGGCACGGTTACGAAAACCCGTCCGTGGGCGTAGGTTTCATCCGCGGCGTGCGTTTCGGTGACCGCCCGTTGGCGCAGGAACGGGCGGCCGGCAGGCGTCAGCCCGGAGGGCTCATCCAGAAAGAAATTGACCGGATCGCGTGGATAGGCGTCGTGGTCGTCGAGACGCGCAGGAATCGCGCGCCCAAGGCCGCGATTGGTGCCGAAGAATATCTGTAGGCAGGTATGCCCGCCTGACGAGGACGCGGCGCCAAGGGCGCTCTGGTTCCGCGGCGCGCAGGGCGATGCGGGGTCGCGATCGAAGAAAACGCTCGGGATGAATCCCGCGGGGGATCCTGCGGAGCCGACGATCGTTGGAGCTCCGCCGCCGACAGCGGGCTCATCGTCGTCTTCGTATACGGGCAGTGGGGGAGGCGGCGGTGGCGGCGGCGGCGGGACCGGCATAGGGATCGGCTGCGGGGGCGGGGTATGTGTCTGGCAGGAGGCAAGGGCGAGCGCGCTTGCGACGAAGAACGCCGCGGCAATAGCTATTCTCATCGAAGCCCCCATTTTCTCGCCCCCATAGAAGGTCACCAAGCGGTTGGCGTCAATTGCTGCCCGCGCCGCTTGCGAGCGAGGGTTGATCCTGCAACTTTGCCGCCGCCGCCTTGTCGGCGTAAATGGAGATGCCCTCAATGACCCTGAAATTGATCCACTTCCCGATGACGCGTTCCCTGCGCGTTCTCTGGGCGCTAGAGGAATTGGGCGTACCTGCTGAGATTGAGACGCGCCCGTTTGACCGCGCGAAACTCAAAGAACCGGAATACCGCAAGCTGAACCCTCTGGGAAAAACGCCGGTTTTCTTCGACGGCGCCGAGCGGATGATCGAGTCGACCGCGATCATTCAGTATGTCGCGGACCGCTATGCAGACGGACGGCTGTCGCGAAGGCCTTCTGACGAGGACTATGGGCAATTCCTGCAATGGCTGCATTTCGGCGAAGCGGGAATGGGCGGGTATGTCGGCATGCTGATTGGTCATTCGGCGCTTCTGCCGCCTGAACAACGCATCCCGGCGATGGAGGCGTGGGCGCGCAGCGAAGTAGAGAACTGTCTAAACTTCATCGAGGAGAGCTTCGACGGGCGCGACTATCTTCTCGGAGAATTCTCGCTTGCCGATATATCGGTCGGATACCTCCTTTTCCTGTTGAAGGTCACCCGTAACGGCAAGTCGATGGGGCCGCGCGCAGCGGCGTGGTTCGATCGCCTGACCGCGCGCGATGCATGGAAACGCGCGAGCGCCGTCAAACCGGATTAAAAAAACCGCCGGCCCTTTCGAGCCGGCGGCTACGCAACGCCTTCCCCCCAGGGAAAGTTTAGAACCGGATCGAGAAGCCGCCGCCATAAAAGCGCGGCGGACCGGCGATGAATGTAGGAATGCCGAACGCGCCGCCCGTATTGCCGGCGTCGATGATGTATTCCTTGTTCGTCAGGTTTTCGACGAACCCGTGAATGCCGTAACGGCCCTCGTTGAAGCGCACGCCGCCGCGCAGATTGACCAGCACGAACCCGTCCTGCGCAATCTCCGGCACGGTAAAGACGGTCGCCCCTGTCCCGGGATTGACGACAGCGAAAGCCATCTGGTTTTCGTCCTCGAAGAAGACTTTCGATTTGTAGGTCGCGGTCGGCGTCAGGAACAATTCGCCAAAGCGCGTACGCTGGCGGAGGTTGAGGCCAGCAGAGGCGGAATGATCCGGAGACAGACGGAACTGGTTTCCGGCGAAGTCCTGCGGGTTGCCGCTGCTGTCGACATCGTCAAACCGACCTCGGTTCCAGCCATAGGTGGCGAAGAACTCAATCTGCTCCACCGGCTGGAAGTTCAGGCCGAACTCGGCCCCGTAGGATGTGGCGTTGCCCGCGTTTACAGTCTGGAAGATCGGCGGCTGCCCGACGCCTGCATCGACGGTGACGCCAGTCTGGAAGTTGCGATAACCGTAGTAATAGCCCGCCGCTTCGATGGTCAGCGATTTGTCGAACAGCGCAGACTTCAGACCGGCCTCGTAGCTTGTGACCGTTTCCGCCGCGATCACTTCGAAATTGGCGTTTACGCCGCCGCCAGCGGCGACCGAGAAATCGTCGTCGAGAACCTGCGGACGACGGCCGCGCGAATAGTTGAAATAAATGAGCGTATCGTCCGTCAGCCGATAATCGACGACGCCGCGCCAGGCAAAGCCTGAGAACGTATTGTCAACATCGAAGTCGCGAGAGGAAATCTGGCCGCCGCTGTCGGCGACGAGAAGTCCCTGTCTGCCGATGATGAAAGGCGTGATGGGGTTCGGCGTCGGAATGGAGCTGGCGAAGAGCGTCTCCTTGTTGTCGCGGGTGAAGCGGCCCCCCGCCGTAAGCGTCAGCCGGTCGGTCAGTTGGTAGGAGACTTCGCTGAAGATATCGAACGAGAAGTTGTCGGCCGAGTTGGCGAACTGTTCGACCTGGAAGACGCCAGCCGGAAAACCAGCAAAGCCCAGCGTCGCCGCGAGGATCGCCGGATCGCCGGTGAGGAACGCCTGCGCGATCGGAAGCGACCCGCCAAAGAAGGCGATTCCGTCGACCGGGTCGCTCACGGCGGCGAGGCTGCTGAACAAGGCGAGAGTGTTGCCGATGTCAAAGCCGAGCGGCACGGACTGCGTCCCCGTTTCCTGGAACACGCCGCCGCCAAAGAAGCCTTTAAGGCGCCCGCCGCCGTCATAGCTAAAGCGCACGTCGGACGAAATCTGCTCGGCCTCCGCATCTTCCGCGAAGATGAAGAGGTCGAACGCGGAGCCGTCCGGATCGAACACCTCGAGCGAGTTGAAGTTACGGTAGCCAGTCGTGCTCGTCACGCTCCAGCTATCATTGATCTCAATGCCCAGAATGGCGGTGATGTCGAAGGTTTCGCGCGACACTGACAGGGGCTGGCCGCCGAGGAATCCGCCAAAGGTATTGAGCGAGGCGAAATTGTTGGGATCGGTGTCGCCACCGAGCGCCGGGATGACGCCTGATTTGAATGACGTGCCCGGCGGTTCGTCGCGACCATAGGTGAGGATCAAGTCAAGGCGCGCTTTTTCCGTCAGGTCTGCGCGCGCGCTTGCCCGGAAGGTGAAGCTGTCGACGCCATTGAGGGGGCTTCCCGTTGCGTTCTCGACGAAACCGTCACGGCGCTTGACGATGCCGGCGAGGCGGATGGCGAGCTTGTCTTCGGCCAGTGGAATATTGACGAAGCCGTCATAGGTCTGGGCGCTGAAGTTTCCGCGCTCATAGTTGAGGCCGGCGCCGAGTTCATAGGTCGGCTTTTGAGTAATAAGGTGCACGGCGCCAATCTGGGCCGAGCGGCCGAACAGCGTACCTTGCGGTCCCTTCAGCACTTCGACGCGCTCGAGATCGAACAGTTGCACGGCTGAGCCGCGCGCCCGCGCGATGGAGATGCCGTTCTGGAACACTGAAACGCGCGGCTCGATGTTCGAGCCGCCGCTGTCCGAGGTGATGCCGCGCAGCACGAATCCCGGGTTGTTCACGCTTTGGATCTGGACAACGAAGCCAGGCACAAAGTTCGAAAGCTGATCAAATTCATTGATGCCGACGCGGCGGAGGAATTCCTGATCGTAAGCGGTGACCGCGATCGGCACGTCGAGAATGTTCTGTTCGCGAAACTGCGACGTGACGACGATGACGTCGCTTGCGCTGGCGGCCGCCGCGGCGCCCGCATCCTGCGCGCTGGCGCCGCCAGCGATGGCGCACCCCAACATGGTCGTCGCCACAAAAATGGCGCGTGCGCTCGTTGCGCCCAACAGCTTTAATCCTGACATTCTACCCCTCCGCAACCATTGCAGCGCAACATCGTGAGAAGCGGTGTCAGGTCCGTGACAATCGCGCGAAGAAATGATGAAGCGACGAGCGGTCGCAGGGGCTGCAAGCGCGGCGCGAACAAAAAAGCCCGTCACGA
>JBGTFV010000073.1:0-2553 GCA_041747095.1 Parvularculaceae bacterium
GCCGCCAACGACGTCGGCAATGCGGTCGAGCGACTGCCGAGGCGCATCCTCGCCCGCTCCAGCTGATGAATTGAGAAAATCCAGCACGCGTTGGATTTTTGAATCGTCCAGTTTAGCTCCCGCGGTGAAGTCGCCGCTTTCATCGCGCCGGCCAGCGCCGAGCAGCAGCGCCACACCATCTGTCCCAAGACGATCAAACTTGTCCATGGAGCGCATCACCGTCAGTCGGCGCAAACGCTCTTCTTCGCCTGAGAGTTCGATCGCTTCGAACAACCCGTCGACAAGCTTGCGGTTGCTGACACGCAGTCGTACGTAAGGTTTTTCCGCCTTGTCGACACCACGGGCGGAGTGAGCGGAGGCCAACGCCGCATCGATTGCCTCAGCGAGCGCCTCGCTGAACATCATGCACATTTCCGCATCCGCATGGGGCGCAGGCGCGCCGACGGTGTCGGCGTCGCATTGCGTGAACTGACGGAAACGCCCGGGTCCCGGCTTTTCGTTGCGCCACACCGGTCCGACGGCGTAGCGGCGGAAGGGTTTGGGCAGACCGTCGTAATTTTCCGCGACATGGCGCGCGAGCGGCGCCGTCAGGTCATAGCGCAGGCTCATCCACTGCTCATCGTCATCCTGAAGCGAGAAAACCCCCGCATTCGGACGATCGACGTCAGGCAGGAACTTGCCGAGCGCGTCGGTGTATTCAAACGCCGGGGTCTCTAGCGGGTCGAAGCCGTAGGATTCGTAGACCTTGGTGATAGCTGCAAGCATCTCGCGCTCAAGAGACACTTCCGGACCGCGGCGATCGTGAAACCCGCGCGGCAGACGCGCCTTCGGGCGCGGATTTTTATCTTTTTTCGTCATCGTCGCGGTTTAAGAGATGCGCGAGGGTTGCGCAATCGCCCAGCGCCCCCCGCCGCCCGCGCGGCGGATCGTCAAGGCTTGGCAGGCGCCGGGATTTCGTCCACTCGCTCGACCGTTACGGTCTCAGTCGGCACTTCAGACGGGAACGGACCGCCGGCGCTAGTCGGGATCGCCGCGATGGCGTCGACGACCTCCAGCCCCTCAATCACCTCGCCGAATACGGCGTAACCGTAGACCGGACCAAGATCGGTGACGCGGTGGTTCAGCCGGTCATTGTCGACGAGGTTGATGAACCACTGGGACGAGGCGCTGTTGGGATCGCTGGTGCGCGCCATGGCGAGGGCGCCGCGCTTGTTCGTCAGCCCGTTTTCGCCTTCGTAGGCGATGGCGTCGCGCGTCGGGCGTTCGACGAATGTCCGCGTATAGCCGCCGCCCTGTATGACAAAGCCGGGCACGACGCGGTGGACAATCGTTTTGTCGTAATGGCCCTTGGTCGCGTATTGCAGGAAGTTCGCCACCGTCACCGGCGCCTTGTCAGGGTAAAGCGCTACCGTGATGTCGCCTTTCGAGGTAACGATCTTGGCGTACTTCGCCGTCTCTTCCGCCAAGGCCGAACCAGTTGATAAAGCAAGCGCGGCGAGCGCGCCAATGACCATCCGCATCATGATTTTCTCCCGTTGAACCCGAACGCGCCCGACCGAGCGCCGCCGACTTTCAGCCCTGCGACCGCACGTTGTTGATATGCCCGATCAGGGCGTTTGTCGAACCATCATGCCCTGTTGCCACGGCGCGGCTTTCGCCAATAGGCGCAATCTCGGGCAGGATGCGGCGCGCCAGCGCCTTGCCAAGCTCGACGCCCCACTGATCGAAGGAATTGACGCCCCAGATGACGCCCTGACAGAAAATCTTGTGCTCATAGAGCGCGATGAGCGCGCCCAGCGCTTCCGGCGTCAATTCGTCGAGGATGATTGAATTGGTCGGCCGGTCGCCCGGAAAAACCTTGTGCGGCGCCAGTGCGTCAATCTCCGCAGCGGATTTGCCGTCCGCCTTCATTTCTGCGCGCACTTCGTCAATCGTCCGTCCCAGCATCAACGCTTCAGTCTGCGCAAGGAAGTTGGCGATCAGCTTTTCATGGTGGTCGGCGAGCGGCGCATGCGTTTTCGCCGCAACGATGAAATCCGATGAGATGATATCCGTTCCCTGATGGATTAGCTGATAGAAGGCGTGCTGCCCGTTCGTGCCGGGTTCGCCGAAAATGACAGGGCCTGTCGTATAGGGCGCAGGCGATCCGTCAAGCCGGACGCTCTTTCCATTAGATTCCATATCTGCCTGCTGAAGATAAGCAGGCAGACGATGAAGCCGCTGATCATAGGGAAGCACAGCGTGGGCGGCGGCGCCGATGAAGTTTCGGTTCCATACCCCGACGAGCGCAAGCAGTGCGGGCATGTTCGCCTCGACGGGCGCGCTAAGAAAATGCGCGTCCATTGCGGCGGCGCCGCGCAAGAAACGGTCGAAAACCGCATATCCGGTCTGTAAGGCGATCGACAGGCCGATCGCCGACCAAAGGGAATAGCGCCCGCCAACCCAGTCCCAGAAACCGAAGACGTTCTCGGGCGCAACGCCGAAAGCAGTCGCCGCAGCGATGTTGGTTGAAAGGGCGAAGAAGTGCCGCGCCATGTCGGCCTCGCCGGCGCC
>JBGTFV010000074.1:0-2056 GCA_041747095.1 Parvularculaceae bacterium
GCCGCCGACGCTATTGAGGCGCGCCCGGATCGCTTCATAGCGATCGCCGTGCGCGAAGCGGGCAAAACCCTGCCGGACGCGGTGGCGGAGGTGCGCGAGGCCGTCGATTTCCTGCGCTATTATGCGAGCGAGAGCGAGAAACTCGAAGACGAGCCGCTCGGCGTCGTCGCCTGCATCTCACCGTGGAATTTTCCGCTTGCGATCTTTCTTGGTCAGGTCTCCGCTGCTCTGGCAGCCGGAAATGTCGTTATCGCCAAACCGGCCGAACAAACGCCGATCATGGCGTGCGCTGCGTTCGAAACTCTTTATGAGGCGGGTCTGCCACGCGGAGCGGCGCAACTCATTCTGGGCGATGGCCCAGCTGTCGGCGCCCCGCTCATCGCCCATCCAGCCGTTGCCGGCGTGGTCTTTACCGGCTCCACAGATGTTGCGCGCACGATAAACCGCGCCCGCGCCAAACGCGCGCTAGACCTCGGGTCCGGCCCTACGCCGCTGATTGCAGAGACCGGCGGCGTTAACGCAATGATTGTTGATTCAACGGCGCTTCTTGAACAGGCGGTTCGCGACGCCGTCGCCTCGGCTTTCCAAAGCGCGGGGCAGCGATGCTCGGCTTGCCGCCTCGTCTGTGTACAGACCGAGATTGCAGATCGCTTCATGGAAATGCTGGCCGGGGCGATGGCGGAACTCTGCGTTGGCGATCCGCGCTTGCAGGAGACCGATGTCGGTCCCGTCATCGACGCGGTGGCGCGCAGCGCGATCGAAGCGCATATCGCGGTAATGGAAAAATCCGCACGCCTCATAGCCCGAGCGCCCGCGCCTGTCGGCCCGACCGCAATGGGCCACTTCGTTTCTCCCGTCGCCTTTGAACTTAAGTCCATCGGCGACCTGCGGCAGGAAATCTTCGGCCCCGTGCTACATGTCGTCCGTTTCGAGGCCGACGCGCTGGCCAAGACGGTCGAGGCGGTCAACGCGCTCGGCTACGGACTAACCATGGGCGCACACACGCGCATCGACGAGACGATGCACCTCATCGCCGAGCGCGCCCGGGTCGGCAATCTTTACATCAATCGCAACCAGATTGGCGCGGTCGTTGGCGTACAGCCTTTCGGCGGCGAGCGCTTGTCTGGTACTGGTCCGAAGGCTGGCGGACCGCATTATCTCTCCGTCCTCCAGTCGACCGGCGTGGGAGAATTTAACGCGCGCCTCGAAATTGATCGTCCGGGCGCGCCGGCCGCCCTGTTCGACCAGCAGATGCAGCGGGCGTTGCAAGCTTTTCTGAACTGGTCGAATGATCCGGGCCGCCGGACTATTCTGGCGCGCGCCGCGCATCAGGGCGCCCAAGGCGGAAGCGGCGAAATCGCCAGCGTTCAGGAGGCCGATGTTGCCGAGTGTCTGCGCTGGGCGGCAAGCCTTGCGCGCAGCGCCTTCGACGTTGTGACCGAGTTGCCGGGTCCCACGGGCGAATCCAATAGCCTGCGGCTTCGCGGTCGCGGCCTCATCCTTTGCCTTGGCGGAGACGGAAAGGCGCTGTTGCGCCAATGCGCGCTTTCCCTCGCCTCCGGCTCGGCGGTTGTGTGCGACGGCGCTTTCGCCGACCGTCTCGGCGTCGCGCTGACGCGAGCGGGAGCGCCGGCCGGCCTCATAACCGGGGTTAATCTCGGCAGCGTTCCGGAGTGGCTGCTCACCGATCCGCGCATCGAGGCAGTCGCTTTCGATGGCGCACCGGAGAGCCAGTCGCTTGTAGCCGCGACGCTGGCCGCGCGGGAGGGGACAATCGTCCCGCTATTATCCACGCGCGATCCGGAATGGCGGTTTGCGGTCGAGCGGACGCTGACGATTAACACGACCGCTGCCGGCGGCGACGTCCGGCTTCTGGCGCTTTCTGGTTAATTATCGCTGCGGCAGGGGTCGTCGGGCGCACTAAAAAGTTTTCGAAAAAACCGCCAGAAAAGTTATCCCCCACCCTGTCGGGCAGGTTTATGCTTCCTTTTTAATCCGGAGCCTCAACTGAAATGAGGCAGGTAAACCAAGGGAGGCCCGATCCATACGATCCATT
>JBGTFV010000075.1:0-2055 GCA_041747095.1 Parvularculaceae bacterium
CGCGAGCTTGCCCGCCAGCGCCCGCGGCGCGGCAGCGATTGGATATGGCCGCGCCGACCGGGCAGGCCTTGAAGAAATGATTGCGACGGTTACATCCGCAGATGAACCGGTCGGACGCTCCGCCGGACAAAAGCCCGCGCCGTCGTCGAGTGCGGACGAAATAGCCGAGATCATTCTCGACGCCAGCGCCTCTACCGAACCGCGAAAGCACCCATGACCCTCGATGATTGCGCCGCCCGCGCCGCACGCCAGCTGAAAGTCGCAGGGGCGCGCTACCGGAGGCGCATGGCCGTCGAAGCAAGCTTGCATGGCGGCCCCACCCTCAACGAGGAATGCGGCGTGTTCGGCATAATCGGCACGCCGGACGCCGCTGCGCTGACGGCGCTTGGTCTTCACGCCCTCCAGCATCGCGGGCAGGAAGCGGCCGGCATTGCGAGCTTCGACGGCGCGCGCTTCCATACGGAGCGCCGGCTCGGGCTCGTGTCTGACGCATTCTCCGAAGCCGCCGTGCTGCGCCAGCTTACAGGGTCGGCCGCTATCGGCCACACACGCTACTCTACGCAAGGCGAAACGGTGCTGCGCAACGTGCAGCCCCTCTACGCCGATCTCGACAAGGGCGGGATCGCCATCGCCCATAATGGCAATCTGACCAATTCGCGGAAACTGAAAGCCGAACTCGTCCAGCGCGGCTGTATCTTTCAGTCTACGTCGGATTCCGAATTGTTCCTGCAACTGACGGCGCGCTCTCACCAGATCGCTATGGTCGACCGCCTGATCGAAAGCCTCAAACAGGTCGAGGGCGCTTTTGCGCTCGCCGTTCTGACCAAGGACGGTCTGATCGGCGCGCGCGACCCGATCGGCATAAGGCCGCTCATTCTCGGCGACCTGAACGGCGCGCCGATCCTCGCGTCGGAGACGTGCGCGCTCGAGATCATCGGCGCCCAATTCGTGCGCGACGTGCTGCCGGGGGAAGTCGTTATCTGCCGCCCGGACGGCTCGGTGGAAAGCCGGCAGGTGTTCCCTGCGCCGGCGCGCGCGCGGCCGTGCATCTTCGAGCTGATTTATTTTGCGAGGCCGAATTCTTTCATCGACGGGAAGAGCGTTTATCAACTGCGCAAGCGGCTTGGAAAGCAGCTCGCCCGAGAGGCGCCATGCGACGCTGACATGGTCTCGCCCATCCCGGATTCGGGCGTCCCCGCGGCCATTGGCTTCGCGCAGAAATCCAAGCTCCCCTATGAGATGGCGCTCATCCGCAGCCATTTTGTTGGCCGCACGTTTATTGAACCGCAGCAGAAAATTCGCGAGGCGGGCGTCGCCCGTAAACATTCGCCTAATCGCGGCCTCATTGAGGGCAAGCGGATCGTTCTGATTGACGATTCCATCGTGCGCGGAACAACCTCACGCAAGATTGTCGCTATGCTGCGCCTTGCCGGCGCGCGCGAGGTGCACTTGCGCGTCGCCTGCCCGCAGATCAGGTTCCCCGATTTCTACGGCATCAACACGCCCTCGCAGGAGGAATTGTTTGCGAGTTCTCGCTCCCTCCCCGAGATGCGCGACGAACTGGGCGTGGACAGCCTCGCCTTTCTGTCGGTTGAAGGGCTTTACGAGGCGATCGATCGCCGCTCGCGCGATGACGAGGCGCCGGCATTTACCGACCATTGCTTCACCGGCGATTATCCGACCCGCCTGACGGACGAGGCCGAAGCGGACCGCAACGCCATGATTACCCAATTATCTTTTCTGGCCGAATCTGGCTGATCCCCCGCGCGACGTTCGCGCCACTTGGCGCAGCGCGCCGGAACTGCGCAAATGACATACATTTGTGCTCCCTGGATAAAGGCCTAACCGAGAAACCGGCATGACCCCGAAGGAAAAAGCCCGAGAGGACTTCAAGCGCGCGTTGCTGCAGACGACCCGCGCCCTGTCGGCGCAGTCCGGCGTTGAAGTGGCGTTCGGCGGCGATCACGCCGTGGTCTCGGGCAAGCAGGCGAAAATTCCCCTGCCCGCCCGCGTTCTCGACCGGGGCGCAGCGATGATTGCGCGCGGCGAGGCGGA
>JBGTFV010000076.1:0-29836 GCA_041747095.1 Parvularculaceae bacterium
CTCGACGGCGAGGGCCGGGTCGCAATCTCATTCGGCGGCGACGGCTCGGTCAATCAGGGCGCTGTATTCGAGGCGATGAACATGGCGGTTGTCATCAAAGCGCCTGCAATCTTTGTGATCGAAAACAATGGCTATTCGGAACACACTGGCGCGGACTACGCTGTTGGCTCGAAAGACATTGCAGCCCGTTCAGAGGCGTTCGGTCTGAAGACCGTGAAAGCTGACGGCTGCGATTATTTCGCTGTCTATGACGCGATGAGCGAACTCCTTGATCACGCGCGCGCCGGCAAGGGGCCATGCGCCGCAGAGTTCCAGACGACGCGCTTCTTCGGCCATTTCGAGGGCGACCCCCAGAAATATCGCGCGAAGGATGAAGTGAAGCGGCATCGCGACGAGATGGATTGCCTGAAAAAGTTCCGCGCCCGCACGCTCGGCGACAGATTGCTAGAGGCCTCTGAACTCGATGCGATTGACGAAGAGGTTTTTAAATTGATCGATGATGCGGTGATGGAGGCGCGCGCCGCGCCGTCGCCAGCGGCGAGCGAAATCATTACCGACGTCTACGTATCGTACCAATAGGAAAGCGCGACAATGCCGATCATGAGTTATCGCGAGGCGCTGAATGATGTTTTGCACCGTGAGATGGCGCGCGATCCACGCGTCTTTGTCTGTGGTGAAGATGTGTCGGGTGGCGCTGGCGGGACGTCAGGCGAACGCGAAGCTTCGGGCGGGATTTTTGGCGTGACGAGCGGCTTGTTGCCGAAGTTTGGCGAGGACAGGGTCATCGACACGCCGATCTCAGAAAACGCCATTGTTGGACTAGCGGTCGGCGCCTCGCTCGCCGGAAAGCGCGGCGTCGCCGAAATCATGTTCGCGGATTTCCTCGGGCTTGCGCTTGATCAGACCATGAATCAGGCGGCGAAGTTTCGCTACATGTCGGGCGGAAAGGCGACATGCCCGGTCGTCATTCGCGCGCCATATGGCGCGGGCATGAACATGGCCGCCCAGCACAGCCAGACGATGTATCAGATCATCACGTCTATACCTGGCCTCAAAGTCGCGATGCCGTCGAACCCGGCTGACGCCAAGGGTCTGCTGACGGCTGCAATCCGCGATGATGATCCGGTTGTCTTCTTTGAACATAAGGCGATGTATGGCCGTAAAGGCGAAGTGCCGGAGGGAGAATATATCGTCCCCTTTGGCAAGGCAGCGCTACTGAACGAAGGCGAGCACGCGACAATCATTGCAATGGGCCGTATGGTGATATTCGCCGAGAAAGCGCTTGAGGCGTTGAAAGCAAGCGGCGTCAATTGCGATCTCATTGACATTCGAACAACAAGTCCGCTCGACGAGGAAGCGATCCTCGACAGTGTCGAGAAAACCGGCCGCGTTGTCGTTGTCGATGAATGCCCACCGCGTTGTTCGTTAGCCGCCGATATTGCTGGCTTCATTGTCAGTCACGGGTTTTCGTCTCTGAAGGCCCCCGTCGAACAAGTGACCGCGCCGCACGCTCCAGTACCGTTTTCAAAAGAGTTGGAGCGCAATTACGTCCCCGGTCCTACGCAGATCGAGGCGGCGGTCCGGAGAGTCGTCGCCTACAAATAACCCGGCCCGCCGGGTGATAAACAGGAACGCTGCATGCCGGGAAAAATTGTCCCCTTCACGATGCCAAAATGGGGCATTGAAATGGAAGAAGGCGTCATCCGCGAATGGCGCGCGGAAGAGGGCCAGCGCGTCAATGTGGGCGACCTTCTTGCCGTTATCGAAACTGACAAGATCGCCAATGACGTGGAGCTTGAATTTGCGGGAACGCTGCGACGCCGGGTCGGAAAAGCGGAGGACGCCTATCGCGTCGGCGCGCTGATCGCAGTATTCGCTGACGACGACGTAACTGATGCCGAAATCGACGCCTTCGTCGCGAACTTCAAGGGCGTTGACGCCAGCTTCGCGCATGCCGCCGACAGCGCAACGCCGGCATCGCCCGCAAAAGCAGCGTCGGCAGTTCCGGACGGGTTATCGATCTCGCCAAAAGCGGCCGATCTGGCCGAGACGCTCGGCGTTGATCTTTCCGGCGTCACGGGAAGCGGGCGCAACGGGCGGGTGTCTTTGCAGGATGTTGAGCAGGCTGCAAAGCGGCAGGGACTGTTCAAGGGCGTAGAGGAAAATTCCGACAATCCGCATACAGTCATTAAATTGACAGCGATGCGCCGAACCATCGTCAAGCGCCTGACCGAAGCAAATCAAACGATTCCGCATTTCTATTTGCGTACGGTCGTTTCAGTCACGGCTTTGCTCGCCCTGCGCGAACAGGCGCGCAAAAGCGGCGCTGACGCTCCATCCATAAATGACTACCTGATAAAGGCCAGCGCCTCTGCCCTTATGAAGGAGCCTGAAGTCAACGTTCATTTCAAGGGCGATGAAATTCATCAATTCCTGCATGCGGACATCTCGGTCGCGGTGACCGTGCCCGGTGGGCTTGTGACCCCGGTCGTGCGAGGCGTCGATCAGAAATCGGTCAGCGCAATTGCTACCGAAATGCGCGATTTCGCCGAGCGCGCACGCGCCGGCAAGCTGGCGCAGGAAGAATATCAGGGCGGAACGTTCAGCCTTTCCAATCTCGGGATGTACGGAGTTCTAAATTTCGATGCGGTCGTCAATCCGCCGATGGCCGCGATACTCGCTGCAGGCGCAATTCAGCGCGCACCCACGGAAGCTGGCGGCTTCGAGAGCGTGATGCATCTGACGCTTTCATGTGATCACCGCGCGATCGACGGCGCGCTTGGCGGGCGCTTCTTGCAGGCGTTGAAATTCGCCCTTGAAAATCCGGCGGACCTTTAAGGAGGTGCTATGTTTACCCTTCAACCGCCAATGAACCACAAAATCATTCAGGTGGCTTACGTCGTAAACGACGTACGCGAAGCCGCGGCGCGTTGGACGCAGACGTTCGGCATAGGTCCTTTCTACATTCTGGATCGCCCGCAAGTTGGCAATCCTCTTTACCGCGGCGAGCCCCAGGCGGTCGAGTTTTCCGCCGCCCTCGCGCAAGCCGGCGATGTGCATATTGAGTTGATCGAACAGCACTGCGACTCGCCTTCCTGCTATCGCGATCTCGTGCCGAAGGGAAAAGAAGGCTTTCACCACATTGCCGTGATCGTCGATGATTACCAGAATGAGGTCGCTCGTTATGAAGCGATGGGATTTCCAGTCGCGTCTAGCGGGGAGTTCGGACCGCTTAAATTCTGTTACGTCGACACGTCACCGGTGATGTCGGGTATGGTTGAAGTTCTTGAGAACCTTCCCTTCATCCACAATTATTTCGGCCGTATTCGTGAAGCCGCCGAGGGCTGGGACGGATCCAATCCGATCCGCGACGCCAATGATCTCGCAGCATGAAGCTGGCGCCGTTTCCGGCGGAGATAAGCCGCCAGACGGCTTTCGGCCCCGTTGCTCAGATCGCCTATCACGCGCCTGAAATTGCGGCGGCGGCCAATTGGTTCGCCGATACCTTTAACGCAGGCCCGTTCTACCTTTTTAAACATATAGGCCTGCGCCAGTCCGCTTATCGCGGCGCGCCGGCATCGTTCGATCACAGTTCAGCCTACGGTCAGCTCGAAGATGTCATGATCGAGCTTATTCATCAGCACGGCGATGAGCCTTCGGCGATTCGGGACATGTATGACGCCGGTACGGAAGGTCTCCATCATCTGGCGGTTTTTGTGGATGACGTCGAAGATGCTCTGGGACGGGCGCGCGCCGACGACATGGCCTGTGCGCTCGACGCCATCACTGCTGACGGCGTGCGATTCGTCATGGTCGATGCCCGCAGACATCATGGGTGCATGCTCGAATTCTACGAACGGTCGGAATCCTTGACGCGGTTCTACGCCTTTATCAGGCGCCAGTCAGTGGGCTGGAACGGGGCGGATGTTTTGCGAACGCTTTAGGTCGCCTTCGCTGTTTTCGCGGCGACAAGAGATGCGTTTATCTCATCTTGCGTCGGATTGCGGCGAAGCGTGAGGCCGCCGTTGACCTGCAGATTCTGCCCGGTCATGAAACATTCAGGGGAGGCGAGAAAGACCGCCGCGGCGGCGATATCGTCCGACGTGCCAATCCGCCCCAAAGGATACTCCCGCGCGAAGGCTTCCTCCATGCCCGGCATGTTGGCTGCCGATTCGGTCATCGGCGTTTTCGTAAAGCCCGGCGAGATCGAATTCGCGCGCACGCCAAACTTACCGTATTCATAGGCGACGCAACGCACGACATGATCCGTGCCCGCCTTGCTGCCCATATAAGCGGCGTGATGGTTCAGCATGACCGTCGCCGTTGCCGATGAAATCTGGATGATTGATCCGCCGCCGCGTTCAGCCATCGCAGGCGCAACCGCCTGAAAGAAAAAGAACGGACCCTTGAACTGCAAGGCCAGCACTTTATCGAGCTCGTCCTCGCTTGTCTTTTCAAAGCGCTTGACGAAACCCCAGCCAGTCGCATTGAGGGCGATATCTATGCCGCCAAATGCACTGACGCATTTCTCAACCAGCCGTTTAATATCGCTGCGAATGGTTATGTCGCATAAGATGTAATCGCCGCCGATTTCGTGTGCGAACCGCGCGAGTTCGTCTTCATGCCGTCCGGCGACAAGAACTTTCGCGCCTTCATCGGCAAAGCGACCGGCGATTGTCTGACCCATATTGCCACGGCCAGCCGCGCCGAGAACGATCGCTGATTTGCCAGCAAGCTTCATGCGCTTACGGAGGTCATTTGGCGGCCGCCCGTTTGGGATCGCCGACAATATCGAAGAATTTGAGGTCCATTTCTTCCGCGAGGCAGGCAAGGATGCTAGGCACGAGCCGGTCGTGAAAATCGATATTCATATGGTGCTGAAAGGCGTCCTCGCTCGTGAACGTTGCTACGCAAAAATAAGTATTTGGATCATCACGCATGCGGATCAATTCGTAGACCGGCGTCTCAGGCTCATGCAGGTGCGTCAGCGTACGCAGCTCGGTCTGCAGCCGCTCAAATTCCGCGCGCTTCTCCGGCTTTACGACTAGTTTGGCCACGAATGCGGTCATTGAGGGCCTCCTTCCGCTTGCTCTCCGCCTCGGTCGTCCAGCTCAGCAGCAATCATGTCTTTAAGTTTATATTTCTGGATTTTGCTCGTGGACATAGGCCATTCGTCGATGAAGCGTACATAACGCGGGATCTTGAATCGCGCGAGCTTGCGCCTGCAGTGATCGATGAGGTCGCCCTCGCTCGCCGCC
Source organism: Parvularculaceae bacterium (assembly GCA_041747095.1). Lineage (GTDB taxonomy): Bacteria > Pseudomonadota > Alphaproteobacteria > Caulobacterales > Parvularculaceae > Amphiplicatus. Next base: position 5,259 of record JBGTFV010000076.1, read on the forward strand.
GCGCCAACCTTGAGCTTCACGAACGCGGCTGGAACTTCCTCATAGCGCGCGTCGGGCGCGCCGACGATTTGCGCAAGCTCCACTGCGGGATGGCTATTTAAAACACTTTCGATTTCTGCGGCGGCGACGTTTTCGCCGCCGACTTTCAACATGTCTTTGGTGCGGCCGTGGAACATGATCTGACCGTTCATGTCGATAGATCCGAGGTCGCCGGTATGCAGCCAGCCGTCCGAATCGATTGATTCGGCTGTCTTCGCAGGGTCTTTGTAGTAGCCGGTCAACATACCGGGTCCTCGGATACAGATGTCGCCCCTCTCATCCGGGCCGCATTCAGCTCCCGTATCGATGTCGAGGATTTTCACTTCCCAGCCGCGTAGCGGAACGCCGAGGCGCGTTGTCCGCGTCGTCTCGTCATCGCTGAGACGGCTTGTGCAAACCGTGCCGGATCCTTCTGTCAGGCCGTAGGTGCCGACCTGTATCGTATGCGGCATCATTTTTACGATCGCATCTTTGATCGCGGCGGGCTGAACGCCAAGATTGGAATTCATCAAACGGATTCTCGATAAGTCTGTATTGGGAAAATCCGGATGATTGATCAGGTCCTGCATGATGGTGACGAAAGACGGGTAGGTCATCGTTGCGCGCTCAGACTCCAGCATTTTGAGCGCCATGCCGGCTTCAAATCGTGGGATCGTCAAATAGGCGCCGCGAACGTCGAAGACGGCGACCATCGGTAGAATGCCTGCGATGTGAAAGATCGGCAGCGGCGACCAGAAGCGGTCGGCCTCGGTCATCTCATACCGGTAACGTCCGAGCGCGCGGCTGTTGGAGACGATCGCGCGATGGGGGATCATGCACCCCTTGGGATTGGAGGTCGTGCCCGACGTATAAAGAATAAGGCCTAGGTCGGTCGGCGCGACGTCAGCAATTCTTGCGTCCAGAGCTTCGTCGCTAATCGTCGCCGCCAATGCATTGAGCCTTGCGGCGGGCAGGCATCCCGGCGCGCTTCCTTCGCCAGTGACAATGACTGATCTCAACTTTGGCGCGGCGCGGATCGTCAGCGCCATTGGGTTCGCATTGGCGCTGATGTCAGGAAATGCTTCCTTGAGGCGCGCGATGAAATCCACCGCTTCTGCGACCTTGTCCGTTGTGACCAGCGTGACGATGTCCGCGTTCTCGATCAGGTAGGCCAATTCGGGAGGCGCATATCTGGCGTTGATCGGAACGCCCGCCGCGCCGGCGAGAGCCGCACCGAACAGCGCCTCGACGAATTCCGGCTGGGTCGTCATCAGCAAGCCGACGTGCGACTTGTGCTCAACCCCTAGCGCCATGAAAGCTTTTGCCCATTGCCGCGCTCTGTGAAGGAGTTCGGCGTAGGTTTGTCGGCTGTCGGGAAAGACCAGCGCATCGGCGTTCGGGCGGTCTTGCGCCGCAGCTATAAGTAAGCCGCTGAGAGTCAATATCCGGTCAGGATCGTCCTCAAGCATCGCATCGGCCTATTTAAGCGGGTCGAGAAATTCGCGTTCCCACCCGCCATCGATGCATTCGATCATACCTGGCGCGATTTCCTTGAAATGCGCTGTCTCCTGATGCGCCGCATCATCTGCTTCGGTCTTGAAAGATTCGATCACGGCGTAGGTATTGGGCTCGCGCAGACGATAGAAGCGATAGATGAGGGCGCCGGGCTCGTTCTTTGCGACCGCTGCTTCCATGCGCTCGCAGGCATCAATGAACTGCGCTTCCCGATCGGGGTGAATTTTCATCCGGGCAATGAACGTATACGCCACTTTCGCATCTCCTTGGCTTGATCGTCGGATGTTGCTTTGCTGCGATGCGTAACAACAGTGATGTTGGCGATACCTTGTGAGCCCTGTCTTCGCATCGACACGACCGAAGCGTCAATAAAAAACAAACATGTCGGATTGTTTTTGTGCATTGCAGCAAGGCGTGGTCCGTGTTGCACAAGCGCCGATCTTGCAAAAAAGGTGAAGAATATTGGCTTCGAGGCTGTTGCTCGCTCAGAAAAAAACAAGCATGATTGATTGTTATCTTGGCTCCCATGGGAGGGGGATCTATAGATGAAAGGAACGGCGCGATTGTGTTGCGCGCTAGGCAGTTGGCATCGAAGGACAAGCCTGACGCTTTGCTTGCGACGCGTGACGGAAACTATTTTCGCCGGAAAAAAATACAAACCGAGATACCCGCAGGGAGGGGCGACATGACTGGCCGTAAAAGCAGGAAATCGATTTTGAAACTCACCGCGACGCACAGGGCTATGCAGGTAGCGCTCGCTGGCGTCGGCGCGGTCGCAATACTGGCGCCCGAGTTGGCCTTCGCACAAAGCGACGAAATCACAGTGACGGCTACCCGCCGCGAAACGAGCCTTCAGAAAACTCCCGTGGCCGTCACGGCGCTGAATGAAGACACCGTTGATTCGGTTGTGCCGCGTGATCTCGGCGATCTGTCACAACTCGTTCCCAATTTTTCCGCCTCAAAAGTCACGGGCTTCAACGCAGCCTCGTTCGCGATCCGCGGCGCCGCACAGACCGACATCATCGTCTACTCCGAGCCTCAAGTCGGCGTAACGCTGGACGATTTCGTCGTTCCGCACGTGCAGACGCAGTTGCTCGATCTATTCGATATCGAGCAGGTTGAAGTATTGCGCGGACCGCAGGGCACGCTATTTGGCAAAAATACTACGGCGGGTATTGTCAATGTTCGCACAAAACAACCCGTGCTTGGCGAAGTTGGCGCTGAAGGACGTTTCCAGGTCGGATCTTTCGGCCGGGTCGAGACGCGTCTTGCGCTCAATCTACCGCTAGGCGACCAATTCGCCTTTCGCTTTGCCGGCCAATATCAGCGCTCGGACGGATATTACCGGAACGGCGCCGCCTTTGGGCCGATCAGCGGGTTTGCACCGTCGGCCCTCGACGGGGCGACAGGCGTAGGTGACGGGCGACGGCTGGGCGGCGAAGACGTCGTTAACCTGCGCTCGAAGCTGCTGTGGCAGCCAACCGAATCCTTCAAAGCCGTCTTTCAATATGAGCTGGTACGAGACGACTCCGATACCGTTCCCGCTGTCAATGAGACGCCGATCGGCAATCCAAACTTTCTGTTTAACCTGCTTGGCTTCCAACAAGACCCCGGCGATCCGCTCCGGAATGCAGGCGTCACCAATGCTGACGCGCGAGGCGTGGATATCGGCAACAATCATCAGGTCGACGTCAACGGCTATTACCTGAATATCGATTGGGATCTCAGCGACAAAGTCACGGTGAGGTCGATCACCGGCCTTCGTAACCAGACGTCAGAGCTTTTCAACAACTACGTTGGCGAAGTCGGCCCTATTTCGCAGTTCGACGCCAACAGAGCCGATCGTCGCCGCACGTTTCAGCAGGAAATCCGGTTCAATATCGATATCACGGATTCTTTTGACGTGGTCGCCGGCGGATTTTATCAAACTAACGATACGACCTTCTGCGTAACGCAAACGCTGGGATTCCTCGATCTTTTTGGCCTGACGCTAGGCGCGCCGTTCGTCGGCGGCTTTAACGACAATCCACAGGTTCTGTGCAACGCTCAGGACGCTTCGGCCTATGCGCTTTACGGCGACGCTACATTCGCGCTGACCGATCGACTGACGCTGGCCGGCGGGTTCCGCTACACTTGGGAGGAAAAAGACTGGATCGGCCGGAATCAGGTCTTTTATCAGGTCCTCGACGGCGGCTTCGATCCGACGTTGAGCTTCGCAACGCTTGGGCCGCTCGGCGCAGCCGATTTTGATCGCTTCTCGACGGGCGTTCTAGACAGCTCGGCGAGCTTCAGCGAGCCAAGTTGGCGGGCAGTCGCATCCTATGCGTTTGCTGATAATGTGTTTGGATATTTGAACGCATCGAGCAGCTTCCGATCAGGCGCTTTCAATGACCAGTCCGGCACCACTGGCAATGAGTTGACCGCCGCCGGCATTGCCGCCACGCGTCCGGAAACCGTCACATCGTATGAAGCGGGGCTGCGGCTTGATCTGTTCGACGGTGCTGTGCGATTCAATCCGACGGTGTTCTTCGCAAACTACAAGGATGCGCAGCGCCAGATCGCGGCGACGCTCACTAACAGCCAGGGCGTGCAATTCCAGGAAACGCGGTTTTTCAATGCCGCCGAAGTTGAAATCTACGGCGTCGAACTTGAGGGCCAGTGGAACACTCCGATCGAGGGATTGCTGATCGGCGGCAACTTCGCGTGGCAGGAAGGCGAGTTCAAGCGCTTTGAGGCTGACACTGATTTCGATGGCGTCATCGACGTCGACTTCTCCGGCCGACCATTGACCCGTACGCCGACCAAAAGCTGGACGGTATTCGGGCGTTATCAAACGCCACTGGGCTCCAACAAGGTTCTCAGACTGGGGGCGACTGCGGCGCATGAAGATGAACAGGTCTTCAATTACTCCGATATCGACGAGCAATTCGACACGACGCTCAACGCGCGTACGCTTGTGAGTGGAACGATCGAGATCGCCGAACTGGACGACAGATGGTCAGTACGCGTTTTCGGCCGCAATCTGACTGACCAGCGCTACCGCGTGTCGTCGCAGCCTGTCGCCAATCTCTGGACCTTCAGCCAGTATGGCGAGCCGCGCGCGTTTGGCGTCGAGATCGGCTTCAAATATTGATGCGTTGCGCGCCGAGGGGCGCGAGGGCGACCGAGGAAAAGGCCGGCGCCCTTGGCGTCGGCCTTCTCTTTTTTCGGCGGCATACTTTGATGCGGAGAGCAAATAATGTCTGGATCGAATTCTCTTGGTGGAAAGAAAGCAGTCGTCACGGGTGCGGCGAGCGGCATCGGCGAAGCGATCGCCACGGCCTATCTGCGCGAAGGGGCCCATGTATTGGCAGTCGACTTACATGGCACAGCGCTCGCGCATCTTTACGCAGATCATGAGCGCGGTCATCCGTTTGAGCAGGACATCACCCACCCTGATGCTGCGGCCAAAATTATCGCTGCTGCGGCAGAACGACTAGGCGGTATCGACATCTTGGTCAACAATGCAGGCGTTTCTATTGGCGCCGGTATTGAGGAAACGACCGACGACTTATGGGAGAAAATAATGGGGGTCAACGTTACGGCGATGTTCAAGATCACGCGCGCCGCGATTCCCCATCTGAAGAAGAGCAAGGCTGGCCGTATTATCAATCTCGGCTCTATCATGTCGGAGATGGCGGGGCCGGGATTATTTGCCTACGGAACGTCAAAACATGCGGTGGCCGGAATGACGAAGGCGATGGCGGTCGATCTTGGAAAATATGGTGTAACGGCAAACTATCTGCAGCCCGGCGCAATCGTCACCGCATTGTCGGCGCCGTTTTTCGAAGACACCGCTTTCCGCAGCTATTGGGAGAGTAAGGCTCCCGTCGGCCGGCTTGGTCAACCCGAAGACGTCGCCGCCGCGGCAGTTTTTCTGGCGACGGATGCTGCGCAGTTCGTTTCAGGCGCCGGGGTAAAGGTCGATGGCGGCGCGATCGTGAAATTTTGAAGATGGAAAGAGTTGATGAAAGCGACGGATTTGCGCTGCGGCTGCGGAAACTCGAAGCGCTGGAATCGATCCGAGATCTCGCCGCGCGCTACGTGTTCTCGGTAGACGACCGCGACCTCAAGGGGGTCGCGGAATGTTTTGCAGAGAACGCCAGCTTTCGCTCGCGCGACGGCAGGATGAACGCCGTCGGCCGCGTAGCAATCATGGAGCAGTTCCAGCAGCGATTTAGCGTGCTTGGCCATGGCGCTCATTACACACATGACCATTTGATCCGGCTCGACGATGATGCAAACGCGGGCGAGGGGCTTGTCTCTCTGCATGCGGAGTTGATACGAAATGGAAAGCCGATGCTTGCCTCGCTTCGCTATGAAGACGCCTATTGTATTGAAGACGGGCGCTGGAAATTCGCCGACCGGCTCCTATTATTTCTATATTATCTGGATACTGTGGACTATCTTGCGCATTTTCCGGGACGCAAGCGCAATCGCGCTTATGACGAACCACTCGACGCTGACTTGCCCGCAGAGGACGGCCCGTCGCCGAAGCCGGGCCTTAGCTGACGGGCCGTGCGAATTCGCAGTAGCTCTCCTTTTCGACCAGATCGAGCACGAAGGAGAGCTTGGCCATTCCGCCGATCACCGCCATGACGACCCCGAGCTCGCAGATCTCCGCATCGTCAAAATGATTGCGAAGGGTGGCGTATAGCTCGTCGTCCATCCGGCCGTCGGGATTGGTCAGCGTCATCTGCGCCGCGTAGCGCAACACGGCCTTTTCCGCATCGTCAAACGGACCATTCTCGAAATCGGCAATCGAACTAATTTGTTCGTTCGTCACTCCCGCAGCGAGGCTGCCCGGAACATTCTGCTTGTTGCACGTCATGCAGCCATGCGTCATCGACAGATAGAGGCGCGCGAGCTGCTTGAACCGGTTATCGACGCGTCCAGAGAAAAAGATTTTCCCATAGAATTCGTCCATTACGAAGTTAAGTAGCTCCGGTGCGTTCGCGAACGCTTCGACAAAGGCAGGCTCGCCCGTCAGCCCGTTCAACGTATCCCAGACGACCCCAAGTTCAGGCCCAAGATTTTCGCGAGGAATGCGCGATAGGGGAGTGTTGGACATTGTCAATCTCCAGCGGTCAGTCCTTGAAATAATCTGGCCTTCCAATTGGCCAGACCCAGCCGTACTGCGACATGCCGCCGTCGACCGTGATCACCTCACCGGTTACAAATTTGGAAGATGGTGCGGCGAGATAGACGGCAGTCTCGGCGATGTCCCAGACGTCGCCAAATCTTTTCATCGGATTGGCCAAAGGAAAGTTCTTGAGCGCATCCGCGGGGTAGCGAGCGACGCCTTCGGTTTCGATTGCGCCCGGCGCAATGCAGTTGACGCGGATATTGAGCGGCGCCCATTCTGTTGAAAGGGTCTTCGACAGATAGATGACGCCAGCCCGTGCGGCGCAGGTATGCGCTGACTGAGGCATGCCGCGTTCAACCGTCGCGGCAATGTTGATGATGTTGCCCGCCGCGCCCCGATCGCGCCAGCGCTGGGCGGCTTCCTGCATCATCCACCAGGTGCCGTTTAAATTCGTGTCAATAACGGCGAGCCATCCCTTGCGGGAGAATTCGATTGCATCCTGCGAGAATTGTCCGCCTGCGCTATTAATCAGGACGTCAACCTGCCCGAACTTCTGAAACGTTTCTTCCATGAAGATGTCGACGCTATCGGCGTTGCGGATCGTCAATGGTTTGAAGAAGATCTCGCGCCCCAGAAGCGATTTTATACCGTCGCGCACCTCGGCAAGTTTTTCCTCGCGGCGCCCGCAAATAACGACATTTGCTCCGAGGCGCGCGAACAATACGGCCATCGCGCGGCCCATGCCGCTGCCGCCGCCTGAGATAACCGTCGTGTAGCCGTCGAGCAGTCCCTCGCGGTAAACGGTCGGAGCTTTTGCAAGCTCCTCCAGCGTCATACCGGAAAAATCGCGAACCGGCGTCACGTCAGCGCCGCCGTCGCTTTCTACTGTTTGCAAGGTCTTGATCGAGGTTTTTTTGTCCATGGTCCCGCATCTTACCTAACTGTTCATACCGAAGACTGAAATCGCCGCGACATTGCGATTGGGGATTCCGCCCAGATTGTGAGCAAGCCCGAATTTTGGCGCTTTCAACTGACGGTCTCCGGCCCGGTGGAGAAGTTGAAGATAAATCTCATAGGTCATGCGCAATCCTGATGCGCCGATCGGGTGGCCGAAGCATTTGAGGCCGCCGTCAATCTGGCAGGGAATTCTGCCGCCTGCGTCGTAAACGCCGTCCAGAATATCGGAAGGCGCCCGCCCTTCGTCGGAGAGTCCAAGATCCTCCATCAACACTAGCTCAGTGATCGAAAAGCAATCGTGAACCTCGGTCAGGCTGAGGTCCTTGATTGGATCGGTAATCCCTGCTTCCGCATAGGCGCGCGCCGCAGCCTTGCGGGTCGTCAGCGTGTGCGCGCCGTCCCAAGACTGATGACCCATCTCGACACCGTTCGAGGGGGCAAGCTGCAATGCTTTGATTGTAACGAAATCGTCGCCGACAAGACTGCGCGCTATTTCTGGTCGCGCGACGATCGCGCAGGCGGCCCCGTCCGACACGCCGCAGCAATCGTAGACGCCTAGCGGGTAGGCCACCATTGGCGCCTGAATGATCTGGTCGATCGTCAGTCGTCGGCGCAGATGCGCCTTCTCGTTCCGCACGCCGTTTTCGTGGCTCTTCCAAGAGACATGCGCCATCGCCCTCTTAAGGTCTGCCATGTTGATCCGGTGCTTCGCGGCGTAAGCGGCCCCGAGTTGCGCAAAGGCGCCGGGTGGTGTGAAGTTCGGCTGATAGAGATCTTCGAACGTGCCTTTTGTGCGCTCGGGCAACCCGCCGAAACCAGTGTCCTTCAGCTTCTCGCACCCCATCGCCAGCGCGATGTCGGCGGCTCCCGCGGCCACTGCGTAAGCAGCGCCGCGCAACGCTTCGGTGCCCGTCGCGCAAAGATTTTCGACGCGCGTCACCGGAATGTTCGGCAGGCGCAGGTATTGCGACAGGGGGTAGGCGGATTTTCCGACATTCTGCTCGTCATAGAAAACGCCGAACCAGGCGGCGTCGATCTGGTGCGTTTCAATACCGGCGTCCGCGATCGCTTCCTCAAACGCCTCATTTACGAGGTCTTCGGGGCGCGCGTCCCAGCGTTCGCCAAAACGCGTGCAGCCCATCCCGATAATGGCGACCTTATCCCGAATGCCCTCAGCCATCGCGCCCTCCAGAAGGCGGCGCGGCCTTCCAAAAGTAGCGATGGAATCCTCGTGCGCCGTCGATGTCTTTAATGCGGAAGTTCATACGCACGGGCGATCCGATGGCGATCTCGCCGGATGCGAAGTCGCACATTTCCATAAAGGCGTTGCCACCACCGTCAAAGGAAACATTGCCGTATATGAGTGGCGGTTCGCGCGTGAACGCCATCCAGTCTTCGGTGAACGATTTGACCGCACCGCGTTTATCTGCGAAACGATAGTCCGTCTGCGTATCGAGGGCGCTGCAGTCCGGATTGACGCAACGACGCGATTTAGGAAATTGCGGCGTCGAACAGGCCCCGCAAATGCCGCCAACGAATCCATAGATGTCGCGGCTCTTGTCGAAGGCGACGGTCTGCGCTGTGCGGTTGTCGCGCTCGGCGCGCATGCCCCAGTCGATATCGACGCCGCCGGCGGCAGCGAGAAATCGAATATAGTTCTCTTCAACTCGCGCGTTGGCGAGTTGGTTGGCGACGCCGCCGCGGCAAGAGGCCGCGTCGATGGCGTCGGTCGTGCGCAACAAGACCGCATCGCAACCCTGCCCAAATGCGGTCAACAGGATCCATTCCCCGGCGCGCGCCGCGTCAAGCGCAGTGGCAAGCATGAGCAACGAATGGGCGACTCCTGAATGGCCGCAAGAGGCGAAAAGCCCGTCAGCGAGTCGATCGGCGCCGACCCCGAGCGCCTCAGCGATGGCTACAGCGTGCGCAGAATGGGCGACCGGCGCGATCAGTCGGCTGATGTCGCGCGCGCTGACGCCAGCGCGATCAAGCAGCGGCGCGACGGCGCGCGGGGCGAATTTTGCGAGGCCCTCATCGCGATACCACCTGTCTTCAAGGCCATAATCTGCGGTGGTTCCGGCTGTTCGATAATGATCGACAAGGTCGGCATAAATCGAATTACAGCCGATGATTTCGGCAAGCGGTTCGCCCTCGCCGATTAGCATTGCCGCGCCAGCATCGCCCGACAGCATCTCCATCGGACTTGCGGGTTTGGTAGGCCGCTTGTCAGCGCTGGCGATCAAAGTAGCGCCGCGAGGCTTAGTAGCGATCAGCGCCGACGATCCGGCGCGCTGCGATCCCGCCATGTCAAAGACGTGGCATTCGGGCGGGAGATCGAGCGCCGCCGCGACGACGCCTGCATTCAAGCGGTCAAGAAATGGCGCTGTCGTCGAGGCAAAACACAACGTGTCCGGAACAATTGTCGCGCTTGCGAGCGCGTTTCGCGCCGCTTCGACCGCCATCGTGATTGCATCCTCATCCCACGCAGCAAACGTGCGCGCGCCTTTGGCGAGGCCCTTCAAGCCAGGCTGCGCCCAGCCGACAGCATCGAGAATAGCAGGCCGGGACATCCGCCGCCGCGGAATGTAGGCGCCGTAGTTCAATATCCCAACCGATCCCATCGCTGGCGGCTACTCCGCCGCCTGGCGCGATGCGCGCGGCTGTTCGATGAAGGGCGCCAGCACAGGCTCAACGCGCACCGCGTCGGTGAGCGCGTCAGGGCCAATCCGGCGGTCAAGTTCTTCATGCCAGTGATAAATGCGCCGCTCCTGGTAGGAGAGCGGAATTCCTTTGAATCCGTCCGACTCGACCGATTCCTGAATTTGCGGCGCGAATTGCGTATCCTCTTCAAGGATGCGTTCAAAATTCGCGATCCGCTTCCGCCATATCTCCGGCAACGGCCCGGCGCCCCAGTCCGGCGAGAACCAGACGCACTCAAGCGTCATCGTGTTCACTGTTTTTGGCCAGAAGACGATAAACGGCATGCCTGTCGGCGAGGGCGGGCAGACGATATTCGGATAGATGTTGAACGAAACGTTGTTGTCACGCGCAATCTCGCCGACCGTATCGCATTCTGGCAACCCAGCGACGCCAGGGTCTTTCCACTCTGGCCTGCGGTTCGGCGTGACCATTCGGGAATGACCGTTCGGCCAAAGCTCAATCGTCGTTCCAAGGTGATCAAGAAACCGGTCGACTGTTTGCTGATGAATGGATTTCAGGTGGTAGGTTTCAAGGAAGGCGTCTAGCAAAACCTTGACGTTGCAGTTGATCTCATATTCCGCCTTGTGCGCAAGCCGTGCCGCAACCGGATGGAATTCAGCCATTTCGTCGACGAGAGGCCCCAGATAGTCGCGGAGCGGCCCGGCGTCCGCATCTGAGTTAATAAAGACCCAGTTGCCGAAACTCTCGCATCTGACGGGAATGAGCCCGAGGCAGGATTTATCGAAATCGGGAAAATCGCGCGGGTCGCGCACGCCGATCAGATTGCCTTCGTGATCATAGCTCCAGCCGTGATATCCGCATACGAACAAGGTGCGGCGGCCGGCGTTGTCCTTGACGAGCGGTCCTCCGCGATGACGGCAAGTGTTGTAAAATGCACGAACCCTGTCGTCTTTTCCGCGTATGATAAGGATGGGCGAGCCGAGGCGTTTCCACAAAATATAGCTTCCGGCCTCAGGAAGTTCGTCTACATGACAGGCGTAAACCCAGCTTCTCTTCCAGAGACGATCGCGCTCGACGGAATTAAATTCAGCATCAACATACCGCGCGGCGGGGATAGGGGGGAGTGCGGGAAACCCTTCGGGCGGCCCATTGCGCGCCCGCTCATAATCCATTCCCGCCTTGATTTTCTCTGCCGTCGAAGTGTGCATCGATTGCTCCTGCGAGTTCACGAGCGTCTGATTACGATCAGCGTAACATGCCGACGGTCCCGGTAAAAGAAAACAGTCATGACTGTTTTTTACATCGTGGCTAGGGGATCGAGATACAGCCACTATATAACTGATATTGCTTACTTAATTGGCAAAAAATACACATATCCGTGATGGCCTAGATAGCTCCGCTCCGCGTGAGAGCGCCGATTTCCTCGTCGCTAAAGCCGGCGTCGCGGAGGACTGCAATGGTATGTTCGCCGAGAATGGGCGGGCGCCCCTGGACGCCAGCGCTGATCGATGAGAACCGGATCGGCAGATCGGCGACCGGTGGGGCCGACGGGGCGCCGGGGAAATCGACCCATTTGAAAAATCCCATCGCGGCGACTTGTGGATTATCCAGCGCTTCTTGCTGAGTGAGGACAGGGCCCGATGGCAGTCCGGCCGCTTCGAGCGCCTTCAGCGCATCGCCTGTTTTTCGCGTGCGACACCAGTCCGCCATGATCGCGCAAAGCTCGTCGCGGCGGTCGCCGCGCGCTTGGTCGCCTTGATAGCGCGGATCCTCGCCAAGTTCTGGCTGGCCAACCATCATCGCCCAGCGTCGAAACAAGCCGTCGCCAACTGTATGCACGAGAATGTGGCCGTCCGCCGTCGCGAAAACGTCGGACGGCGCCGAGGTCTGGACGCGATTGCCTGTACCCGGACGATTTATCCCGGTCACGGATTGCTCAGCGAGATGGGAATTCATAACCGCGAGCGCCGTTCCGAGAAGCGAGGTCTCGACATGCTGACCGCGGCCTGACTTTTCGCGTTCCATCAAGGCGGCCATAACGCCGAGCGCTGAAAAAACGGCCGTCGAAAAATCAACATAAGGAGCGCCCGCCTTGGCCGGGTACCCGGGCGTGCCCGACAGGTGCATGGCGCCTGACATTGCTTGCGCGACGCCATCGAAGCCGCCTTTATCGCGGTCAGGCCCCGCTGAACCGAAACCGGTTTGCGTAACGAGGATCCCGCGCGGATTGGTTTTCGAAAACCGAGGCCAGTCCAGTCCCAGTTTTTCCAACGCGGACGGGGTGAAGTTCGCCACGACGACATCGGACGAAGCTGCGAGGCGCAGGAGCGCTGCGCGCCCCTCCGCGACGGCGTAATCGAGCGCGACCGATTTTTTGCCGCAGCCGGTCTGCATGAAGAGCCCGCCTTCGCCGGGCGTCCCGTCGGCCTTGGTGAATAACGGCGCTATATATCGATCTTCGCCACCGCTGCGGCGCTCCACCCGGATTACCTCCGCGCCGAAATAACCGAGCAACGTTGCGCAAAAAGGGCCAGCAACGTATCGTCCGAGGTCCAGCACCCTAACCCCTGCCAGAATTTGCGTCAAAGCGTCCTCCCGCGTTGATGCGCTTGAGTTTTTCACTAACCGCACGGCTGAATAAAAACAATCATGTCTGTCTTTTCTGTTGGCGCCGTCGGGCTCGCCGTTTAGGATTTGATGCAGGAACGGCGAGGCGCAGGGATGGATTTCAGACTGTCAGATGATCAGGCGCAATTGCGCGAGGCTGCCCGGGAATTCGCACGCGCCGAGCTAACGGATGTCGCGATTGCTTGCGAGACAAACAACGAACCGCCATCGCATAAACTCGTAAAGCGCTACGCGGAAATGGGATTTCTCGGGGTCAACGTTCCCGCCGAGTATGGCGGACTTGGGCTAGGTAATCTTGAAGCGCTGCTGATTGTCGAGGAGTTCGCGAAAATATCGTCGGCCGTGGCGTTTCCTGTATTTGAATCCTGCGTCGGTCCCGTGAAAGCGATCGAGCATTTCGGGTCGGATGCGCTCAAGGCGAAAGTTATACCTGCGGTCTGCGCGGGCGACATGGTGGTGGCGATTGCGATGTCGGAGCCAGACGCCGGCTCTGCGCTGACCGATCTCAAGACAAAGGCGGCCGTCCGCGGCGACACGGTCGTTGTCAACGGTATGAAGCGTTGGTGCTCGGGCGGCGGGCACGCCGATGGCTATCTTGTCTACGTGCGCATGTCGGACGATCCCGGCGCGCGCGGGATCGGCGCCGTATTCGTCGAAAAGGGGACGGCGGGACTAAGCTTTGGATCGCAAGAGAGCCTAATGGGTTTTCGCGGCGTTCCATCCAGCGACATTTATTTTGAAGATGTCGAGCTTCCGCTCGAGAACATTGTGGTTCCCGCCGGCGGCTTTGGAAAATTGATGGAAGCGTTCGATCTCGAACGGTGCGGCAACGCTACGATGGCGCTCGGTCAGGCATCTGGCGCGCTCGAAGAGGTTGTCGAGTATGTTCAGGAGCGCCGCCAGTTTGGCAAGCCAATCGTCGATTTTCAGGCGGTGCAATTGCGTCTTGCTGAAATGCAGATGCGTGTTGAAGCAGCGCGCCTGTTGATCCACCGCGTCGCCTGCAACTCGCAACTTGGCCTGCCGAGCATTCTCGATTCATCAATAGCAAAATGCTTTGCCAATGAAATTGCGCGTGAGGTAACGGGATCTGCCGTACAGCTTATGGGCGCGTACGGATATTCGAAGGCATTTGGCATGGAGCGTCGGTTGCGGGACGCCTGGGGTTGGGGCATCGCCGGGGGAGCGATTGATATCCAGAAAGTAAACATAGCCTCCGCAATGGTCGGACGTCGGTTCGATCAGCGCAGATAGGAAAATTGAATGACTAATGGCTTCGCTAGAGTCTGCGCTGCCTCGGAAATCGGAGCTAACGAGAGCAAAGCTTTTGAAATCGGCGGGAAGAACATCCTTGTCTGCAACACGAGCGAGGGATTTTACGCAGTCAATAATATCTGCACGCATCAATATCAGCCGCTGGAGGGTGGAAAAATTCGCGCATACTTCATTTTCTGCCCGCTGCACGGCCAGCGTTTCAACTTGAAGAATGGCGCCCCGACAGGTCAGCTTACCGACAGGCCGCTCGAGACGTTCAGCCTACAGATTGAAAACGGTGATATCATGGTGAATCCGAATCCGAACGTCGCCGGACCAGATTGATGCTGCGGCAATAGAAGACGATCTCTTCATGCTGATTAGTCAGGCTGTAAATGAATACGACCACGCCTCGTGTTGGATCGCTCGCCGAGAGGCGCTTTTCTGCGACCTCCGACGTCGCTCGCAAATGGTCTCCTGCGCGGACGGCTTTGGGCCACCGGACGTCCTCCCATGCAATGCCGCAGATGAAATCGACATTGGCGTTCATTGTGTGATCGAGTTTTCGCCACAGCGCAGCCGTATAAACGCCGCTTGCGACAACCTCGCCAAAGATGGAAGCCTTCGCCGCAGCCGGATCGCAATGAAACCATTGCGGATCATAGCGTTCCGCAAAGGCGATCATGTCATCGCGATCGACCGTTATCGGTTGCGAAATTGCTTTTTCGCCGATGGCGAGATCTTCATATTTTCTCATCTCGGGCATCGTCGATCTTGCTCTATTGCGCGGTCATCATCTTATCAACGGAACCGCGCCATCTTCAATAAACGAATGCCGCTGCGCGCGCCGGTCGGTCGATTAGAAAAGGTCGGAATATGAAAAGATCCGTAGTTCGGGCGCATCTGATTGCTGGGGGGCAATATCATGATATCGACTATGCGCGGCTGTCGCTCTTGACCATGCTGGCCGCCCATCCCGACATCCGGACAACTTGTGCGCCGGATTATCGATCTCTCGATCAGATCGACGACGCGCAGTTTATCATAAGTTATACCTGCAACGTCGTTCCGGAGCGGCAGCAGGTCTTGCGTTTACGATCGTTTCTTCAGCGCGGCGGGCGGTGGCTCGCCCTGCACGGTACGAATTCAATCCTGGCTCAGGATGAAAATGGACGCTGGTTCACGCCTGACGACACGACCGGGTTCATGGAATTGCTGGGAAGCCAGTTCGCCGCCCATCCGCCGATCGCTCCGTATAAGGTGATTGCGAGGAAATCCAGCGACCCGCTAATCGACGGCGTTGGCGACTTCGACGTCGAGGGTGGCGACGAGCTTTATTACATGCGCGTGTTCGGAGAGGTGGACGTCGTGATGGACGCCGTGGCGCAAGGCCCTGCGCGAGGATTCGTTGAACGTGAGTGGCCGGACGAGGGGCGTCACCCTGTGCTTTATCGTAAAAAGATTGGGGCCGGCGAGATTGTTTATTTCACGCTTGGTCATCGGCGGGCGCACTTCGACATGGCGCCACTGACCGATTATTATCCACACATAGAAAAAGGCGCGTGGGAAATCGATGCTTACACTGAGATATTGCGCCGGTGTATTGCCTGGGCGAAAGGCGATGGCGCGCCTATTGCGGCTTAACCCCCACCGTCGGATGTAAACACTAGCAGCACGTTGCCGGGCATATGAAAATAGAGACCATATCCCGAGTTGATGACGACGTGACCGTCGGCGATCGCGGCTCCCGGGCCGCTCATGGAGCCGCCTGACGCCATCTCTCCTGATATTGTTTTGACCGGCTTCGTCGTATCAAACGACCAGACCACGGCTCCAGTCGCGCTGTCATAGGCGCGGAAGCGGCCATCAAGATGGCCCGCAAAAACTACGCCGGGAATTGACGTCGCCGCCGCAGAGATGCCGGGGTCGCAGAACTGGCGACCGTTGCATACATTGTTGGCAATCGCGTTCCAACGGACGGCGCCGGTCGAGGCGTCAATCGCGTGGAGACCGGCTCCATTTTGGGATTTGTCATAGGTTCGCGCGTCGTGCGTATCTTCCATGTCGACGATCGGTACAAAGATCGTTGCGCCATCCGTCGTCATGCCGAAATGGACGCCGCCCTGTGTGCCGCCATGGCCAAGGCGGCGCTCCCAGATTACCTCGCCGGTGTCGACGTCAAGGCCGTAGGCGACGCCAGATTTCTGTCCTGCGATGACCATATCCCGGTTGTCGCCTGCTGAAACCAACAACGGCGCTGCGGAAAGATCGACATCGGGGCCATCTTCCGTCGGGCAATTCTCGTTGCCCATCATACAGCCGACGTTCCAAGCGTCGCCGACCGTGAACTGACGCTGCCATATTTTGCGTCCGGTCTTTGCGTCGATAGCGAAAAGGGCGTCTGAATTTTCGTCTGCCGGCGAGGAATAGTTTTCACCGGACCCAACGAAGACCCAGTCGCGTTTCGCGTCATAAGCTGGCGGCGTCCATACCGGGGCGCCAGACGGGCCGAGCACCGGCGTTCCCACGGAGGTAACCGCATGACGCGATGGCGGCTCAGGTATGGTGTGCGTTTTCCAGATCACTGCTCCCGTGTCAGGATCAAGCGCCACAACCGCGCCCCTGAACGTGCAGCAGGCATATAAAGGATCAGCCGCGGACGTCACCTCGAGTGAGGATACCGGGACATAAAGTCGGCCGCCCCCCAGGGTCGGCGTGCCGGTGATTGTTGCATTGGGATGATCATCAATCTTGACGCGCCATAGTTCTGCGCCCGTGAAGGCGTCTATCGCATAGGCGCGCCCGAGAAAGTCGCCGAAATACAGCCGCTTGTTTTCAACGTCTGCAATGATCCCGGTGCGCACTTCCCCTGTCGCCCGAAACGTCCACTTTACGCAGCCGGTTTCTAGATCGAAGGCATAGACAGTGCCGTCCTGGCTGCCAACAAAGATCGTGCTCCAGCCAATAGCCGGCTGCGATCGCGCGCGAACCGCGGCGGGATAGGCAAAAGCCCATTTCAACGCCAGCGATGGAACGTCCGCTGCGTCGAGGCCAGCAACGTTTTTCGGGATATGGCGAGCGGTGTCGTGTCCCCAACCGACGGCGGCAGGGGCAGCGCCGTCGAAATTCATGCGGTCTGCGCTGCATAATTTCGGCGCGGCGGGCGGCCGGTAGTTTTCGAGTGAGACGCGCGTCAGATATTCCGTAATATGACGCTTGTCCGCGTCGCCCAGATGGGCGGCCTGCGCGGTCATTATGCCGCCGGTAAGCGAGCCGAGAATAGCGTCTGGGGCCATCATTTCCAGCCAGACGGTTGCTGGCGCTTTGGGAACGCGCCCATCGTGGCAGGTTGCGCAATTCGCCGCGAACAACTCTTTTCCAGGATGTGTTTCCAGATCGATCGCGTCGCCCGACCGGGCAACGAATTCATCGGTAGATTTGACGCGGCTCGCCTGCAGCGGGTTGCCGGCATTTTCATCGCCGCCGCACGCTGACAAAAGAAATGCTGACGAAATCAGGGCAAGGAGAATTCCCGGTTGAGCGTTGCGGGGCTGAGCGCATCGAGAGTTCATTGGTGGGTCCTGTTTGGGCTGATCGACGCAACGATTTAACCAAACGTACCTTACGCGTATGATCTCGACGTGGCGAGTCTTGGTTGCAGAAGGTCGCGGTTTCAGATCAAGTGTTTAGCCAACAGACGAAGCAGCAAGTTGGTGGTGACGAAGCTGTCAATCGTTTGGCGCGCTAACTAAATCCAGACACCTGCCAAGTCTCGAACCGAAGATCGCTTTCTGGCGCCCTGAACCCCGAGAGCCTCCCGGAAATTCAGCCCCATATCGGGTCAGATTGGTCATCTCGAGGTTCTGCACCGTTGTTAGCTCAGCTACGTGACCCGCGACGGATCACAAACTGGTCACTTACCTGAAAAACTTATCCCCCACCCTGTGCGGCGGCCGCATCATGCGTCTCGCAGGTATATTGCCGACGACAAGGGGCGCCCGCGGGTTGGCGGCCGTTGACGATCGGCAATGCGGCAGCAGAGGCATCGATCCATTGCGTCCATTCGATCCATAGTGGATCGCGGAGAGCCCACCTCCGCGAGGTTGCAAGAGGCCGCTCGCGCGTCGGGGGCGGCGGCTGTAGCCGAGCTTCCAAGGGTGCATCTACGATTATCGCTCCAACATTCGCCGCGCGCTGGCGTGCGGTCGCATTTCGTTAACCAAACTGGCAGAGACTGTTTGGGTAACACGGGCAGCGATGACATGAAGATGAACGCGTTGCGCATTGTCTGCGTAGACGACGATCCAATCAATTTGGCGCATTTAAAGACCCAGCTCGGCGGCGTGGGGCCGGAATTCAGCGTGCGGTTTTTCACGTCAGCCAATCTGGCTGTCGAGGCCCATCGCACTACTCCGGCCGATATTGCGATCATCGATCTGCGCATGCCAGAGGCCAATGGACTCGAAACAATCTCACGTATGCGCGCAGCGCACCCTGATGCTGTTTATATTCTGGTCTCAGGAGACGCCGATCTGCAATCTGCATTGACGGCCCTGAATGAGCTTGATGTCTTTCGTTTCCTGGTCAAACCGGTCGAGGCGGACGAATTGAAGCTCGCTCTTGATACAGCTGTCACGGAGCTCAATCTCCGGCGCCTGTCGCTTCTGTCCACGATGTCGCATGCGACTGTTGAGAGGTTGGCGAGCGCCGTAATCTACCTCGCTTCCGACATGAGCGTTACTTATGTCAACAGCGCGGCGAAGGACGTCGTTGAACGGACGCAGGTGCTGGAAATTACCCCTGACGGAAAACTGCGCGGTCGATCCACATGCGAGTCAAACTCATTTCTGTCATTTCTGGCCTCCGTAAAGGAAGGAAATGGGGAAGAGGCGAACGCAGTGTTCCGTTTTCCGTCGGAAGACGGACGAATACCTATCACAGTTTCAGCGGCTTATCATTGCAGCGACGGTGGTCCCGCATCGCATTTCAGCTTGGTGCTGAGCGATCCAACGCGAATGCGTGCGACCGCTAACGGCATCGCCGCAGCATTGAAGCTTCTTCCAAGTGAAGCGCGTGTTGTCCTCGGCCTGGCCGAGGGTGGTTCAGTTGAGGAGGCGGCTGAGTTGGCGGGCGTCTCTGTCAGTACCGCTCGCACGTACCTGAAGAACGTCTTTCAGAAAACCGGGGTCTCGAGACAAGCTGAACTTGTCCGACTCGTATTGTTAACCGCAGCTTAACTATTTGAATTAACTGACCTCCCAGTTTGAGGATAGTGATCCCGCTTGTTCTGCCCCTATTGTTGGTTATCGGGCGGAGGAACAGGCGATGAGCGAATCAGATGAACGTCGGCGTGCAGAGCGGTTTACCCTTTCCGTAGACGTCCGTTACCTCATCAACGGCGAATCCGAAGGCTGCGCCGAACTGTCAGATATCTCCGAAACAGGCCTTGCGATAATCGGCGATATCAATGCCGAGATCGGAAGTGAGATTGTTGTCTATCCCGACGGCTTGGGCCGGCTTGTTGGCAAAGTTGTGCGCAAGACCGCCGACGGCGTCGCGGTACATTTAAACCTTAGCGAGTTCCAACGTAAGTCGATTCAGACACGGATTTCCTGCGCTCTCGAGGGGGCGCCCTATCTCCGCCTCGCTGACGACCGATCGCATGTTCGTATTCGGTACAATATCGAGACGACCGCACAGATTGAGGGCGCACCTGAAAGTGTTGGCTGCACCATCATTGATATGTCCGGTTCGGGATGCCTCGTTTCGTCGACAATTAAGCCGGACATTGGAACGCCGGTGACAATCGGCGCTCTGCGCGGCCGCGTGTGTCGTGTGTCCGATAATGGGTTCGCAATTGAATTCTTCAATACCGTTGAAGAACGACGTAAGAAAACGGCCTAATTTTTATTTAAAATATTTATAGCAGAAATTCATTTCTCGGGCGCCACAAGCACCGAATTTTGCCCAGCAATCTCCGAATTGTGCGACGGCCGATGTTGCAACGATCGGCCAAGCTTGGCGACGCACGCTTAAAAATAAAATTGGCGGAAAATTCAAGAGACTACCATTTGAGGATATATTTTCTTCAAAGCCCACCTTAATTTCCGTACAGGTGTTGATGAGGGCTCCGATGGCAGATCTCGATTTTACGCTCATGCAGGTTGTTATCATGCTCGCACAAGGCGGCATGATTGGTTGTCTGGCGGTTTATCTTTTTCGCGCTTCGCGGCGGCGGCAATGTCTTGAGCTGTTCGATCCGTGTAATGAGTTCGAGAGCCCCGGGAGCGCCGTCAACCTGCCACGACCGCCCCGCACTTTGCGGCGCACCACGGCTTCACTGCGGCGGTTGGTGAAGAGGTCTGAGGAAGTAATCGACGTGGTCCCGCTTAACGCGGCCTGATCGACGCTACCCTTGCCATCCGTATAACGGCGCTAACGACTCCCTAAAACATGTTGGTTGCTTACGTGACATTTTTCACGCGCCGCACGTTATATTGGCGGCTAGCATTGATCGAATTGTCTTGTTGCAAAGCCACAACGCCGTTCATATTCCAATCCTGAGTTTTCCATTCAGTCGACGGTTGTCATTTAGGGCAATCGTCCGGAATTGGGAGTGCAGGGTCGGACATGCGCGCCACGCAAAATAGTGCGATTGTCGCTGAAGGCGCGGCGGCGCACGCTCTCATTCAGTCTCTGTCAACGCCGGTCATTGTGATTGATCAGGCAAACGGCGTAATCGTCGACGCCAACCAATCCGCGACCCTGTTCTATGGATACGCGCGGGATGAATTTCTGGGGATGGACCTCAGCGCGCTTGGAGGCTCGGGTCCGGAAGCGCTGCATCGCGACAAGACCGGCAGAAACCGCGCCGTTTTCGTGGAGACCGTCGACTTCACAAGGGACGGTCGCTCGTGTGCGCTCATTGCCGTCCGCGAACGCTATGAGGTCAACAGGCCCGAACTTCCATCGGCGTCGGTTGGCGCCGCCGCGCTTTTCGTCGTCGCCGACGCGATCCCCCAGTTCATCTGGACCGCAGACGGCTGCGGCGACGTCGATTTCAGCAATGAGTATTTACAGCGGTTTCTCTGGCGTCCGCCGGGTGCGGGGGCTGCCGCGCAATGGCCCGAGCTGCTCCATCCCGACGATCGCGATAGCTGCCTTGCCGCGCTGCGCGAAGCGGCGCGCAATGGTTCTGATCTCCTCTGCGAGGCGCGGGTGAAGAGCGCCTCCGGCGAATACCGGAGTCTACTTCTGACAGCGCGCTCATGGACTGAGCCGATTTCCGGCGCGCGCCGACTCGTGGGGTCCGCGGCCGATGTCGAATACCGTCGCGAGGCGGAAGAACATAGCCGGGAAGCTGCACGCACGGTGCGTGAAACGCTCGAGTCCGTCAGCGACGCCTTTTACATGTTGGATGAGGAGTGGCGTTTCGTCACCGTCAATTCAAACGCTGAAAAATTGCTGGGCCTCGACCGTGATCAACTAATCGGTCGGACGATATGGGAGTTTTTCCCGGACATAATCGGCACCGAAATTGAGCAACGGTACAGGCGAGCCTTTGAGGAGAGCTCGGCGGAGCGATTTGAATATTATTATCCGCGTTGGAACAGTTGGTATTCACTACATGTGTTCCGAGCAACCACGGGACTTGCCGTTTACGTACGTAACGTTACGGCCGAACGCGAGGCGGCGGCCGAATTAAGTCTTCTGCAAGCCGCAATTTCAAATATCGGTGATGCTGTTATCGTCACTGAAGCCGGCTCGATCGACGAGCCTGGACCGAAGATCGTGTATGTAAACGACGCGTTCATCCTGCAGACGGGCTATCGTCCGGAAGAAGTTATCGGCAAGAGCCCCCGCCTGTTGCAGGGGCCGAGAACAGACCGGCGTGAGCTTGATCGAATTAGAGCCGCCCTGAAAGCTTGGAAACCGGTTCGCGCACAGCTCATCAACTATACCAAAAACGGCCGCGAGGCGGTCGTCGAGATTGATATTGTTCCGCTCTCAAATGAGCTGGGCCATTACACGCACTTTGTTTCGACCCAACGCGATGTCACCGAACGCTTAAACGCCGAAGCAGCAATGCGCCTCGGAAAGGAACGCTTTCGCGCTGTCGCTCAGGCAACGACAGACGTTATCTGGGACTGGGATCTGAAAACCAATGAAATCTGGTGGAACGAAGGATATCACCGTGTTTTCGGACTCGATCCGATCGAGGCGCGCGAGCCGCAAGCTTGGGTCCGGCAGATTCATCCAGACGATCGGGAGTGGGTTGTAGACAGCCTTACTCAGGCCGTTAAGGACCGCGCCCCTGCGTGGGAGGCGACATACCGCTTTTTTCGTGCGGACGGCGCCGTCCGCCTAATCGAAGATCGCGGGCGATTGATTTTCAACTCAGAAGATGAACCGGTTAGATTCGTTGGCGGCATGACCGACACGACGGAACGCGACGCCGCCCAAGTGGCGTTGACGCAATACGCCGAGCGCCTGTCGCGCAATGTCGAGGCCCTGCGACAACTGACGGCCTTTGCCGCCGGGCCTGATGCTCAGTTGCATGATTATCTTGTTGCGACAGCCGCCCGCTTGCTTTCTGCTGACGGCGCTACGCTTGCGTGGGCAGAAGGTGAGGAACTCGTGTGCGTCGCGGCATACGGTTTGGCTCAAACCAAGCGCGGGGTTCGGGCGCCGGTCGCGCAGTCATGGTCGGGGTGGGCGCTGCAAACCGGGGAAACACTGGTATGCAATGATACTGCTTATGAACCGCGCGCAGATGTTTCGTCCTGCGTTCGGGCTGGCGTCAGGTCAATGATCGCAATACGCCTTTCGGGCCGCCTGTCCGGTGAGCCAGGCGGTGGCGTGCTCAATGTTATGTCGGGAGCGCCTAACTTCTTCGACAAGAATGCGGTCGCCAGTCTTGAGCTGTTCGTCCTGTCAATCGAGGCGTTCATCGAACGCCGCCGTATTGAGGATAAATGGGGCCAAGCCCAAAAGCTTGAGGCAGTCGGACAACTGACGGGTGGCGTTGCGCACGACTTCAACAATCTGCTGACGGTCATCCTCGGGAACGCGGAGACGCTGAGCAGGGAACTGGCGGGTTCGGGGCGTCTGGGGTCGCTCGCTGAAATGACCCGCCGGGCGGCGGAACGTGGCGCACAGCTTACGAGCCGGTTGCTCGCGTTCTCTCGGCGCCAGCCCCTCGATCCTCGCGCAACGAACCTCGCGCGCCTGATCAACTCCGGCGATATTCTGATGAAGAGAGCGCTGGGGGAAAGTATCGAGCTTCAGGTCAGTTCCCCGGATGAATTATGGCCGGCGTATGTCGACGCCAGCCAGCTGGAAAACGCTATCCTCAACTTATGCATCAATGCTCGAGACGCCATGCCTGAAGGCGGGCGGCTGTCGTTAAAGTTGGCGAATGTCGAGATTGCGGACGCCAGCCCAGACCTTGAACCAGGATCTTATGTTTTAATCGCCGTTACAGATACGGGCGCAGGAATGTCGCCGAGCGTTCGAGCGCGTGCGTTCGAGCCCTTTTTCAGCACCAAGGAGCCGGGTCAGGGAACCGGGCTCGGACTCAGCATGGTGTTCGGTTTTGCAAAACAATCAAAAGGGCATGTCGAGATCGACTCCGAAGAAGGAGTTGGAACAACCGTGCGCATCTATTTGCCGCGCGCAATGTCCGCCGATGGCGAGGCTAAGGCCGATGAAGTGCGGGAAATGGTCGGCGGCGTCGCGCGCATACTCTATGTCGAAGACGACGATCTGGTCCGCGGACACGTCCTGTCGCAGCTTCGGAGCCTCGGCTACAAGGTGACCGAGGCGCGCAATGCCCGCGAAGCGCTGGCTGCTTTGAGCCACACGGACGAATTCGACCTGCTGCTCACCGATATCATTATGTCGGGAGGTATGAATGGGCGTGATCTTGCGGAGGTAGCCGTCAAGCGTTTGCCAGAACTTAAAGTATTGTTCACATCCGGATATGCTGAAACTGGCGTGATCCACGATGAGCGTTTGGAACAAGGGATAGATTTCATTCCAAAACCTTTCCGGCAGAGCGAACTCGATTTCAAGATACGCAAAGTGTTAAACGGGAGCGCTGAACGCCGCCGCCGCAGCAGGGAAACTTGAGAGGTTCCTCTGGCCGCCGAAAAGGCGGGCGGATTGTATTCTCAGTCATCTGTCGGGTGGATTCTTCGAGCGCACTCCGAATTTGGGGATGTTGCGGTCATCGCAATTCCGTCATTGCTTTAATCAGCGTCGCTCCATCCCCCCAGGAAGCTAGAGCCGCTTCAACTAATTCCGAGTCGGAACGGATTCCCTTGAGGGGCGAACGCTGATTCATCGTTGCCGAGCTGATTTGGAGGCGATGATGGCTTGTTCCTACAGCACGGACCTGCGGCGGCGTGTGATTGAGGCG
>JBGTFV010000077.1:0-6208 GCA_041747095.1 Parvularculaceae bacterium
CGAGCCGTTGCGGCCGACGAGCGCAATGCGCGCCCGCGCCTCGACGATCAGGCCGACGCCCTCGAACAGCGGCGCCCCGCCAAATGTCAGGTGGATATTGTCGAGCGTGAGAAGGGGCGGCGGCATGGGACGTCTATAATCTCAAAATCAAAAAGGCGCAGCCTTGGGGCTGCGCCTTTGTCGAGGAATGGGCCTGCGCTCTCTCAGGCGAAAAGCTTCGCCCAGCGGCGCGCCTCCCGCTTTTTCCAGGCGCCGCGGTGATAGGCGTCGGACACGATCATCGGCGCAACGGTCGTCGCTTCCGCAAAGACCATCTGTTCAAGGGCCACGTCGACCTTGCCCCATGAGCAGGCCTCTTTCAGCGTCGACGAGGAACACGCGCCATCGCGTACGTCGGCGACGGTAATCTGCACCGCGTATTTGTGCATCTCGACATCGTCATGTCCGAGGATTTCGGCGCACACGACGGTGTCCTGTACGAAGTTCTTCGGCACGCCGCCGCCGATCATGAACAAGCCCGATGCGCCACTGGCGATCTTGATTTCCGTCAGTTCACGGAAGTCCGCGACCGAGTCGATCGACAGGTAGGGCTCGCCCGCCTTGATGCGCTCGACCTGATGCTTGACGAGACCAAACCCGGCGGAGGAGTCCGTGAACGCCGGGCAGAAGATCGGCACGCCCGCGCGGTAGCATTCCTCAACCAGCGAGCCCGGTTTCTTGGCGTTGCCTTCCGCGAGCCATTTCCCCATGGCGTGGATATAGGCGCGCGAGGACATTGGACCCGGCGGCAGGCTGTCGGTGATTTCCTTGATCGTGTGGTCGCACGATTGAAGGTCTTCCTCGTCGATATAAGTGTCGTAGATGCGGTCGATATAGAGTTCGCGCAGTTCTCGGTCGTCGGGGATCTCGCGCGCCTGATAGTGCTTGAAGCCGAGCGCTTCGAAGAAATCCATGTCGACGATAGACGCGCCGGTGGCGACAATGGCGTCGACCATGTTGTTGCGCACCATGTCGCGCCAGACATGCATGCATCCGCCTGCTGACGTCGAGCCGGCGAGCGTCAGGAACACCGTGGCTTTCTCGTCTTCCAGCGCCATGTTGAGAATGCGCGCCGCCCGCGCTGCGTCGCGCGAGGTGAAGGACATCTTCTCCCAAGCGTCGATGACGGGGCGGGCGTCGAATTTCGTGATGTCGAAATGCTCGACCTCGTGGGCGAGGAGTTCGGCTTTGCGGTTGTGCTGCTTCTTGCTCATGGAAATCGGTCCTTTCGCTTCCAGTTGTCAAACCGGATCCGGACCGCGTCGAGGCATAAATCGACTGACGCGCGGAGGGCCGTCTCAGAAGCGCCTATATAAGCTTTCGTGCGGCATTCACAAGCGAGGATTGTCCACTATGGGAAAGCTCGTGCGCAATTCTTTGGCGCACAACGCGTGTCGCAACCGCCGGTCTGGTCAGTCGAGCCCGTCGATGAAGGAGGCGATATCCTCGTGGGCGTATTTTGCCTCGGGCATGGACCAATGCATCTGGAAGAGATGAAACATGCCGTCGAAGACCTGCAGCGACGCCTCAACGCCCGAGCGTCGCGCTTTCTGGGCAAGACGCGCGGCGTCGCCGAGCAACACTTCGCGCGAGCCGACCTGAATAAGGAGTGGCGGCAAGCCCGTGATGTCGGCGAAAGCCGGCGAGATCAACGGGTTGAGAACGTCTTCGCCCTGCGCATAGAGATCGTACATGGCGGTGAAGCCTGCTTTGCCGAGCCCTGAAATGATTGGGTCTACGGATGTTTGAGTGAGCGTCGTGTCGCTGCCGCAGCTTGCATCTGTCGTCGGCGATAACAGCACCGCGCCGCCGGGCAGGGGAACGCCCCGGTCGCGCCAGCGGATCATGCTCGAAAGCGCAAGATTTGCGCCGGCGGAATCGCCGAACAGGACGATCTTCCGAGGTTCACGGCCAGACTCTATTTGGGCCCGATAGACCGTCTCGATCTCATCGAGCGCGCGCGGAAATTTCGCCTCCGGCGACAGGGCGTAATCGATGCTCAGTCCTTGCGCGCCCGTGAGGTGCAAGCTCGGGAGCACACAGGCGGCGTTGATCCACGGCGAGCCGGCGATGAACGCGCCGCCATGCAGGTGGATGACGAGGCGCTCGCTGGCCTTGGCCTTTGGTCGTGCAGGTTTTGCTGTAAAACGCGCGCAGGACACGCCGCCAATCGTAATCACTTCATCTGTATAGGGAAAATCGATCTCATCGAGGCGCCGGCGCCATTCGGCGTGGACAAGATTGCGCGCCAGTTTCCGGATGAGCGGGTTGCCGGCAAATTCCGGACTGGGGTAGCGTAACGAGCGCTCGATAGCTTTCTTGCCCGCGTCGCTGACAAGCGCGCCGAATTTATTCCGGGCTCGAAGCATCCAACGCATCCCCTCAGAATCAAGCTTGATCAGGCGTTACCCTGTTCGCGCTTGAGTTGAGGAGGTATAGGGCGAGGATCAATAATGCGCGGTTAATTCAGCGTTGCCAATGACGCGAAACGGCCTCCGGACCGTCAGGTCCGGAGGCCGCTAAACGCCAAGGTTGCAGCCAGTATTCTACTCGGCCGCCGCGATCATCACGACATTTTGTTCAGCCGCTTCGCCGCCATACATCGACGTCAGCGGCGCGTCGGCCACCAAGACCTCGAGATATTCCCCGAAGCCGTTGAACTGCGTGGCGAGCGCGGAGCCGTAAGCGCCCGTCAGTCCGAACTCGATGTAATCGCCCTCGCTGATGTCGGCCGGCAGAAAGAACGGCCCTTTCAGCGTGTCGATCGAATCGCATGTCGGTCCGTAAAGGCGGAACGCTTTCAGCGGACGGCGCGCCCCTCCCTCGGTGCGCAAAAGGCGCGTCGGGTAGACGAGTCCGTCATGGGCGGCGTCAAATAGCGCGCCGTAAGCGCCCTCGTTGAGATAAAGGGCGTCGCCTTTGCGAAGTTCGACCTTCGCGATGTGGCTGCCCGCTTCCGCGCACAAGGCCCGGCCCGGTTCGCACCACAGATCGGCGTTCTCCAACACCGGCATCGATTCGAAGGCTGCCGCGATCTCGTCGATGTAGCTCTCAAGCGGCGGCGGCGTCAGGCCGGGATAGGCCGCCGGAAATCCGCCGCCCACATCGACGATGTCGATCGTGATCTGGGCCTGCCGGATGAGATCGCTGACGATTTCCATCGCCGCGCGATAAGCCTCAGGCCGCATGCATTGCGAACCGACATGGAAGCTGACGCCAAGTTCGTCGGCCACCGATCGCGTCGCGCGCAGCAGCTCTACCGCTTCATAGCCCGAAGCGCCGAATTTGCCGTTCAGCTTGTGCTGCGCGTAGTCCGACGACACCGCAAGCCGCACCACGAGATGCAGATCGCGCGCGCCGTCTGTTTCGGCCACGATCTTGTCGAGTTCTTCAACGCTATCGAGCGAGAAGATCCGCACGCCAAAATCGAAGTAAGCGCGTCGGATCGCCCGGCGCGACTTGACCGGGTGCATGAACGCCAGACGCGCGTCCGGGAACAGCCCCGCGACGAGTTCGATCTCCGGCAGGGACGCAACGTCGAACGAGCGCACGCCGGCGTCGTACACCGCCTTGAGAATCTCGGGGTGAGGATTCGCCTTTACCGCATAAAGCACGTCGCCAGGAAAATTACGTACAAAGAAGTCAGCCGCCTTAGTGGCGGCTTGGGGGCGTACGCAATGAACTGGCAGGTCCGGTTGTGACGCTAGGACCAGCGCAAGCGCAGATGTGAATCTGTCCATTTCATGGAACCTCGCAAAGTAGCTTCTACCAAGCGCCAATCTTGCGGAGAGGTCCCATGGGATTGACGAAAGCGTCACATAGAAACGAACGGCCGGAATGTAAAGGGAAATTTGCAACCGGCCAAAACCGGCCGAACTGTCAGCAAACGCGAGGGGTGGCTGCTAAACTATTGAATATATTATAAAAAACTTGATCAAAGGCTTGCGGGACCATTCCGGCATGCGCAATCATTGCCTGTTATCACACGCTACGGTGATCGCTTGAACAGGAGGACTTGCTCGTGCACTCGACATTTGCGTTGGAAAGCCAGCTGCGGGGATATCGACTGGCGACAGCGGAAATTCTTTATCGGCTCCCCGACCATCCGGGTCTTTTGCAGACATACGTCTGGCAGGACTATGACCTCGCGCCGTCCTATCCAGTCCTGACGAAGTTTCTCGACTTCTGGCGGCGAGAAATAGAGGGGCCGGTTCATTCGGTGCGGGTTGCCGGCAAGCAGGTCATCTCGGCCGCAGAGATCGCCACGGGCACGCTCTTCAGATTGCATTGACATGATACTGAACGCCGCGCCGGTCAGGCTCGCGGGGAAACCGCCGCGAGTCTGACGAGAAGTTCCTCAGCGAACGTCGACAGGGTATCGTCGCGTGCGCCCATGACGACGACGCGGTCGCCTGGTTTGGCGAGTTCGACGATTCGATTCCCGCAGGCGGCGCGGTCGGGAAGCCCCTCGGCGCGGCGGCCTGCCGCCGTGACGCCCGTAACGATGTCGCGGGACGAAACCGAACGATCAACGGTGCCGCCAAAATAAACCGGCTCGGGCATCAACAGAATATCGTCGGCTCCAAGGTGGGCGGCGAATGTCGCGATGAATTCGTTCTTCATCTTGGCGAGCGGCCCAAATCCATGCGGCTGGAACATGACAATAAGCCGGCCCGATAAAGCGCGCAGCGTCTCAAGCGTTGCGCGGATCTTGTCGGGGTTGTGCCCAAAATCGTCAATCACCGAGACGCCCCTCGTTGCGCCGACAAGCTCAAGGCGCCGCTTGACGCCCGAGAAAGACGACAGCGCTTCGGCGGCGTCGCCGAGCGAGATGCCGGCGGCGATCGCTGCGCCAATGGCGGCAAGCGCATTCGAGACGTTATGGCGGCCCGGCGATAACAACACCGCTTCTGCGACTTCGCCCGTCGAGAGGCGCCTGACCTGAAAAGCGGTGCTCCACGCAGCGCGCGCGCCGACCTCTGCCGTCAGGTCCGCCCCCGGCGCGTTTTTCAGGGAATATCCGATCGTCGCACCATTTATTTTGGCGGCGAGGGCGACGGTTTCAGGATCGTCGAGATTGATGACTGCCGTTGCGGCGCGGCCGAGGAAATCGCCAAAAAGCGCGCGCAATTCGTCCATCGATTTGTGGTCGAGGGTCACGTTGTTGAGAACGGCGATCTGCGGATTGAAGAGCGCGATGGACCCATCGCTCTCATCGAGCTCGCTGATGAACGCTTCCCCCTTGCCGACGAGCGCGCTGGCGAAGAGGGCGTCGGGACCAGCGAAGTTCTTCATCACGGCGCCGTTCATCACGGTCGGGTCCGCCCCTGCCGAGTAGAGGATCCAGGCGATCATCGCCGTCGTCGTCGACTTGCCGGAGGTGCCTGCAACGCCGATCGGCAGGGCTGACGCGTTGAAAAGTTCGGCGAGCAGTTCGGCGCGGGTCATTCGGGCGAGCCCGAGCGTCTTGGCGGCCTGCACGTCAGGCACCGTCTCTTCTATGGCGGCTGAGGCGACGAAAATCTGGGCCGGATCAACGACGCCCGACCCGTCCTGGGGAAAAAGCTTGATGTCCTGAGCCCGCAGAAAGTCGAACTTCGGCGCAGTTCGGCCCTGATCAAGGGCGCGGTCGGACCCTGAGACGCCAGCGCCCGTCGCGCGGAGGATGAGCGCCAAGGGCAGCATACCGCTGCCGCCGACCCCGCAGAGAAAATAGTCGCGCATGGAAGTCATCCCCGAGCCGTCCTATAGGGTTTGCGAATCGAATTTGTCGCAAACGCTTCTGCCTCAACCCGCTGAAGAATGACACAACGCGCCGCTCCTTCCGCCGTCTCCGCCGCTACAGCCGTTCCCCGACGGCTATCAATAGCCGTCGTTGCGCCGGCCTGCCGCTTGCAGCCGGAGGCCGCCGAGAAAGTTGGGAAGCTCGCGGCGGACATGTTCGGCGACCGCGCGCCAGACCTGCGCTTCCACCCGCAATGCTTTCTCTCCGATGGGCACTTCGCGGGCTCGGATGCGGCGCGAACCGCCGCTTTCGTCGAGGCCGCCAGCGACCCCGGCGTCGACGCCGTGTGGTTTGCACGCGGCGGCTACGGCTCTTGCCGGCTGGAGGAGGGCGTCTACGACCGCCTCGGACCGCATGCGCAGGACAAACTTTATCTCGGTTACA
>JBGTFV010000078.1:0-1660 GCA_041747095.1 Parvularculaceae bacterium
CCCGCTTTGCTCAGATGCTCAAGGAGGCGGCCATCGCCGCGGGCCTCGCGCCCGAGCGGGTCTCGCCGCACGTATTGCGCCACGCCTTTGCGACCCATCTCCTCGAAGGCGGCGCCGATCTTCGAACCGTTCAGACGCTGCTGGGCCACGCCGACATCGTCACCACCGAGATCTATACCCATGTGGCGCAGGACCGATTAGACAGGCTCGTGCGCACCAAACACCCGCTCGCCAAGGCCCGGTTAGGATTGATTAAAGAGCCGTCAGACTAGAATGTTGGTTGCCCGGATCACCTATCCGGCTGCGCGCAGCGGCTAGTAACCTACACAAACGAACAGTATCGGACACGACATGCGGACCTATCTCGACTTCGAAAAGACCATCGCCGAACTCGAGGGGCGGATCGAGGACCTCCGACAGGTCGGCGCCAGCGACAACATCAACGAGGAGATTGAGCGGCTGCAGGTGAAGGCCGAGCAATTGATCCGCGAGACTTATTCCAAGCTGACGCGCTGGCAGAAGACGCAGGTTGCGCGACACGCCGGGCGGCCGCATTTTTCCGACTACGTCAAACAGTTGGTGGAAGACTTCACGCCGCTGGCGGGCGACCGCAATTTTGGCGAGGACGCAGCCATTCTCGGCGGTCCGGCCCGGCTTCGGGGTCGGTCGATCATGCTGATTGGACATGAGAAAGGCGCCGACACGGCGAGCCGCGTTCGCCATAATTTCGGCATGGCGTCGCCGGAGGGCTATCGCAAGGCCGAACGGCTGATGGAGATGGCCGAACGCTTCGATATGCCGGTCGTCACCCTCGTCGATACGCCGGGAGCCTATCCTGGCCGCGGCGCGGAAGAACGCGGTCAGGCGGAAGCCATTGCGTCGTGCACGGAGAAGTGCCTTGGTCTCGGCGTGCCGCTCATTGCCGCGATAGTGGGTGAGGGCGGCTCAGGCGGCGCGGTGGCGCTTGCGTCGGCAAACCGTGTCCTGATGTTCGAGCATTCGGTCTATTCGGTCATCTCGCCCGAGGGCTGCGCCTCGATCCTTTGGAAGGACGCCGCCGGCAAGGGCGAGAGCAAGGCGCCGGACGCGGCTGAAGCGATGAAGATATCCGCCGACGATCTGAAAAATCTGGCGGTCATCGACGCCATCGTTCCCGAACCGATTGGCGGCGCCCATCGCGATCCGACGCTGGCGATCGAACGCCTTGGCGATGCTATCGAAACGGCGATCCAGGAGCTAAGCGGCTTGACGCCGGCTGAGATCAAGGCTGACCGGCGGGCGAAATTCCTCGCCATCGGCCGCGTTGGGCTCGCCTGAGGGCGGCGCATTTCTCGCGTCAGCGCACAACGTCGACGATCATCAGCACGGCCATAACGGCGATATAGGCCCCGAACAGCCGCGACAGCAGGGCGCTCTGCGTGCGATGCGCAAGGCGCGCGCCGATTGGCGCCAGCAGCGCGCCGGTGACAGACATGAGCACAAAAGCTGCGCCGTTGACGAAGCCGAGGCTGAACGGCGGCAAGCCTGCTGCGCCAAGTCCCGCAATGATGAACGCGGCCGCGCCGGGCGCGGCCACCGCAACGCCAAACCCCGAGGCGGTGGCGATTGCCTCATGCACGCTGCGGCCTGAATTTGTCATCAGCATGACGCCGACAGCGCC
>JBGTFV010000079.1:0-3005 GCA_041747095.1 Parvularculaceae bacterium
CGCGCCCCGCCGGGCGGGCGACCCCGCCCAGCTCATCGCCGACAGCGCGGCTATCCGTACGTCGATCGACTGGCGTCCACGCTACGACGACATCGACTTCATCGTTCAGACCGCGATCGAGTGGGAACGGCGCCTGATGGAAAAGGACCGGTCCGCTTGAGCCTATCGTCGGATTACACGACAAACTGGTCGCGAGGTTGGCGGATCGCATTCGTTGCGTTGCTCGCGCTCGTGACCTGGTTGTCGCTGGCGAGCGAGCCGGACCCAACGGGCCGGGGTTTTGCCGTGACGCGCTGGATCGCCGAACTCTTGTTTGGATCGGCTACCCACCACGACAAGATAGCGCATTTCCTCGCTTACGCCTCTCTCGGGGGAAGCGCGGCGCTCGGCAGTTTTCGCATCCTCGATAGCCGGTTTACAGTCGTTACCCTGATCATCGCCTACGGCTTGGCGTTGGAGGGCGCGCAGGGGCTATTGGGCACGAGGGTCGCCGATTTCACCGACGCGATCGCCAACGCAGCTGGCGCCTGTACGGGTTTCGCCGGCGGCGCGATGCTTCAGTTTCTCGCAATGAAATGGCGAAGATGAAAGTCGCCATCGTCATCCCGGCACGACTCCATTCAACGCGCCTGCCGCGCAAGCTGCTTGCGCCGCTCGCTGGCCGCACGGTCATAGAGCGCACATGGGCGCAGGCGATGAGGGCGCAGCGCGCGGATCGCGTCGTCGTCGCCGTCGACGACGGGGAACTTGCAGGCGCGGTTGGCGCCTTTGGCGGCGAATGGGTCATGACGCGGGCGGAACATCGCTCAGGCACGGAACGCCTGGCGGAGGCCGCGGAAAGTCTCGACGCAGACGTAATCGTCAATGTGCAGGGCGATGAGCCGGAAATCGACCCGGCGCACATCGATGCTTTGATTGACGCTCACCTTGTCGCCAACTGTTTCGCGTCGACGCTGGCCTGTCCGTTTCCTGAAGGTCTCAACCCTGCCGATCCATCGGCTGTAAAAGCGGTGCTGGGGCGGTCGCTCGCCAAGGCCGACATTTTCGAGGCGTTATATTTCACGCGCGCGCCGGCGCCGTGGCCGCGCGATGGCGGGCCGGGCGATTATCATTTGCATATCGGCGTCTATGCCTATGGGCGCGCGGCGTTGGCGCGCTTTGCCGCTTCGCCTGAAGGGCGGCTCGAGGCGATCGAAAAGCTGGAGCAGTTGCGCATACTTGAGATGGGCGAGCGGATCGCCATCCGGCGCGTCGCCAGCGCCAATCCGGGAATTGATACGCCAGCGGATCTTGCGGCGGCCGAGGCGCGCTTGCGCCGCGCTTCATCCGGCCGGAATGCCTGACACAATAAAAAAATCCGGCCGATCGTTGAGCGATCGACCGGACTGGTTGTATTTTCTGAACGCTCCTATGGAGCCTAGTGTCGGATTATAGATCAGAATTCAGAGTGCCGCCTTATGGTGGGTCCCCATCATAAGGCGAAGGAACCCTTCGCGGCACGCACGGCAGCTTCGAGTTCGCTTTGGTCCTGCAGCCAAAATCTGACGTAGCCGGGCCTATCGTCGCGGATGTCTAGTTGGTCAGACAAGCTGCTGAGCACATTGCTTTTTTTGACGTGGATACAATACCTCTTTTTCTGATTTTGGATGGTAAGGGCAAGAAAATTTTTGGGGTACGTTACCCATTTTCGATGCTTGCCCTCTCGCAACGTGTCATCAGAAAATTCTCGAACTTGCTTTAGAAAATCCTCAGCCAACCTCACGACTCTCTCGGGCAAGAGTTCTGAACGGCAGGCATTTATGAATTCCCTGTCGCCCGACCGAAACTCCTGCTCGACGAAGGACGAGTTGGTTGAGCGCACTACTGTCGGCGTAGGCCACTGTTCAATGATCGGTTCTTTTTCTCGCTCCTCTGTGGAGATGACTAAACAGTCTTCGTTGTCTCCCAATGCTAAAATCTTCACTTCATTCAGGGGGAATACCAAAAATTTCCAATCTTCGGAAAAGTCATAAGTACCTAACGTCAGAATTGAGCGCCCCCTTGCACGAAAGAGGGGATTACCCAACAATTTCAGTTCGTTTGGTTTGGCTTCAACCCTCCATACCCCAAACCCACTATCTTCTAGAATACGAACGCGTCCCGTCAGTTCCATTCCCGCCTCCCTCCGACACAGGCTAAGATTAATCTGAACGATAAATATGGTCAATCCAGATTTTGCTAAAATCTAGAGGGTAGCGGGTGGTTCTGAAAGATCCCCAAAAGTGCGTGCTCTGGTAATCGGCAAAGTCGAAGAAGCGAACCCTTATCAGCCGCACAAAAAAATCCGGCCGATCGTTGAGCGATCGGCCGGACTTTCTCTAAATTGTTGCTGCTGAGGCGGTTCAACTCTACTTGTCAGGCTCACGGGAAACCCCCGAGGCTTAGGCAAGTTGAACGAAGGCGTAGGCGGCGGGCAGCATCGCTGCGACGACAACTACCAGGGTCGTCAGTACTGTGAGCGTCTTGGCCATTTTATATCTCCTTTTTTTCTCGTTGCGCCGTTGATCGGCATGAGTTGGAGATAGGCAAGTCAGGGCCGGCTGGGAATATGCCGCGCCCCCTGTTCGGCGCACCCGGAAAACTGTTCGTCGAATGACGGAAATGCGTCAGGATTTGGGCGCGGATCGCGAACGCTTCGTCGCGAACGGACGGTTATTAAAAGGTTAAAGCCGAATGAACGGCTGTACGACCTTGCCGACGAAGTCCTTGAAGACGAGCGGCGCGTTCGTCGCGATAAGGCAGATGCAGGCTTCCTCGCCAATGGCGCGCGGCGCATGGGTCGTGTCGCCATCGAGGTCAGCAAGATCGCCGGGGCCGAATTCGCCGACTTCATCCTGATAGGCCCCCCGAAGGATCAGCGTCAGTTCCTCGTCGCCATGGGAGTGCTTGGGCATGCGCGTCCCGGGCTGGATCTTCAGAAGGCGCAGGACGCCAGCGCGATAGCCGTCGGCGTCGAGCACGTGCTG
>JBGTFV010000080.1:0-14122 GCA_041747095.1 Parvularculaceae bacterium
GCGGCGACCATCGCGGGAACTCTTGCGATCGGCGTTGAAGCAGGCGTTGGCCTTGGCGTGACCGCTTCTCTGGCGCTTTTTCTTTATCGCACAAGCCGACCACATTTTGCGATCGTCGGTCTCGTTCCGAACACCGAACACTTTCGAAATGTTGATCGTCATTTGGTGCAGACCGATCCAAAAATCATCAGCTTGCGCATTGACGAAAGTCTCTATTTCGCCAATTCGCGCTTTCTCGAGGACGCCATATACGGTCTGATCGCCGCCCAGCCGGCCGTGCGGCACATCATCA
Source organism: Parvularculaceae bacterium (assembly GCA_041747095.1). Taxonomy (GTDB): domain Bacteria; phylum Pseudomonadota; class Alphaproteobacteria; order Caulobacterales; family Parvularculaceae; genus Amphiplicatus. The sequence continues at coordinate 293 of JBGTFV010000080.1, forward strand.
TGATGGCGTCAGCAATCAATGAAATCGACGCCAGCGCCCTGGAAAGCCTTGAAGAGATCAACCGGCGCCTGAAAGATGCGGGCATCACCCTGCATCTGTCGGAAGTTAAAGGACCGGTGATGGACCGTCTCAAACGGTCTGAGTTTCTGAAGCACCTGTCTGGTCGAATTTTTCTGACGCAGTATGAAGCCTATATTGCGCTGCGCGGGGACGCGATGGCTCAAGCCGATATCCCCGACGAGACGCTCGCTCATTCGTGATCGCCATGCGTTTCGGCGCTGCGGTCGGGATGATACAGACCTAAGGCGGAGTGTTAAACTAGCCCCCCTCTGTCTTATCCTTCAAACCACTGATGCCCGCGGTAACCCATGATGACCGATCTCTTTGTCCTCTATGAACATCCGGAATGGTTCCGGCCGCTGTTCGCCGCGCTCGATAGACACGGGGTCTCTTATGAGGCGCGCCGGGCATCCGGTCTTGCCTTGGACCCTGACGAGGCGACACCCCCTGCTCCGGTCGTCTTGAACCGCATTGCGATGTCGTCGTTTCTACGGTCAAGCGAGCATCCCATCTTTTTCACCATCGCAGCGCTTGATCAATGGGAGCGGCGCGGCGCGCGCGTGATCAATGGAGCCGCCGCCTTGTCGATCGATGCATCAAAGGCGCGGCAATTGTCATTGATCGCTTCGCTGGGGCTAGAGGCGCCGCGATCGCGCGTTGTTCACCGTCGTGAAGACATGGAAACTGCAGCGGCGGCGCTGGCGTTTCCCATTCTCGTGAAGGCCAATATCGGTGGCAGCGGCGCGGGCATAGTCCGATATGACGATCTTGCTGCATTGACGGCAGCGGTTCGAGACGGATCGGCGCCGCAGGGCGTTGACGGCGTCAGCCTTCTTCAGGAGTACGCGGAAATTGAGGGTGACCGGATTCTGCGACTTGAAGTGCTGGACGGGCGATTGCTTTACGCCGTACATGTCACAGGCGCCGGCGCGACCTTTGATTTGTGCCCAGCCGATGCGTGTCTCGTTCAACCGGGCAAACCGAAAATTACCCTGACCGAGACCAAACCTCCGCCGGAATTAGCCGAGGGGGCGATCCGAATAGCTGCGGCGGGGGGATTCGATATCTGCGGCGTCGAGGCCTTCCAGGATGCTCGCGATGGCGTCTGGCGGTTTTACGATGTGAACGGACTTTCGAACTTCGTCGCCTCTCCCCTTGATGTTCTGGGGTGGGACCCGCATGACGTTTTTGTCGATTACCTCATTGCCGAGATCGAACGGCATCGACCGCTATTGAGAGGCTAACCATGCGATATGGCTACTGGATGCCTGTATTCGGCGGCTGGCTGCGAAACGTGCCTGACGAAGGCATGGCGGCAAGTTGGGATTATGTGAAACGATTGGCCCAACGGAGCGAACAACTCGGTTATGATCTTTCTTTGATAGCCGAGCTGAATTTAAACGACATAAAGGGCGTATCGGCGCCAACGCTTGACGCGTGGTCAACGGCGGCCGCGCTCGCAGCCGTCACAACCAAGCTCGAATTGATGGTAGCGGTCAGGCCGAACTTTCATCATCCCGCGCTCTTTGCAAAAGCCGCGGCCAATATTGATCAGATCAGCGGCGGGCGGCTTTCACTGAACGTTGTCTCCTCATGGTGGGCGGACGAAGCGCGGCAGTACGGACTACAATTCGACGCCCATGACGACCGGTATGCGCGGACGGGGGAATGGCTTCAAGTTGTCGATGGGTTGTGGTCCGAGCAGAAGTTTTCGTTTGACGGGGCTTATTATCGAACGGAGGGCGCAATCTGCGAACCGAAACCCTTGCGGACGCCGCGACCTGTCATTTATGCCGGCGGCGAGAGCGAAGCTGCGAAAACACTGATTGCGCAGCAATGCGACGCTTACGTTATGCACGGCGACGAGGTCGAAGTCATTGCCGCCAAGATAGAGCACATGCGGCAACGCCGAACCAAACTCGGCAAACCGCCAATGGTTTTCGGCATGGCCGCGTACGCCATTGTTCGTGACACGGAGCAAGCTGCGCAAGCCGAACGAGAGCGAATCTTGACGCTGCGCTCCGACGCGCCAGGCTTTTCAAACTTTGATCAATGGCTGAGCGGCACCCAATTGGAACGACAGATGAAACTTGAGGAATACTCGGTTTCCAATCGCGGATTGCGTCCGCGCCTCATCGGAACGCCTGCAATGGTGCGAGAACGAATAGCGGCCTACGCGGCCGTAGGGCTTGATCTATTATTGTTGCAGATGAGTCCGCAGGCAGAAGAAATGGAGCGCTTTTCGGAAGCGATCATTCAAGCCGACTGACGGAAAGCTCCGCAATAGCGCGTTTAACTGGCCATCAGCCGCTTGAAATAAGCGATTGTTTCGATCAATCCATCGCGCAACTTGACGCTCGGTCGCCAATCGAGGGTCTCGTCCGCAAGTTTTATGTCGGGTCGCCGTTGTCGAGGGTCGTCGATTGCTGCCGGGCGAAAGGTAATTGGCGCGGCTGAACCTGTGAGTTCCCTGACCAATTCCGCGAGCTGCAGGACAGAAAATTCATCCGGATTCCCGATGTTGATCGGCCCCGTAACGCCGTCCGGCGTTTTCATCATTCGGAAGATGGCGTCGACGAGATCGTCTACATAGCAAAACGATCGCGTTTGCGATCCGTCGCCATAAATCGTCAGCGGCTGGTTTCTGAGGGCCTGAAGAATAAAGTTTGAAACAACACGGCCGTCATCGGGATGCATGCGCGGACCATACGTATTAAAGATACGGACGACCTTGATCCGCAGTTTGCGCTCCCTGAGGTAATCAAAAAACAAAGTCTCTGCACAGCGCTTTCCTTCATCGTAACACGACCGCGGCCCAATAGGATTTACATTTCCCCAATATCCCTCTGTCTGCGGATGTTGGTGTGGATCTCCGTAGACCTCAGACGTGGAAGCCTGCAAAATGCGTGCTTTCAATCGCGCTGCCAGCCCCAGCATGTTTATCGCGCCTAGTACGGATGTTTTGGTCGTTTGAATTGGATCATGTTGGTAATGTATGGGGCTCGCCGGGCATGCAAGATTGTAAATCTCGTCCACCTCTACCGACAGCGGCACAGTAACGTCGTGCCGCATGAATTCAAACTTCGGGTGCCCCAGCAGATGCTCAATGTTCCTGCGCTGCCCCGTAAACAGATTGTCGACACACAGAACTTCATGGCCCTCTTTGATCAGGCGGTCGCAGAGGTGCGAGCCGAGAAAGCCGGCGCCGCCGGTAACCATAGCCCTCCCGACAAGCAGTGAACTTGGTAATGACATATTTTCTTACTCCCCCAGGTCTGTTTGTCACACTGACGCATTCACTATCGGCGCTGTATCGCCAGCGGCAGGCGTTCCGTATCAGAGTTTTGTTTGTCCACGGCCGCCAGATCTATGATTACCTCGGCCGAGGAAAGCTCTGCTTCGTTATGAGCAATGACGATGACTGTCTTGTTGTGTAAACGCTTACGCAGATTGTTACGAATTCGTTCAGCCGTTGGTGCGTCAACAGCGCTTAGCGCCTCGTCAAGGATCAATATTTCGGGCATGCGCACCAGGGCTCGCGCCAGTCCAATACGCTGACGCTGCCCGCCCGAGAGATCGGCACCCTCGTGACCAATCCATGTATCTCGGCCTTCTGGCAATCCATCAATGATCTCTTCTGCGCACGCGTCGGCGATAGCCGCACGGATCGTGTCCGGCGTGGCGTCAGGATTGGACAGCATGATGTTTTCCTCAATCGTTCCCTCGATCAGGTCGACGTCCTGACCCGCCATGGCCGTGCGCTCTAGCCAGGAGTGGGAGCGGAAATCGCCGAGCGGCACGCCATCGATCAGTATGCGTCCTTCCTGTGGCGCGTAGAGTCGCAGCAGGAGGCTGACAATCGTTGATTTCCCGGCGCCGCTTGCCCCTATGATGGCAGTGGTCTGATTGGCCGGTATTGAAAACGAGACTTTGTCCAGCGCCGGATCGCTCTCGGGGCGATACGAAAAAGTGACGCATTCAAAGGCGATCGATGTACGCAAACCAGTAAACTCGATAGCGCCATTCGCTCGCTGGCTGGCGCGCGCATCGGAGAGCATTTCAGCCAGTCGCGCGAGCATCGGCTCGAGCTGCGACAGACCGACAAGATTTCCCTCGAGTTCCCGGACGTGCGGCTGCAGCCGATACAACATCGCGATGACTGCAATGGCGGTCGCGAGGGGAATCCCAAATCCCTGCGCAGCTGCAAGCAAGGCGCACAACAACAGAATATAGGAGACCTCTGTAACCGGATGGATGAGGGCGGACTGCGCTTCAAGCGCAAAAGCCGTCTTGCGGGTCGTCTCAGATTCTCGCTGGTATGCCGCTTCGAACGCGCCTTCCTGACCGAAAATGCGGGCCGCGCGCATACCATGCAGCGTCGTCAGCATCCGCTCAGCAAGGCGCTGATTGGCGCTGTGCATTTCCTCGCCCATGCGGCGCGCCGGACGCCAAAGCACGCGCATGAAGAAGAAGAGCGAAAGCGAACCAACAGCAGCGATAGCGAAAAGAGTTCCGGAGGAATAGGCGATCAACAGACCAAAGACGCCAATTGTGCATAGATTAGCGCCGATGCGCGTCAAGGCGAGATAGGCGTCAGCGATTGACCACGACGTAGTGGCAAGCAGGTTGAGCAATTCACCCTTATCTCTTTTGCGAAACTCCCCATAGGCCATCCGCAGATAAAGCGCATGCAAATCATCGCGAACGCGCTGACTAAGTGCGCCGCGAACGTGGGCGACGACAAGGCTGTAGCAATAGGCAAACGCCGCGCGGGCCCCGACGAACAAAAAAATCAGCGCTGAGATCGCGAAGACACCGCCGCCGAACCTGCCGGTAAACGCCGACATCCTGCCGATCAATCCGCCCTGTTCAGCCAAAGCGCCAGGATCGCCAACGATCGAGTAGAGAAACACCACAATCAAGCCGATGCCAACGCTTTCCGCGATGGAGGAGCCAATGCCGAGTAAGACGAGCGTCGGCGTGGCCCACCTATGGCCTTGCGCATAATGTCGTAAGACCTGACCGCTCGCTGCGGTCAATCGTCGAGCGCTTCCCTCCGTGCCCGCTCCTTTATCGAACCCGGCAGGTGACCCGGAATTGTTCATGCCGGCTGACCTTTGGTTTCGGGCCCGTTCAGGGCGAAGCGCGAACGCCGCGCCGCTGCGACTTCGTCGGAAACCGCCGACAATAGCGTGAAACCAAGCCGCCGCGCTCGCAGACGCAACGGGAGCCAGACACCCATGCCGAGCGCATGGACCGGCGCGCTTCGTGAAATCTCACGAAGGATCTCAGCGGCTGCCTGGCGATTACCCGCATCAAGGGCCCGCCCAAACAACCATGACAATAGCATGCGTTCGCCGCGATTAATTTCAGATGCACAGTCAGGCAGCGTCTTCCCCATCTCGGCCGCTACAATACGCCAGGAACGGAACATCTGGAGCGCATCGCTGGACATATTGGAGCCAGAATGGCGGTATCCGGTCAGGAATTCCTGGACGACTGCGAAATGATATTTAAGCGACATGCGGAAATAGAGCAGCAGGTCTTCGCACCCTTGAGCATTTGCATCACGTAGGCGCGGATCATACCCGCCTGCATCGAGAACAGCTTCGCGTCGCATCAAAGGGGAACTGCCGTTGCCCACAACATTGCCAAGACAGCTGCGACGTGAAACATCCCCGGCATCGCTTGGGCGTGACAGATTGGTCACCACGTCATCGTCGTTGATCACTGCAAACCAACTATAGACGAGACCGACCCTTGGTCCGCCAGCCGCCATCGCCGCCAGTTGCTTTTCAATCTTGTCAGATCTCCAGAGGTCATCGGCATCGACCGGCGCAATGAACTCGCCTGATCCCTCTGCTATGCCTCTGTTGCGTGCGCGCGCGACGCCGCCATTTTTCTGCGTGATAAGACGTACGCGTTCATCTTCAGCAATGTGCTTCTTAACGATTTGAGGCGTCGTATCCGTGGAGCCGTCGTCCACAACGATGATTTCAAGATTATCGAACGTCTGTCTGCGAACGGACGCCATCGTCGCATCAATGGTGCGCGCGGCGTTATAGGCAGGAATGACAACGGTAACTTTTGGCTTGAGACTCATGCCGCACGCCCCAGCATTGCGGCAAAATCCTCAAGCGTCATGCCACCAACTGGCTCGAGTCGTGGTACCGAGAACGGGCTTTTCCCGATCTCGGCTACGCCTTCTTGCGTTGAAAAGGCCAAGTCGTAACCGACCTCTCGCGCAAAATGTGAAAAGCGCTGATCGAAAAGCCCGTAGGGCGGTGCGACGAGGCTTGGCGCCGCGCCTGTGCGCTTGTCAATGGCTTCGCGCGAACGCGTCAGCTCATCAACGAGGTCGCAGCTGGAAAGTCCATCGGCGCGCCGATGGGTGGCGAGATGGCTGCCGAATGTAACGCCGTCACGAGCGAGCATTTCGCAGTCTTTCCAGTCCATCAATGGCGCGGGGTCGCCAAAGCGCGCATCCCAGTCAGACACGCCGCCGACCTTGTCTGTAACGAGAAAAACGTGCGCCGACATATCGCTAGCGTACAGGATATCCCATGCCGCTGCGCGAAAGTCCGCGTAACCATCATCGAAGGTAATGAGCACTGGACGACCAGGAAGTGGCCGCCCGCCCCGCCAGCATTCGACAAGCTCATCGACGGGCGGGGTATAGTACCCGTTTTTGCGCAGATATTCGATCTGCTTAGCAAACTCTATCGGACATGTGCGATAGCGCGATAGCGCAGTCGGTCCATCCGAAGCAATGCGGTGATACATCAACACCGGTAGCGCCGTCGTGTTCCCGCTTGCCCGCAAGCAAGCCCGGAGCTCAGAAACTCCCCCACGAACAATGTATCGCGCGACGTCCCGTTCGATTGGCGACTTTATATCAGTGTACGTAATGCTAGGCGAGGCCGCCTTGGTTTCATCATCAACACGAATGAATGCATCAACTCGGTAGAGTTCTGTTATGATCGCTTTCTCGAGCCTCAACCCTGGGGTGGATGCCAATACGTCATGAATTTTTGCAGCCCCGAAGGGATTGTTCCAATCGAACCCGGTCCGAGTCTTGTCGTCGACCAGCACAAACGCGTGGGCGGTCACAAATCGGCCGCCCAGGGCCAACGCATCCCGCACGCGCAGCGCAAAAGCCGCTAACTCTACTTCGTCCTTTAGGAAGTATAAAACTTCTGAGCAAACGATCAGGTCCTGATTTTCAGGAATATCGTCAGCCGCAAGATCGAATCGATCAAACGTTACATTTGATAGTCGAGCACACAACTGTCGCGCTCTTTGTAAAGCGCGTTCGGATATATCCACAGCCTTTAATTGTTCGACGCGCTTTGCGAGGCTTTCGGTAAAAATGCCCTCGGCGCATGCTATTTCCAACGCAGATCGAATGCCGTGCGGGGGAATGAGCGATAAGGTAAGTTCATATTTTTCCCGCTCATACGGCGATCGATAATTCCAGGGATCCGGCGTCTCGAAAAGATCTTCCCAGAATTCGCTGGAGCGTTCGTCAACTGCAGCCAGCGGTGACGGCTCCGATTGGGCGTTGTCGTTCGCCCATGGGACTCCGTCTATCGCGTACCCGACACGCTCGGCATAAACACCTCGGACGCTACGCCGCAAGGCGCTCATCGGCTGATATCCTTCGCGGCGGAGCCTGCGTGTTTGCCCGGCGACGCGGAGGGGGTCTGCAGCGGCCGCAAGCGTTAGCGCTTGCCAACGCTTCCGCCGGCCGAGCAATTGCATATACCGATCGAGCCCTGCGATTTCGATCAACCGACGATGCACGTGCTCTTTGGACATACCGCCATCGGCGCGCGCTACGGTTCGACCAATTTCCTGCCCGCGGGCGTGCAAAATAATTTCGACCGTATCGACTTTAGGCGGAAGTAGGATAGCGCTTGGCTCGCCCACTTCAAATATCCTCGAAGCCGTAAAGGTCAGCGAAACGGAGCCCTTTGCCTGACGCTCGGCCAACAATCGAAAATCAATGGCGTATAGAAGCGCCTTTGCGCACCCCACTGCCCCGCTACGCGCCTCAACTGCGTCGACAAGTCTGGTCAGATGCGCCGCATGATCGCTCCACTGCGCAGCCAACTCGTCGGCAGTCATCGCGGCGCCAACAATCAACCCTTCTACGATGGAGCCTGCTGCCTCTTCGCGTCGCGCCGCAAGAATCTCACATGCCGCGGGGTCTTCGATAAATCGACGTCCATCGCCTCGCCCCGCGCCAATCTCCGCTGCCGCGCACCAGACTGACAGATAGGCCGCCCAATCCGCCTCTGAGCCGAGGTCTAACGCGACACCCTCCTCCGTACACGGCGTGCTTGTTCCAATGCTACTCAATTCCGCTGAAAAGCCTCGACGCCTGACGATCTCAGCATCGCTTAGCAATTGATCGAGATTTGATGAAAGAGATCCTTTTCGCATGCGATAGAAAACAAGCGCTTCCGGTTCAGCGATAAATCGGGCGCCATTGCGCGCTAGGCGCTGCCAGAGATCCCAATCCTCACAAGTTTTCAGGCTAACGTCGAATCCGCCAATATCCATGACGCAAGACTTGCGAAGAACGATGGCATGGATCGCGATGCCGCATTCACGAGCAAAGACGTCAAGTGGGCGATCGGCGATAAGAGAGTTGAAGGATGGCCTGCAGAATGCCCCAGACGTAGTGACGCGTTGGTACGATCCGTAGGCGGCGTCGGCGTTATTGTCGTCTTTCAGGCGGCGACGCATGCGCGCAAGAAAGTCCGCACTCAACCAGTCATCCGCGTCCAGGAACAAGACCCAGGACCCGAGAGCCGCCTCAATGCCGGCATTGCGTGCGGCCGAGGCGCCGCCGAAAGCTCCCGAGATCGTGCGGATACGAACGTCGCCGGCGCCGAACGCCCGCGCCTTTTCCTCCGTGTCGTCAGTTGACGCATCGTTGACGACGATCGCTTCCCAATCACTTTCACTTTGATCTATCAGGCTTGAAAGCGCATCGGCAATCCAAGGCCCGGCGTTGCGGGCCGGGATAATGACGGACACCCAAGGGATAACGACGCTCATGACAAATCACCCGAGCGAGCGCGCGGCGTTGAGAGGTAGTAAACAATCCCTGAGAGAAAACCCGATATTTCCTGATACAGGAAACGGTCGTACACGTCGCTTCGGCCCCGAAAGACGCGCGTTGCAAACCGCTTCACGTACCATGCGGGCGTCGTCACCAAGAGACGTCGGAGGTTGCCCACATTGCCAGTGCGCTCATACTGCACAAGCAGCGCTGCCGCATGCCCGCGCATGTAGGCGAAAATCTGGGCCGACAGCCCCTCAACGTCGCGCCGATGCACATGAAATGCGACCGAACTTGGCTCGTATCGGCAGAAAAACCCTTTCGATAGAATGCGGTGCCAATATTCGGAATCGCCAGAGCAGCCTGCCGCGCCGACGTCCAGGCGTTCGTCAAACCACCCGACCTCAGAAAAACATCTCCTGCGAAAGGCCATGCTGGCGCCTGCGCCAATTACCCAGGCGGGACAGCCGCTGCGAGCGTCTGTCGCAAAAAAAGTTGGTCCGTATTCAATCGGCGTGAAGCCTCTGCCAAAACTCCAACGGCGTTCGAATGCTTCCTGAGCAAATGTCGAGAGCTCCGCCGGAAGCACCAACCCCGCAACAGCCATCACCTGGTCATGTTCAAATCCGCGGATGAGGCGTTCAAGCCAGGTATCGTTAAGAATAACGTCATCATCTGTGTACGCGATAAACTCCCCTGACGCACGACGCGCGCCAGAGTTTCGCGCAATATCAAGTCCCGGTCGCGGCTCGCGCACATAAATAACGCCGGCGTTTTCGGCGACAATTCGTGTGCGATCATCGACTGATGCATTGTCGACGACAATTATCTCAGCTGGCCGCAACGTTTGCCGGGTCATCGAGGCGAGACAGCGGCGGAGGTGATCCGGCCGGTCCCGCGTGCAAATGACGACGCTAACCGATGCCTCAATTGGGGGCGCTTCCGCAATTGCACGCGCGCGCGCCACCACCGTCGAATCGGCAGCGGCCGCTGCAATACGCCGCCAGTTCTGCCGCTCACTCTCGCAAGGCGCCTCGATGCTCGCAACGGGCGCGCCGCAATGCCACACAACGATTAATTTGGCGTCATTTGTCAGCGTAGACTGGCAAAGCGCGTCCAGTTCGACATGTTGTACCGCCCGGCCATCGAGACCATCCGGGAGCATGTCAGGCGCGATCTTTACGCGCGCGCGCAGCGACGTCGTTCGCGTGGCGTCGCCGGTGGTTTTCCGCCTCCATCCAACGGAATGCCGTGCCGATGATGACATCAAGGTCGGCGTGGACGGGTTTGAAACCAAGAATCTCTCGCGCGCGCGTCGGATCCGCCACGAGCGCCGGCGGATCGCCTTCTCGTCGGCCGGCCGTCGCAAATGGCACCTTCAGGCCGGTAACCTCCTCAACCGCTGCGACAATCTCGCGAACGGAGAAGCCGCGACCAACGCCGAGATTTAGCTTCAGCGAGCCTGGCGTCGCCATGAGGTGGCGCAGGGCCTGAACATGCGCCTCGGCAAGGTCGGTCACGTGTATGTAGTCTCGGATCGCCGTTCCGTCAGGCGTCGGATAATCCGTGCCAAAAATACGAAAATCGTTGATTTCGCCGAGAGCAGCGAGGATCGCGCGCGGAATGAGATGCGGTTCAGGGTCGTGGTTTTCTCCGATTTCACCGTCGGGGTCCGCACCTGCCGCGTTGAAATAACGCAAGGCCGCATACTGAGTGCCGTAGGCCTTTTCATAGTCGCCCAGCATGTGCTCAATCGCGAGTTTGCTGCGTCCGTATGGATTGACGGGCTGCTGCGGGCAATCTTCATCGATAGGCGTCTTTCCGGGCTCGCCATAAGTCGCGCACGTCGAAGAAAAAACGATGCGAGAAACGCCGGCCGCGCGCATGGCGTCGAGCAGGTTCATCGTTCCGACGACGTTGTTCCGGTAGTACTTCCCGGGATCGGAAACCGATTCCCCTACGAATGAACTTGCGGCGAAGTGAATGACTCCCGCAACTTCATGTCGAGCGAAAGTCCGCTGGATGGCGGAGGGGTCGAGCAACGTCCCCTCCTCCAGCGGCCCCCAGCGCACGGCTTGCCGCCAACCAGTCGAAAAATCATCGAACACGACCGGTTGAAAGCCCGCGCTAGCAAGAGCCTTCGCTGCATGGGCGCCGATGTAGCCCGCGCCGCCTGTTACGAGCACTTTCACGCCGTCCCTCAATTGTTAACCGCTGTGAGCGCTTAAGCCGATGCCGCGATCGCTACTGCATTACAAATCGGTCATGCAATTATAGCGCCAAAACCGTATTGCTGTATGGGACAACTGATGCGCTCGGAAGGTCGCCCGTCCGATTGGTCCGCCTCAGTTGCGCGCCGCCCACACACAGGGCGCCTGAGGTGGTTTGCTTTGGCCAGCAATTACTTCAGTCTTATTAACACTGCCTGACAATAACAAGTTGCCAGATCCGCTCAGGCAGTCCGTCGATCAGCAGACCGTTCGCTGTCTTGTTCCGAGACATGGGTGACGATCACCCGACGGTCAACTGCAACTTGCGGGAGCGAACACCCTAATCGGATGTAATGCCCTATTCAGGTGTAGCCGGCGTTTCCGCGTCAGATTCTGCTTCGACGTCAGTTTCGGGCGCGCCTTCAGGGGCGGGCGGCGGCGTTGGCGTCGTCAAAGGCGCCCGGGCTACGTCGCATTGCTCGCCGCGAAGGCGGCAAACTTGCTCCGCTTGCTTGCGGCGCTCCAACTCTGCGCGCGCGAGTTCTGCTTCCTGAGCGCGCTCAAGTTCGTCCTGACGCCGCTCTGTGTCGGCAATCGCATCGATATAGGTGACCCAGCTGGACGCCTGACGCGAAGCCTCTGGATAACGTTGCGCGTTGACAAAGGCTTCGCGCGCCTTTGTTCGCTGAGGCCGATTGTCTGGCCCGGCCTGGCTGAATCGCGCTGTTCCGAGCAACAACCATGCATCGCCCGTTTGGCGAGCAGTCATCCCGCCTTTGTTGATGGCGCTTACAAGCGCTTTTTCGGATTCAGCATATTGTTCGTCAGCAAGCAGCACTTGCCCCAGCCGATAGAACAACTCTCCGTTAGGAGCTGATTGCGCGGCGGTCCTCAGGACGGGGATAGCGCGCTTGTGCTCGCGCGCCTGACTCCAGAGTTGCGACAGGAGCGTAAGGTTCTTCTGACTGCGCGCGATGTTCCCCGCTTCCATCTCGCGCTCCATCAAGCGCGCGCCACGGAATGGATTATCGAAGAACGAATAATACTGCACCAGCGTCAGCAGTTCGTTTTCGCGAGACAAAAGTCCCGCGCGGTAAGCCACTTCGAGCACGGAAAACGCATCCTGATCCCGACCGGTCGTGGAGTACAACCCGGAGAGCTGGGTCCAGTACCCACGCTCATTTGGCCACAGATTGATCATCTTCTCGAGCAAGTTTGCTCGCTTCGCGTTTTCGTTCAGCTCGGAATATATAATATTCAGAAGGTCATGATCGCCCTTCTTCGGCTCGGGACGAATCGCGACCACGCGCTCGGCGTTGGGAAGCGCCGCGCGGAAATTGTTTTTTGCATAATAGGCAGCCGCCAACAAATAATAAGCGTTCGGATCGGGCGTTTGCGCCAGACGAAGCCACTCTTCGAGACTGCGGATGGCCGCGTCGTAATTCTCCAGCTGGAAATGTAACTGTGCAATGGCATAGCGGAGTTGATTGTTCCGCTCGACCGGGAAGCCGTTTGCCTCAAGCGCGGTCTGGAAATCACGAAGGGCCCCCGCATAATCCTCAAGATTAACCTTTACGATCCCTCTCAAATCATAAGTCGTCGACTTGTCATAGGCTTTCAAATTCGCGCCGCGCGCGTTCACGAACTCGTTGAGTTTTCCAAGTGCGGCCTGAAATTGCTCAGCCTGCATTAACTCGTAAACTTCCAGCAAAACCTTCGCTGATGCGGCGTCAAGTTGCTGCGACACGCGCTGGCTGTCTCGTTTTTCCTGATCGCCTTCCTGCGCGAGGGCGACGGAAAAACTGCTGCCAGCAACGACAAAACTGAATGACAGCGCAATACAAGCCAATGTTGCTCGTGTCGCTCGCAGGAGCGCAAGAGACGAAACGCAGAAGGACTTGGGAACTCTATGCAGGTTGCGCTCCGTGACAAGCGCAACATCGAGCCGGCCTGTGGTGTTCTGAATAATCATCATCTAAAGGCCTTCACCCAATCAACTTGCATCCAATCGCACACCGCCAAACCGAACATCCGAAGCCGCCTCGCCAGATTCACCGCCAGACATTCTTCCTCGTCGGGAGACCGTTTCTATCGCTCAGATCATGCCGCCCGTTTAAGCAGTGGCTCCGCCGCCCTCAGCCTTCGAGCACGAACACAACAGACGTCTGAACGCCCCTGCGCCACTCTGCTTTATTGTCCACAATTTTTGGCTGGTACTTCCAGCGTTCGACGGATCGCGTCGCAGAGCTGTTGAAGCAGGAGTTCGATGAGTCAACAACGCGGATGTTCGTGGTGGTTCCATCCGGCGTCACGTCAAACTCCACAACGACCGTCTCTCGCCCACCAGCTCGCGCCTGGCACCGTTCAGGAAATTGAGGCGGTATACGCACGAGAGGCTGGGCATCGCGGTCCGGATTGAACCCGGTGCCAATACTTAGATTTGCTTCCAATTTCGGAATATCAGCCCGGACGCCGTCGAGCGCCGGCCGG
>JBGTFV010000081.1:0-2404 GCA_041747095.1 Parvularculaceae bacterium
CAGGCACCACATTGTTCGCGCCGCCGCCGTCGACCCGCGCCACGTTCACCGTCAGACCTTGCCGTGCGCCGGTGAGACGATCGACGTCCGCGATGAACGCCGCCGCCGCGACGATTGCGTTGCGGCCGAGATGATGGTCGCGGCCTGCATGGGCGCTGCGCCCCCTGAAGATCGCTGAGAAATTCCCCGAACCCTTGCGCGCGCCGGCAAGCGAGCCGTCTGGCAGGGCGGGTTCGTAAACGCAGGCGAAATCCGCCCGGCGCGCCGCCTCGCGGATTGCCGACGCCGAACCGATCGACCCGATCTCTTCATCGGCATTGATCAGCACTTCATAGCCGATGCGTTCAGCGACCGATGAATGCTCAAGCGCCAAAAGCGCGTTCAGCATAACGAGAATGCCGCCCTTCATGTCGGCCCCGCCCGGCGCGTTCAACGTATCCGGATCGAGGAAGCGCTCTGACTGAAACGGATGATCGGCGGCGAACACCGTATCCATGTGTCCGGCAAGGAGGACGCGCACAGGCGCATCAGGGCGGCGCACGAGACGCAGCATCGGGCTGACGCGCCGCTCGACGACCTGTCCATCGCCAGCAACCACCGTGTAAGGTTCGGCTTCGATTGTTTCCGCCGGCGCGCCAAGCGCCGAGAATTGTTCGGCGATGGCGGCGCGCATGGCGGCCAGACCCGCTGCATTGCCGCTGCCGGAATTAAGCGCGCACCACGCGCGGAGGGTTTCGGTCATGCCCGGCCGCCGGCCATCGATGAGCCGCAAATCCGTTGAAAAATCGGACCTTACCGCCATGCGACACACCTAGCCGAGCGTAGGCTCGCGGGCAAGGAGAGGCTCGGTTGGCGCCCGGCACGCCCTTTGACCGGGGTTGACGCGCTTGTGTTGCGGTGGCGAAGAGAACCTTCCTATAAGGAAATGTCGGGGGCATTGAGGCGGCTCCGGAGGGCGCTCCTCCACGGCCACGCGCCGCCGGGCTTAACGCAAGGCTCTTAACTCCGGAAGTCACCCCGAAATGTTGCGCATCGTTGAAGTCATCCTGATCCGCTGGACGGATGCGGCGCGCCGTTCAGGCGCGCTGCTGCTAGCGCTGTTCGTAGCGGCGACGCTTGCAGCCGGCTGGTACGCGGCAATGAACCTCAAGGTGAATACCGACACCTCGCAGATGCTCGACCCTGACCTCGATTTCCAGCAGCGCGCGACCACGCTTCGTGAGGCTTTTCCCGAAATTAAAAACGACGTGATCGTGATTGTGCGCGCGCCAACGCTCGATGAGGCCGATGCATTCGCCGCCGACCTGCGCACGCGGCTGCTTGCTCGTACGGATCTGTTTGACGCGGTTTTCGCGCCCGCTGTTGAGCCGTTCTTCCAGGAGAACGGACTTTTATATCTTGATACGGATGAACTGGGCGCGCGACTTTCAAAGCTATCGCAAGCATCCAGCCTGATCGAAACACTCATCGCCTATCCGACCGCTGGCGCGTTTCTGAAAACCTTGGCGGAAAATGACCGCCTAGCGGAGCGATCCGAACTTGGCCAGGACGCCCTGCCCGCCATCTACGCGGAACTCGCCGCTGTCGCAGAGGCGAGCGCCAAGGCCCCGGAAGCCGGCGACAGCAGAACGGTCAGTCGTCCGTTTTCGTGGATGGGCGCGCTGACCGATGCGCCGCCGCCAACCGGCGGACATCAACGGCTGCTTTACGCAACGCCCGTTCTCGATTTCGCCCGCCTGCAACCCGCGCGTCCGGCGTTAAGCGCGCTCGAGACCGAGATTGCCGCTGTCAAAGCTGCGTTCGGCCACCGCATCGAAGTGTTTGTAACCGGCGACCCGGCGTTGCGAGCCGACGAATTGACAGCGGTGACAACGGGCATCGGCCTGTCGTTCCTGCTGTCATTCATCGCCGTCGGCGCGTTACTGATGTTCTGTTACCGCTCCTTCGGCCTGACGGTCATCACGCTCACATCGCTGGTGATTACGATCATCCTCACATCCGCTTTTGCAGCGGCGACCGTCGGCGAACTCAACCTCGTATCAGTTGCGTTTACCGTACTGCTCATTGGACTGGGACTGGACTTCGCGATCCACCTCCTGCTGCACTATCAGGAACGGCGAGCGGCGGGCGAGGACGTCCGCCGGGCCTTACGCGGCGCCGTGCATGAAGTGGGCCCTGCCTTGGCGCTCGCTGCCCCAACCACCGCGCTCGGGTTTCTCGCCTTCATCCCCACGCGGTTCGACGGCATCGCGCAGCTCGGCATCATCGCCGGGGCCGGCGTGATCATCGCCTTTTTCGTGTCGATGACCTTTGCGCCAGCGGCCCTTGGCGCTTTCCCGCGCACCCGGTCGCGCGCCTTCGCCAAAGCGAGCGCAGACGCATTACGCGCCTCGACGCCATCCCC
>JBGTFV010000082.1:0-3542 GCA_041747095.1 Parvularculaceae bacterium
TGAGGTTGGCGCGGCCGTCACGGTCTGGCCGGTCGATCATCCCGATACGCCAGTTACGGGCCGCCTCCTCGCGATCTCGACCGACAGAATGACCATCGCGCGCGACGACCCCCGCGCCGGCGCGTTGCACGTCCACTTCCCGAGGATCGGCTACCGCGTGGAGCGGCGCGTCAGCGCAGCATAAAAGAAACAAACCTGATTGTTTGTTTTGTGGCCAGAGGCCTGCTAGCCTGCCCCTAGATGCTGGCGGCCGGGCGGCGGCGCGGCCATCGAAGACAAGGAGAACCTCATGCCCGACGGTTTCAAGGCGCAATGGCCGATGACCCTCAACGCGCCGCAGGACAGCCTTGAGGCGAAGCAGCCGCGGCCGGCCGATCTCGGTCTCGATGTCCCCGACCCCCGGCGGTATTATTCGTCCGAGTTCATGGAGAAAGAATGGTCGCGCCTGTGGCCGCGCGTCTGGCTGCTGGCGGGCGTCACGCCCGACATCAAGGAGCCGGGCGATTTCTTCATTTTCACCCATGGGCATGAAGAGTTCATCGTCGCGCGTCAGAACGACATGTCGATCAAGGCGTTTTACAACGCCTGTCCGCACCGCGCCAATCGGGTCTGCCTGACCGAACAGGGCAGCGTCGCGAAGTTCACCTGCCCGTTCCATGGCTGGCGGTTCGATATCAGCGGCAAGCTTGAGCGGATCACCGACGAGGAAACGTTCAATCCGGAATTGATCAAGCATCGGCCGGGCCTGACCGAGGTGCGCTGCGACACCGTCGGCGGCCTCATCTTCATCAACATGGATGGCGAAGCGCCGCCGCTGACCGAATGGATCGGCCTGCCCGAGGGCTATATCGAGAACTATGAAATCGAGAAAATGAACGTGGTGCGCCACGTCCGCTCGGAATGGCTGGCGAACTGGAAAACCGGCGTCGACGCCTTTTATGAGACCTATCACCTGCCGCACATCCACCCGCAGACGCAGGGCGTGATGGAGGACTTCAGCCAGATTGATCTTTACCCCAACGGCTTCAGCCGGATGATCGTGCCGATCGGCGTCAAGTCTCACCGGATGAAAGATCAGGCGGCGATCGATCCCTATCAGCGCTTTATGATGATGGAGGCCGGGATCGACCCGGACTCGTTTTCCGGAACCGCCGCCGAGGTTCGCGCCGCCATCCAGAAAGCCAAACGCGCGCGCGGCAAACGCTTCAATCTCGCCTATTACGACAAGCTGACGGATGGGCAGCTGACTGACAGTTGGGCGACCGGCTTTTTCCCGAACGTGCAGATCGGCATGCACCCCGAGGGTGTCTTCATCATGCGCTTTGTTCCGCACCCGACGGATCCCGAGCGCTTCTTCTACGACAACATGACCATGTTCCGGTATGTCGAAGACCCCGGCTACGCCGCGCCCGCGTGGATGGGGCTGCCGCAAGGTCTCGACGTTACGGGCGCGATACGCCCCGACATCGAGCACGTGCCCGCCGGCGTAAAACCCGACCTCGGCGAAGTGCTGGACCAGGACGTCGAGCTCGTCTCTGCGGTGCAAAAAGGCTCGCGCTCGCGAGGCTTCAAGGGCCCGCTCTGGTCGGAACAGGAAGACCGCGTGCGCCATTTCCACCGCGAGCTTGATCGCTACGTCAACGGTGAAAGGTGAGGGGACGAGGCGCGAGGCGCGCCTGACGCTTGCCGCTTCCCTAACTGCGGGGCGCGAAAGATCGCGCCCGGTCGCACGCTTCATTGGCGAATGGCCCCGCGCGCCCTCGCGCATTTGGGCGCGCGGCGATCCATTCTGGACGCAATGGATCGAGTGGATCGACCCATGGTGCTTTTGCAACGCCATTCCGTAACCTGACGCCTGACATTCAGACGCCCCAAACACCCACGCCTGCATGATGCGAGCGCCGCATAGGGTGGGGGATGAGTTTTTCGCCGAAATAACGCAGTTGTGACCGCGCCTGCGCGCCGCTGGAGAGCGACGCCCGCTATCATTGAAAATCCGCTGCGGGTTAAGGGACAAATTCACCTGATGTAATTGGCCTCACCCTCATTCGATTGTTTAGGCAACAATTCTAGTTTTTGGTCACGCGTGCTTGTTGCGCCTGATTGTCTTAGCGACCACCATTCCTTTGGCGATTGGAGTATCCTCTGTGGTTGGAGAAACTAAGCTCGTTGCTTTGCTCAGCGGGTTGCAACCGAGCTTGTCGGCAATAGAGTTCGGTTTTGCCTCGCTTCCATTGCATGCCCCCACGCCTGTTGGGGTGGAGCCGATCTGCACGTTCCGTGAAACCGAAGGGCAAACTCTGATCGCTCCTCTTTTTCAATTAGCCTCTGCAGGGATCGAGTGCTCCTCAAGCTGGGCGCAGATAACTCTCGCTATCCACACTTCTCTTGAAGCCGTTGGATTGATGGCCGCCGTTGCAACAACGCTCGCGGAAGCAGGCATCAGCACTAACCCGATCGCTGGCTACTTCCATGACCACTTGTTTGTCCCTTGGCAGCGACGACACGACGCAATGAATGCGTTGCTCCGGCTTAGCGGGAGTGAAGGCGATGAGCAGATGCCGCAGTTGACCACTGCAACACTAGCTGTTCGGCGCGCCTGTCTTCGCGACATTGATGCGATCGCTCCTTTGTTCGACGCCTATCGGGTTTTTTACCAACAGCCGCCGGACTCTGCTCTCTCACGCGCGTTTATAGCGGAGCGCCTCGCGGCACGAGACTCGGAAATCTTTATCGCCGAGCAAAATGGGGAAGCGATCGGGTTCACCCAGCTCTACCAAAGTTTTTCATCCGTCCGCGCCAAACGCATTTACATCTTGAACGACCTGTACGTAACGTTAAAGGCGCGGCGGTCGGGCGCAGCGAGAGCGTTGTTGAATGCTGCCGCCATATTCGCGCGCCAACAAGGAGCCGTCACGTTGACGCTTTCTACCGCGCGGACAAACACTGCGGCGCATACCCTTTACGAAACGGCAGGCTGGATTCACGATCAACAATTTAGATCCTACAACCTTGCGCTTTCATAGTTAGGATCCGGCGGCCACAAGCAAGTAGGGCCGGTTGAGCGAAGCAATACCCGCCATATCGCTTCAAGTTTATTGACGGGTATCGCTTCGCTGAACCCGCCCAACGTCACTGCGTATCTCTTCTCCTGTCCGACGCATTAAACGCCCGCCGCACAGGGTGGGGGGATAGGTTTTCCACGCTGATAACGGCGATGTCATCAAACGCTGCCAACTCCCCTTTCCTGCGCCAAACAGCGGAAATCGCCGCCTCGGCGCATTGGCGGTCAGATCTGCCGGCGATAGGCCGCGAGCGTCATTCCAAGTTCGCGCTGGAACATGCGGGACAGCTGTCGCGCGCTGCGAAAGCCGCAGGCTGAGGCGATCTGAACTGGAGAGAGTTCCGTATCGCGCGCCATGTCTCGCGCCTGTGCAATGCGCCGCTGGATCAAATAGGCGTAGGGCGGGCGGCCCGTCGCCTGCGCGAACGCGCGGCTGAAATGATAAGGACTGCAGCCCGCAACGGCGGCGAGATCGTCA
>JBGTFV010000083.1:0-3996 GCA_041747095.1 Parvularculaceae bacterium
ATTGACGAGCCAGCAGGCGACATCGTGGCGGGCGATCAGATCGCCGAGAAGCCGTCCGTATTCTGACGGGTGGCGCGGCATAAAGGGCGCGCCGAAACAGGTTGAGAACGTCGCCTGCGGCTCCTTGCCGAGGCCCTTTTCCGTGCCGGCGACCTTCGCTGTGTAGCCCGAAAGGAACAGATACATCGCCTGCGCCGGCGTCAGTCTGGCGATCGGCGGCAACACGCCGAAAGCGTCCGCCGACAGCATGACGATATTGCGCGGATGGGTCGTGCGCCCGGTCGGGCTCGCGTTCGGAATGTAATGGATCGGATAGGCCCCGCGCGAATTCTCCGCCAGCGAACTATCGTCAAGGTCAAGCCTGCGCGTCGCCGGGTCCATGACGACGTTTTCCAGAACCGTGCCGAAGCGCCGCGTCGTCGCAAAGATTTCCGGCTCGGCCTCCGCCGACAGGCGGATCATCTTGGCGTAACAGCCGCCCTCGAAATTGAACAGGCCATTGGCCGACCATCCGTGTTCGTCGTCGCCGATCAGCATGCGCGAAGGGTCGGCGGACAGCGTGGTTTTTCCGGTGCCGGAAAGACCGAAGAAGATCGCCGGGTCGTCATCGCCGCCGACATTGACCGAACAATGCATCGGCATGACGCCCTGATCGGGCAGGAGGAAATTCAGTATGGTGAATACGGACTTCTTCATCTCGCCCGCATAGGACGTGCCGCCGATCAGCACCATGCGCGCGGCGAAATCGACGGCGATCACGGTCTTTGACCGGCAGCCATGGCGCGCGGGGTCCGCCTCGAATCCGGGAAGGTCGACGATGGTGAAATCGGCGGCCGCGCCCGTCTCAAGGCCGCGCCCGCTCATCGGTGGGCGGATGAGCAGGTGCTGGATGAACAGGCTGTGCCAGGCAAGCTCGGTGAAAACGCGCACGCCGATGCGGCAATCGGGGTCCGCCCCGCCTTGAAGGTCTTGCGCAAACAGCTCGCGCCCTGCCGCATAGGCCAGCATGTCTGCGCGCAACGCCGCGAAGGCGTCCGGCGTCATCGCCTTGTTGTTCTCCCACCAGACCTTCGCCTCCACCTCGGGGCGGCGAACGGTAAACTTGTCCTCGGCGGAGCGGCCTGTGTGCTCGCCCGTGCGGACGACGAGCGGGCCCTCGGCGGCGACGTTTCCTTCGCCTCGCTCGACCGCGAGTTGGTAAAGCGCCGCGGCGGAGAGGTTTTGGAACCGGCGGGGGCTTGCGTCTTCAAAACGCGCAACGCCTGTCGGCCGCACGGCGGAAAACTGGTTCATTTAACTTCCTCCCAATGCCCGCCAGCGGACGGCCGCCCCGCTAAACGGGTCAAATCCATCCGGCGTTCCCACGATTGGCCGCAGCTTCTCCGGCTGCAGTCCGTTTGCCGGTTTTTGAGCCAACGTGCGCCGCCTTGCAAGGCGGCCGCGCGGTGAATTTGCGGGTGAGGATGCAAACGCCGCGCCGCAGGGAAACGGTCGCGCGTCGTCTCACTTTCGCCAAGATGGCTCGCTAACTATGGGTCTCTGGCCAGCGTCGGTCGCTTTTAGCGGATAAATGCGCGAGCGGCGCTAAGGACCCGTTAGCCCTTTCGCGCTACCCACCTGAGAGGGATAGAGCATGGAAACACTCTTCGATCTTCTCTCGGTGGCGTTGTTTGTCGCAACGGCGGGCATATTCTTTTTCCGCTTTCGGAACGAGAATCCGCGCCTTGCCCCCTATGTGCTGATCGCGCTTGTCTGCGCGGTCTCAAACTGGCTCGGAAACAATGGCGGCGGAATTGGCGCAGTGCTGCTGCTCGTGGCCGCCTCATTCTTCCTGCTGCACCTTGCAAGCGCGCCTTATGCGGAAGAAAAATCCGATCAGGGCGGAAGCTGATCGTTCAGGCTGCGAGCGGCTGGGCCAACTGGGGGCGCAGCGCCTTCATCCGCCATGCGACTGCAGCAAATCCCAGTATCATCAAAACCCAGACTTGCGGTTCGGGCGTTGGCGAGGCGACGCCGGTGATCGGGTCTGGGCCTGCGACCTGAACAACTTCGCCGCCGACGCTGACATAGTCGATGGTGGCAGAGTTCGCGCCGTTCCGCGCATTGCCGAGAATGAACTCGAGATAATCGCAACCGCCGAGAGCCCGGCACGCAGATAGCACTGGCCCGACAAGGTTGAGAGCAGCCCCCGCCTGTACGCTCCGCTCCCCGACAATGATCGGCGCGCCATTGTTGAATAGGCCGGCGCGCACAATCACGTCGATGCTCGCGTCGCTCGCCGCATTCGCCTCCGCAAGGGTGAAGACCGACGTCCGCTCGCCTGCCAAGGCAACGACGGGGTCGTTAAACCGCAAGGCGAGCGTTTGCCCGAGAAATAGCTGAAAGCCTGCATTGTCGCCTTGCGTCGACAGGCTCGTCGCCTGCGAAGCGGTCGGCGTCGACGGCGTGACGAAAACGGCCGTCGCCGCCTGCGCGGCAGTCGATGCGAAAGCCACGGACGCAAAAGCGACAGCGATCAGCGCCGTCGCCATGCTGCATCTGCGTGAAAACTTCGTCATTAGGCGTCTTTTCTCAAACTTTTTTGCATTTCGTTCAGACAACGGAAAGCTTCGCGAGACAACCATATCCCCCTGACGACGGCTTTCTTCCGAAGAATTTGGCCGTTCTCCTGATGACCAGTTAGAGCGCACGGGTTTAACGCGGGATGAAAAGTTTAGCTAAATATTCCGTTTATTTTGGCGAGCAGCGCATGGCGTTGACGCGCGCCGAGCGGCGCGGTCCTGACAGACCGCAGCGCCTGCCGGTGAGCGTCATTGTTCCGCATTACAACTGCATAGAGGGGCTGCAGTTGTGCCTTGAAAGCCTGGAGCGTCAATCGCTGCGGCGCGACCATTACGAGATCATCGTCATCGACAACGGAACGCCGGGCGGTCTTGGCGTTCTGCCGGGCGCATTTGATCGCGTCCGGTTTCTTCATGCGGATGAACGCGGGGCCGCTTGCGCTCGCAATGTCGGCCTCAAGGCGGCGCGCGGCGAGGCGATCGCGTTCATCGACGCCGACTGCATCGCCCATAAAGACTGGCTGGCCGAAGGGCTTGCCGCATTATGGGAAGCGGACCTTGCCGGCGGGCGCGTCGAAGTGACGACGCGCGAGGCGAATTCGCCTACCGACGTCGAGGCGTTCGAGCGCGTTTTCGCCTTCCGGCAGAAGACTTATGTCAACCGACGGAAATTCTCCGTCACGGCGAACCTGTTTGCGCGCCGCGAGGCGGCGCAGGCGATAGGCGCCTTCCGCAATGGCGTCTCCGAAGACGTCGACTGGTGCCGTCGCGGCGTCGCCCTAGGGTTTCGTTTAGCATTTAACGATAAAGCCGTTGTTAGCCATCCGGCGCGTTACGACTGGTCGGACCTGTCCCAGAAATGGGAGAGGATGATCCGGGAGCGGTGGAATGGCTTCGGCGTGCATAACCCGTTCCGGCGAGCTGTCTGGCTGGGACTGGCGATGGCGACGGCGCTTTCGGCGGCGCCGCATCTGGTCAGTATCATGACGAGCTCGCAACTGAGTTCGCTGAGGGATCGGATCGGTGCGATGAAGGTGCTAACGCGGATCCGCTTCTGGCGTGCGCAGCGCATGGTTGAGCTGCTCGCTGCCCAGTAGGAACGGAGCCTGCCCGACGGACGAAGAGAGAGTAAAGGGCGATGCGCGCAAGAATTGCGTTTTTGGGGGCGCTTGCCCTTTTGAGTTGGCCAGCGGCGGTTTGCGCGGCCGCCAAAGAAACGGTCGCGTCGGGCAAGACGCAGGTCGTTGCTCGGGCGGGCGGCCGCGAAATCACGATTTCAGAAATGCGCGCCGAGATGGCGCGCCTTAGATTGTCGCCGTCCGATCCGGGGGCGGAACAGGTCGCCATCGACACGCTCGTCAACCGGACCGTACTGGCCGCCGCCGCGCGCGAGGCGAACCTTCATCGGCGCCCCGAAGCGCTGGCGCGCATGCAG
>JBGTFV010000084.1:0-2432 GCA_041747095.1 Parvularculaceae bacterium
CCGGGGAGCTTTGTCCGTTGTCCGCGCCGCCGCAGGCGGCCAGCGCTGCGCCGATGACAGTTGCAAACAGCAGACGCCAATTCGAGTTGACGATCATGGCGATTTACCCCTCCCCGGGCGGCGCGCATGCGATTCGCGCTCAACGCAGCGAATAGCTTGGCGCCGCCGCAGGGCTGCGGCAATGGCGGGGCGCAGGGGCTTTGACCTCCCTGCCTGCGATGTAAGTTTACGCCGAACTAGCGGTCATTCTCCGCTTCCTCCATTTCAAGCAAAAG
Source organism: Parvularculaceae bacterium (assembly GCA_041747095.1). Taxonomy (GTDB): domain Bacteria; phylum Pseudomonadota; class Alphaproteobacteria; order Caulobacterales; family Parvularculaceae; genus Amphiplicatus. The sequence continues at coordinate 276 of JBGTFV010000084.1, forward strand.
CTTCGCGAGCAGGCGCGCCAGCTCCTTGCGTTCGCGTCGATCGAGCGGGGCCAGCATCTCCGCCTCGACGCGCATATCCTCGGCAAAGGCTTGCTCGATAAGTTCCCTGCCTTTGGGCGAGAGCCTGACGATCAGGCTCCGCCGGTCAGAGTCGGAGGCGTCGCGCACGATCAACCCGCGCTCGTCAAGGCGCCGCAGCCGGTCGGTCAATCCGCCTGATGAGATCATCAGCGACTGAAACAATTCGGTCGGGCGCAGCGCGTAAGGCGGGCCGGCGCGGCTGAGCGTCGCCAGCACATCAAACTCGCCGGTCCCAAGGCCGTACCGCGCGAACACAGCTTCGATCGCCGGTCGGCTCAACAATGTCAGCCGCCGCGCCCGCGCAAAGATCTCCATGCCGTCAAGCGGCGCGCCGGGGGATACGCGCCGGCGTTGGTCAATCAGCCGCCCGACATGGTCAGGCAGGCGCGGATAGGAATGCGCTGTCATCCTCTCGCTCTAACGCGTTTTTATCTTGACGTCGAGATAAATGAAAATTATCTTGATATCGAGATATATCCGATGACGTCGGAGGGAGCCATGAACCAGACCTGCAAGCCGATCCACACCGAGGCGTTGCCGTGGATGCCGCTGGGCGAGGGCGTTTGGGTTCGTCCGCTGCGTTTTGAGGGCGAGGCGCGAACGCTCCAGCTCAAAGTTGCGCCCGGCGTGACCATCCCGCGTCACCGGCACGACGGTGAAGTGCACGCTTTCAACCTGGCGGGATCAAGGCGGCTGGACAGCGGAGATCTGGCTGGTCCGGGCGCTTACGTCTACGAGCCCGCCGGCAACGAGGACGCCTGGACCTGCATCGGCGAAGAGCCGTGCGTCATTCAAATCTCGATGTCCGGGCGACTGACCTATATCGGCGCTGAGGGCGAAGCGCTGGATTATGTCGATACGCCCAAAATGCGCGCAGCGTATCTGGCATGGTGCGAGCAGGAAGGCCTTCAACCAGTAGCGTTAGGCGCTGACTGAATGCGGCGCGTTTTCTGAGCGTCCGTTTGAAATTTCGCCTTTATCCTGAGGGCGCCGTCTCCTTTGTCCTTCGTGACGCCGCGTCGCGGCCCCGCGGGAACTGGTCCAGACGCTCAATTACTGTCTCAAGTACTGACTGAAGCACCAGACCGGCAGCGCATGCCGCCCCGCAAGGCGCCGAGGAGGCACGCCGTGAATCGCAGCGCCTCTCATTCGGCGGGCTCCCCGGCCTCCTCCGGTTTCACGTCGTAACGGCGGAACCAGCCCATGATGGCGTCGACCTTGGCGATAAGCTGGCTCGGCCGGCGCGCAATCAGGTGCGCCGCGCCCGGAACTTTGACGAGCGCGGTGTCGACGCCCTTCAGTTTCAGCGCCGTATAGAATTGTTCAGCCTCCCACGCAGGCGTGCGCCAGTCTTCGTCGCCGACCATCATCAGCGTCGGCGTCTTGACATTATCCATCAGCGACAGCGGCGACTTGCTCCAGTAGAAATCAGGATCCGTCCACGGATCAGTCTGCATCCAGTGGCGGCGCACATACGGCCCGATGTCGGCGGCGAGCGCCATCGTCGTCCAGTTGATGACCGGCTTGATCGAGGCGGCGGCGCGGAACCGGTCGGTCTTGCCGATGGTCCAGGCGGTGAGAATACCCCCGCCGGACCCGCCAGTGATGAACAGTCGTGCCGGATCGACATAGCCTTTGGCGACGACCGCATCGACGACAGACATCATGTCGTCGACGTCATAACCGGGATAATTGCGGTCAATCTCCAGCGAGAACGCCTCGCCATAACCGGTCGAGCCGCGCGGATTGGTGTAGACGGTAACGAAGCCTTCCGCCGCGTAACGCTCAATCTCGGCGGCGAAGGTGGGGCCATACATGGCGAACGGTCCGCCGTGGATCTCCAGGATCATCGGGGCCTTGCCGTCAGCGACGAAACCGGGCGGCAGGGCGATCCAGGCTTGCACCGGCTGGCCGTCATGGCTTGAGGGAACGGTTATTTCCTCGATGCGCGAGAGCGCAACGCGGCCCAGCGCATCCTCGTTCAGATCGGTGAGGCGTCGGGGATTGCGGCGGGCCGACACGACCGCGACGTCGGCGGGCCTGTCCACGCGCGCCTGCGTATAGGCGATGACGTGC
>JBGTFV010000085.1:0-13784 GCA_041747095.1 Parvularculaceae bacterium
GCCCCCATTTTGAACGCCGGAAAGGCTCGTCGATTGGCCTGCGGTCAACCCGTAAACCAGACCAGCAAAAGGTTCGAGGATCAGATCGGGCGCGCTGTAAGCAAGCATTGATACGAACACGAACAAAGTGAAACGACGCACCGGGCCTTCGGTCCAGACTTCCGCCAGCACACTCTGAAAGTCTCGGCGCGACTCGGGGCCAACTGCGTCAGGCGCATGCGTGGTCGGCATGCCGCCGATAGCGCGAGGGGGTTCAATGCCGCCGACGGCGAGATACGCGAGCGTGAATGCGGCAAGGCCGATGGCGCTTGCAACGATCACGAGGCGCGGCAGTGAAAACGGATCAAGCATCGCGCCAGCAAGAATGGCGGTGATGACGAAGCCGAAGATCATCATGATCCAGACAATAGCCGCCGCTGCCGCCTTGCGCTCGGGCGCAACCCGCGCGGCGAGCAAGGCGAGAAGGCTCGTCCCCGACGCGCCAACGCCGACGCCGATCATCAGATAGGCGACAACGGCCGCAACAAGTCCGATCCAGAATGACGAAGCCAGAAGCATCGTCGCGCCAGCGGCGCCAACCCCACCAAGGGCGAGAACGGCAATGCCGCCGATAATCCATGGCGTTCGCCTGCCGCCCATATCCGATCCGAAACCAAAACGCGGCCGCAGAATCTGGATCGCGTAGTGCCAACCGACCAGCGCCGCCGGCAGCATGGCGGGCAGCGCCAATTCAACCACCATCACCCGATTGATTGTCGAGGTCATCAGGACCACGATTGAGCCAAGGGCCGCCTGAACGAGGCCGAGGCGGGCAATGCCAACCCACGATAGATAAGGCGCGGCGGGGTTCATGACGCAAACCCCGGAACCGCTATGGCGTCCAAGCCGCGAACGGCAAAGGCGCTCGCCATCATGCCAAGGACATAAAGAGACGTACCCGTCGCATTATACCATGGAGCCTGCGCGCGGGGATCGGCAAGGAGGCGGCGCATCAACCAGAATTGCGCCAGCAAAAGTGCGGCGACAATCGCCGCATGTACAGGACGTCCTACGGCGGCGAGCCCTGCTATCACGACAATCTGGGGAACTGCCATAACGAGGCAGGCGAAGCGCGCAGCGCGCTCCGGACCCAGTTGAACCGGCAACGAGCGCACCCCCATGCGCTTGTCGCCTTCGATCGATTTGAAGTCGTTCAGCGTCATGATGCCGTGAGCGCCGATCGAATAGAGGACGGCAAGCGCTAGGACTGGCCACGGCGGCGCAGCGCCAAGCAGAACAGCCGCGCCCGTAAACCAGGCGACGCCTTCATAGGAAAATCCGACTGCCGCATTGCCCCACCAGCCATTCAACTTCAGGCGCAGCGGCGGCGCGGAATAAGCCCACGCGAGGGCGACGCCGACGACCGTCGCGGCCAGCGCCCATGGTCCTAAAAGCGCGCCCATGCCGAGCGAAAGGGCGGACCACAGGAAGGCTATGTATAATCCCCATCGACCCGGCATGCGGCCCGACGGGATCGGACGGTTCGGCTCGTTGATCGCGTCAACGTGTCGATCATACCAATCGTTGACCGCCTGACTGGCCGCGCAGACGAGCGGGCCAGCGAGGATGATCCCTCCAGCAATGAAGGCCCAGCGACCCTGCGGCGAGGCGCCGGAGGAAATCGCGCCGCAGCCGAACGCCCACATTGGCGCGAACCACGTAATTGGTTTGAGAAGTTCGGCGACCGTGGCGAGAGACGGCCTTTGGATCGGCGCATCAATTTTTGAAACGCGCTCAGACCGCGCGTCGTCCGCTTGCTCGTCACGAGACGGCGGCGGCGAGGAAACCTGTATCTGCGTAATTGAGTGCATCTCCGAAAATATTAGAAATGACACTACTGTCTGTCAATTCAAATTGACACTTTTGAGCGGGATTTGCTTCGCGCCGGAAACGGATGCCTGAACGGGAAAGCGCCCTAGCCTTCACCGAGGCCGAAGCGCTTGAGCTTCGAGTAGAGGCCCTGGCGGCTCAGCCCCAGCATCTCGGCGGCGGACGCGCGGTTATCGCCGGTCATTTCGAGCGCAGCCTCGATGCACAAGCGCTCGATCAAGTCGGTCGATTCGCGGACGATGTCTTTCAGCGCGACGCGGCCGACAAGCCCCGTCAACTGATCAACAGACGCGGGAAGTTCCTCGCCAATTTTGACTCCGGTTTTTGGCCGACGCGCCACGCTGCGGATAGCGAATCCATAGGCGGCCGCCTCCCCCGGCGGCACGAGCACAGCAGAAATCTCGATATCTTCCGTTGCGCCGAAACGGTCTCGCAGGACCGTCGCAAAATTGCGAACGGCTCCATGACTTTTCAAATTTGATACAAGAACGTTGAAGTCCGTCGATGATCTGCCCACGAACCGCGAGACAAGTTCGCCAATGGCCTGTCGCTCGGCCGCGAGCTGCGTCAATTCAAGGAACGACTTGTTGGCGGCAATAATGCGCAGGTCTGGTCCTGTGGCAACCAACCCGTCGGGAAGCGTCTCTAATATTCCGAGAAAGTGTGCGGCGCTTTCAGGCGAAGCGCTGACGCGATCAACGGCTAGGCGCGCGACGAGTCGCGTTTGCCCGCCATGGCGAAACGCCGATGCGAGGACAGCGCACTCCGCCCCGCGCGACAGGCGCGCGACGATTTCATCTGCCCGCCCCGCCGCGATGGCGGTCGCGAGGCCGATTTCAACGGGCCGGCGCGCCGACTTCTCAAAAATCTCCGCAAATGGCTCGCCCACCAGCGACGACGCCGACCGATTCACAAGCTCGGCGCCAGCCGGATTGACCTCATCGATCTCAAGTGTCGAGGCGTCGATGATAAATACGGGCTCGGAAATCGTCTGGAACAGCAATTGATACCGCGACTCGGCCTGGCGCAGGCGCGCATAGTCGCGTTCGAGTTCCTGCTGGGCCTCCATGAGGCGCTGCTGCATGGCGGCGACCGTACGCAAGTCGCGGCCCAATGCGATGACGCGGTCTTCAGCAGCGTGGACGGCCGTATATTTTACCGGGATGTCGAGGCCTTGCGGCGAGGGATGGTTCACCTGACGCCAGTGGGCTGACTGGCCGTCGCCCTTTAAAAGGTCCTCGATCTTAGGTCGGCTTTCGACCGTGACGGTTTCAACCCAACGCCGGCCGCGCCACGTCTCGCATCCCTCGCGCGTGAGATCTTCGCTGCCGAGCGCGACGTCTTTAATGACGCCATTTTCGAGAATGAGCGCAATATCGGCCGCCGAAGCGATTATCCGGCCCGCTGTTTCGGCATCGAGATCGGAGAGAAAGCGCTTGGCGTTCCGAAAGGGGACCGTGGCTGCCGTACTCGTCGTAACGCCCATAAACGCTATAATTCCCGTTATCGGAGACGGCCGCTCTTCGAGGCGGCGCCCGAACCGGCGATCAATTGCGCGCCAAGCGACGCCGCTAACCGAGGATCTCCGGTCGTTGCGTCCGCGCCAACTTTTCTGGCGAGGTCCGGGTCTTCAGAAAACAATCGTCCACCGACGATCACTGACACATTCTTGTTGCGCGACGCCAGTTTGAGCGCCGCAATCTCTTCGGCGATTGTCGAGGCCAATACGCCCGTGCTTGCGGAAATCCCGATGAGATCGAACCATTCGCGGCCGACAAGATTGCGCAGGTCGTCAAGCGAGGTCGCCGGGTCGCACCAGACCGACCAACCCTCGCGCCGGAAGAATTCCGCTACCATGACGACGCCGAAGACGTGCTGTTCGCCAACCGCAGTCGTTAAAAGGACGCTTGGCGCTTCCTGCGACACCGTCAGTTCATTTTCATACTGACTGCTCTGCTCGCGCAGTACCTGATGCAGCCGGCAAAGGCCAATTGTCACATCGGTAAAATCGCAAAGGTCCTCGTCCCACAGATCGCCGAGCCGGCGCGCGGCGCCGCTCAGGAGATCAAGGAAGATTGCTTCGCGAGGCACGCCGCGATCAATGAGAGCGGCAACGAACGACCGACAGGCGTCCGCGCTGCCATTCATCACGGTCCAGAGGAACCGAGTTCGTTCCTCTTCCGTGGGAGAGAGTTCCTCAAATCCGCCGGGGGCTCCCAAAAGTCCGCGGCCGGACTGATGGACCAACAACAGGCGGGGAATAATTTCGCCTTCGATCGTTCGCACGAGAGCGTTCAAACCAACGGCAACCGCTTCTTCTGATTTGGCGCGCGGCGCCTTGAATCGCTCGCTCAATCGTATGAAAGGCGACACCGCCCGATCTCGCCAATTGTCGGCCGCCCGCTCGGCGTCGCCGCCGAGGCTTTCATTCCTGCCCAATTCCGACATCGCCCATCCTTTCAGGGGCTTGGCGGCCTTCCACTGCCGATGTCGCAGCGCAGGCTCAGCCACTCGAACGCGTCTCGGCCGGGAACGCAGCCGCATCGCCGCACTTGAAACCGCGCCGGTTCGGACCGCGCAGTGCGCGAGAATGACACTATGATGTGTCAATGTCCGAGCCTGTCAGTTTCTATAAATTTCGGCAAGATGGTTTGGGTCGAAAAACGGTCTCCTCGGGAAAAACTGCCCTCGATGAATTCACAGCGCGGGATGCTGCGGGAACCTTTCGCAGCGACGGATTGATCGCCCGATATAAAGTACAGCGGGGCGAAGCGGTGCGAGTTGTCGCGGTGAAAATCCTGACGTCCGATTGCAAACGCTAGCAAGCTAGGAGCTGCTGTATGCGTGCATTTAGGGGCAGCGCTGCGGTGCAGCAAAAAGGAATCGACTTCAGCGCCTGACGGAAAATTGATCCGGGCAGCGCTAACGCGCGCAGGGATCGTCTGCCGGGGCCGCGGCAGATTTTGTTCTCCAGTGCAGGTCGTTTCGGCGCCAGTCATCTCTTTTCATCCATCGCGCGAACCGGGTCGCTTGGACACGCGGCCGCGCGGCTTTGCGCGAGCACTATAAAGACACGTTTGCGCACTGCGATGCAGATGTCAACAAATTTGGACGTCCACGCAACTTGACACTTCTGCTGATGGGCGGTTAACCTCAGACCATCGAGAAAGCCTTTCTAGGACCGGATAGATGCATTTGACGCCTCGCGTCGCCCCGACAGCCGACACGTTACCCGCCGGGGCCCCTCGCCCGCCGGTTTACACCCCTGAACAACGTCGTCGGCGCGATGCCTCCCCGTGGACCCTCGTTCAGGGCATTCTCGCGCCGATCCAGTTCCTGGTTTTCCTTGTCAGCCTCGCGCTGGTGTTGCGCTATCTCGCAACCGGCGATGGCCTCGCCGCAGCGACCGTTTCGGTCGTCGTCAAAACGCTGACGCTCTACGCCATCATGATCACCGGCGCCGTCTGGGAAAAAGACGTATTCGGTCGGTATCTCTTCGCCCCTGCGTTCTTCTGGGAAGACGCTTTCTCGATGCTGGTGCTCGCTCTGCACACGGCCTATCTCGGGGCTGTTTTCTTCGGCATCGGCGGGGCCGAAGCCCAGCTTTATCTCGCGCTTGCCGCCTATGCCGCTTACGTCATCAATGCTGCGCAGTTCGTGGTGAAACTCGTCGCTGCTCGCCGCGAAGCGCCAGTGAGGGGTGCACAGAACGAAGACATTAGAATCGATGACGACATGGTTGTCGGTCGCATGGGAGGCGCGGCATGAAGACGCTGATCAGTCTTGCCGATCGCCCTGCAGGCGCCACCGCCGGCTCCTGCGCCGCCCCGCCAGCAAAGGCGGTGCTACGCGAACGCGGCCAGCGCGAAGTTTTCTGCGGTCTGACCGGCATCATCTGGCTTCACCGCAAAATGCAGGATGCCTTCTTTCTGATCGTCGGTTCGCGCACGTGCGCCCATCTGATGCAATCTGCGGCGGGCGTCATGATTTTCGCCGAACCGCGATTTGCAACCGCGATCATTGATGAACGCGATCTTGCGGGGCTATCTGACGCCAATGACGAGCTTGACCGCACGGTCGCTCGTCTCCTGGCGCGGCGGCCCGACATCAAGATGCTGTTTCTCGTCGGCTCCTGCCCGTCGGAGGTCATCAAACTTGACCTGTCGCGCGCGGCCCATCGCCTGTCGCAGAAATATACGCCGGGCGTCCGTGTTCTGAATTATTCAGGAAGCGGCATTGAGACGACCTTTACGCAAGGCGAAGACGCCTGCCTCGCCTCCATGGTTCCGGAGCTTCCCGCCGCGCGCGAAGCCGGTCCTTCGCTCCTCGTCGTCGGCGCGCTCGCCGATGTCGTCGAAGACCAGTTCGCGCGGCTTTTTGAAGCTATGGAAATCCCTGTGCGCTTCTTTCCAGCGCGCCGGTCCGACGACCTTCCGCCGGTGGGTCGCGACACGCACTTTCTTCTCGCGCAACCTTTCCTCGCCGAAACGGCGCGCGCGCTGGAAGAACGCGGCGCAACGCGCCTTCCAGCCCCCTTCCCGCTTGGCGCTGAAGGAACAACGCTATGGCTGAAAGCGGCCGCAGACGCGTTCGGCGTCAGTGCGGATACATTCGACGCCGCGACGCAAGCCGGCGCCGCGCGCGCCCGTCACGCCTTGGCGCGGCACAAGGAAACGCTCGAAGGCAAAAGCGCCTTTTTCTTCCCGGATTCCCAGCTTGAACCACCGCTCGCCCGCTTCCTCCACAGGGAGCTTGGCATGCGCCTTATTGAAGTCGGCACGCCGTTCCTTCACCGCACCCATCTTGCCGAGGAACTCGCGCTGCTGCCGGAAGATGTATTCCTCTCGGAAGGCCAGGACGTCGACCGCCAACTCGACCGGGCGCGCGCGGCCCGCCCCGACATTACCGTGTGCGGACTTGGCCTTGCCAATCCTCTGGAGGCGGAGGGTCTGACGACCAAATGGGCGATTGAACTCGTGTTCTCTCCCATCCAGGGCTACGAACAGGCCGGCGACCTTGCCGAATTATTCGCGCGCCCGCTCAATCGCCGCGCCCGGCTGAAGGTATAGCGCCATGCAGCTGACAGTTTGGACATATGAAGCGCCGCCGCATGTAGGAGCGATGCGAATCGCCACCGCCATGGAGGGACTGCATTACGTTCTGCACGCCCCGCAGGGCGATACCTATGCGGACCTGCTCTTCACTATGATCGAGCGCCGGACGAAACGCCCGCCCGTTACCTATACAACCTTCGAAGCGCGTGATCTTGGCTCGGACACGGCGGAGATTTTTCAACGGGCCGCGCGCGAGGCCTTCGACCGCTTTTCGCCGCAAGCGATGATCGTCGGCGCTTCGTGCACGGCGGAACTGATACAGGACGATCCTTGCGGTCTTGCCAAGGCGCTGGGGCTGCCGATTCCTGTTATCCCACTCGAATTGCCTGCCTATCAGCGCAAGGAGAATTGGGGCGCGTCGGAAACATTTTACCAGATCGTGCGCGCGATCGCTGGCTCTGCACCGGAAAAGATGTCGGCGTCAACCGGTCGTCCCTCGTGCAACATTCTCGGCCCAACGGCGCTCGGCTTCCGTCACCGCGACGATCTAGTCGAAATCCGCAAACTGCTATCAGTTGTTGGGATCGACGTGAACGTCACTGCGCCTCTTTGGGCCTCACCCGCGGACATCGCGCGCCTCGGCGCAGCCGATTTCAACGTCGTGCTTTATCCCGAGATTGCTGATCTCGCAGCGCGTCACCTTGAGAAAATCTACGGACAACCGCGGACGCGCACGATACCAATCGGCATTGGGGCGACGCGCGAGTTCATCGCAGAGATCGCAGCGCTCGCGGGTCTTTCCTCTGAAGCGGCTTTAGCCGACCCATCGTCCAGGGCTCCCTGGTGGTCGCGTTCGGTCGACTCGACTTATTTGACCGGCAAGCGCGTTTTCATTTTCGGCGATGCGACGCACGCCATCGCTGCCGCGCGCGTTGCGCGTGAAGAGCTCGGTTTCGAGGTCGTCGGACTCGGATGCTACAATCGCGAATTTGCGCGCGAGCTAAAAGCCGCCGCCGCCGCCTGCGACGTCGAGCCGCTGATTACGGACGATTACCTCGACGTTGAAGACGCCATCGCCGCCGCGCATCCCGAACTGGTGCTCGGCACGCAGATGGAGCGGCACATCGCCAAGCGCCTGCAAATTCCGTGTGCAGTGATATCAGCGCCGGTTCACGTTCAGGATTTCCCGGCGCGCCACTCGCCGCAAATGGGCTTTGAAGGCGCAAACGTCCTTTTTGATACATGGATACACCCCCTTGTTATGGGGCTTGAGGAACATTTGCTCGCAATGTTTCGTGATGACTTCGAATTTCATGATGGCGCTGGCCCGTCCCATCTCGGTGGACATGGCGCGCGTCAGGCCGTCGAGCCAGAAGCGCCGCTAACGACCATTATCCCCGCTGCGCCAGCGGAAAACGCTCCCTTCGAGGCAGCCGCCGTAACAGCCGCCGTTTGGGCGGCTGAAGCCGAACGCGAACTGAAGAAAATCCCCTTCTTTGTTCGCGGCAAAGCCCGGCGCAACACCGAAGACTACGCGCAATCGCTCCGCCTTCAGACCATAACAGTAGAGACCCTATACGATGCCAAAGCGCACTACGCCCGCTGACGCGACCCCTGTTCGCGTCGTTCTGATTTCACTCGACAGCCATCTGTCGGGTGTTGTCGAACGGGCTGAGCGCAGCCTGCGCAAGCGCCTGCCCGGCGTGCGCGTTGCCTTTCACGCGGCGTCGGACTGGGCGCGCGACACGGCCTCGCTGGAGCGCTGCAAAGCGGATATCGCCGCCGGCGACATTATCGTCGCGTCGATGCTCTTTATTGAGGAGCATATCGACGCGGTGCGCCCGGCTCTCGTCGCTCGGCGCGAGGCGTGCGATGCGATGGTTGGCTGTCTGTCGGCTGGCGACATCGTGAAGCTGACGCGGCTTGGCAAATTCCGCATGGACAAACCGGAATCCGGTCCGATCGCGCTGTTGAAGCGCCTGCGGGGCAAGGCGGGCGCAGGAAGCTCCGGCGCCGGCCAGATGAAAATGCTGCGCCAGGTGCCGAAATTCCTGAAATTCATCCCGGGCGCCGCGCAGGACGTGCGCGCCTATTTCCTGACCCTGCAATACTGGCTCGCCGGCTCGGAAGAGAATATCGCCAATCTCATCCTCGCGCTGGTCGATCGCTATGCGGCCGGCCCGCGCGCCGCGCTGCGCGGCGCTGTGAAACCTGCCGAGCCGGTCGATTACCCGGATGTCGGTCTTTATCATCCGCGCATGAAATCCCGCATTGCAGCCGAGCTTGGCGAGTTGCCCGCGGCGGCCAGCGCGAACGCCGGAACCGTTGGCCTGCTGATCATGCGCTCTTACGTGCTGTCTGGCGATTCGCGCCACTATGACGGGGTCATTGCAGCGCTCGAGGCGAAAGGACTGAAGGTTATTCCGGCCTTCGCCAGCGGGCTCGATTCGCGTCCGGCCATCGAGAAATATTTCATGAAGGATGGGCGCTCCACCGTCGACGCGCTCGTCTCGCTGACCGGGTTTTCGCTTATTGGGGGGCCGGCCTACAGCGACGCCAAAGCGGCGGCCGAAACGCTCGCCAAGCTCGACGCGCCCTACATCGCCGCCCACGCGCTTGAGTTCCAAACCCTGACGCAGTGGACCAAGGCCGAAGCCGGGCTGATGCCGATCGAATCGACCATCATGGTGGCGATACCAGAACTCGACGGCGCGACCGGACCGACCGTTTACGGCGGTCGTTCGGCTCCCCATGGCGAGACCTGCCATGGCTGCGCGCGCACGTGCCAATTTCCGGCGACGACGGGCCCGTCCGTCATGCAGGTTTGCGCCGAGCGTGCGGACGCGCTTGCTGGCCGCGTCGCCAAACTTGTTGCGCTCCGTCGCGCCGAACGAGCCGAGCGCCGCATCGGCATCGTGTTGTTCAACTTCCCGCCGAATGGCGGCGGGGTTGGCACCGCTGCTTATCTTTCCGTCTACGCCTCGCTCTTCAATACGCTCTGCTCATTGAAGAACGCAGGCTACTCGGTCGAAGTTCCCGCAACCGTCGATGCGCTTCGCGCGGCGATCATGGAGGGAAACTCCGCCCGCTATGGGGCCGACGCGAATATTGCCGCGTTCATTCCGGTTAACGATCATGTGCGTCGCGAACCCCATCTCGCCGAAATCGAAGCCCAATGGGGACCGGCCCCGGGGCGCCAACAGTCAAACGGGGCCAATATTTTCGTCCTGGGGCAGAGCTTCGGCAATGTGTTTGTCGGCGTGCAACCTGCGTTCGGATATGAGGGCGACCCGATGCGCCTTCTGTTCGAGCACGGCTTTGCGCCGACGCACGCATTCTCGGCGTTTTATCGCTGGATGCGCGAGGATTTTGGCGCACACGCCGTACTGCATTTCGGCACCCATGGCGCGCTTGAGTTCATGCCGGGAAAACAGACGGGCCTTTCAGCCTCCTGCTGGCCGGATCGGCTGATCGGCGACCTGCCGAACTTCTATCTCTACGCCGCGAACAATCCCTCAGAGGGCGCGCTCGCAAAACGCCGCTCGCATGCAACGCTGATCAGCTATCTGACGCCGCCGATTGGCAAGGCAGGTCTCTATCGCGGTCTGTCGGACCTGCGCGCTTCCATTGATCGCTGGCGCGCGCTGACGCCAGACGCGGCGGATGAACGCGCACGCCTTGCTGAATTGATCGAGTCGCAGGCGGCGGCAGTTGATCTTCTTCAAAAATTAGCCCCGGCGCCGCCAGCCGCGCGGATCCCAGCCTTGCTCGACGCGGTGCGATCGCTCGAGGAAACGCTGATTCCAGAGGGACTTCACGTTGTTGGCGCGCCGATGAGCCGGGCCGCGCGCCTGCGCACCGTGACCGCGATTGACGCCGCAGCGGATGCGGAAGGCGCGGGCGCGCTCTGCGATGCGGCAATGGAAGCCGTTATCGATGGCGCTTCGTCAACGGAAGCGGTTCGCCGCGCTGGCCTCTCGACGAAGGATGCGCCATTGCGCGCGCGCCTTGATCGCCTCTCAGAGGTCAATCGTCTTTTGTCTGCGGAAGTTGAAACGGACGCTATCATCCGCGCGCTTGACGGGCGCTTCATTTCGCCAGCCCCGGGCGGCGATCTTCTGCGTACGCCTGAAATTTTGCCGACGGGGCGAAACCTCCATGGCTTCGACCCTTTCCGCATGCCGAGCGCCTTCGCTATGAAGGAAGCGGTTGCGCAGGTCGATCTTCTGCTTGCGCGCGCCGCAAGCGACGGCGCACCGCCGCCCGAAACCGTCGCCCTTGTCCTGTGGGGCGCCGACAACATGAAATCGGAGGGCGCCCAACTCGCTCAAGCGCTTGCACTTCTGGGCGCGCGCGCGCGTTACGACAGCTATGGGCGTCTTGCCGGCGCCGAACTTGTCCCGCTCGCCGAACTCGGCCGCCCACGGATCGATGTCGTCGCAACGCTCTCCGGAATTTTCCGCGACCTGTTGCCCCTTCAGACGCGCATGCTCGCCGAAGCCGCGCTGCTGGCCGCCAAAGAAGACGAGCCGGCAGACATGAACTTCGTGCGCAAGCATGCTCTGGCCTATCAGATCGAGCATGGCTGCGATCTAGAGACGGCGGCGCTGCGGGTATTTTCGAATGCAACCGGCGCTTACGGCGCCAACGTTAATCAGCTGATCGACAGCGGCGCATGGATCGACGAAGCAGAGCTTGGCGAGGCTTACACCAAGCGTAAATGCTTCGCCTACGGCGCGCGCGGCGAACCGGTGCAGCATGGGGCGCTCCTGAAAAGCATCCTCGGCGACGTCGCCTTCGCCTACCAGAATCTTGAATCGGTCGAACTCGGCGTGACGACGATCGACCATTATTTCGACACGCTCGGCGGCATTGGCCGCGCTGTGAAACAGGCGCGCGGCGCGGAAGCGCCCGTCTACATCGCCGATCAAACCTCAGGCCCGGGCGTTGTCCGCTCCCTCGCTGAGCAAGTCGCGATTGAGACGCGCACGCGCACGCTGAACCCGAAGTGGTACGAAGCGATGCTGGAGCACGGCTATGAAGGCGTGCGTCAGATTGAGGCGAACGTCACGAACACGATGGGCTGGTCCGCAACCACCGGACAAGTTGATCCGTGGGTCTACCAAAAAATCAGCGAGACATTCGTTCTCGACAAGACGCTGCGCGACCGGCTTGCCGCGCTGAATCCGAAATCATGCGCAAAGGTCGCCAATCGGCTGCTGGAAGCGTCAGCCCGAAACTACTGGACCCCGGATGCCGCAACGCTCGAAGCGCTGCGTCAGGCGGGCGAGGAGCTCGAAGACCGTCTCGAAGGAATAGTCGCCGAGGCGGCGGCGTAGCGAAACCAAGGATAGAAAAGATGACCCTATTGGAAATGGAACGACCCACCGCCGCTCGCCGGCTAGACGGCGAAGGCAGCGTGCAGGTGGCGCTCGATCCGCGCGACGCCATTCAGACCAGCGCGAAAGTTTTCGCCGTGTACGGAAAAGGCGGTATCGGCAAGTCGACGACCTCGTCGAACCTGTCCGTGGCGTTCTCAAAGCTCGGGCAACGCGTCCTGCAGATCGGTTGCGACCCCAAGCATGACTCTACCTTCACGCTGACAAAACGCCTCGCCCCCACTGTCATCGACGCCCTCGAGGCGGTTGACTTCCACTCGGAAGAGTTGCGCCCCGAAGATTTCGTCTTCGAGGGCTATAATGGCGTCATGTGCGTCGAAGCGGGCGGCCCGCCGGCGGGTACCGGCTGCGGCGGGTATGTCGTCGGTCAGACGGTGAAGCTATTAAAAGAGCATCACCTGTTGGAAGAGACAGATGTCGTAATCTTCGACGTGCTGGGCGATGTAGTGTGCGGCGGGTTCGCTTCGCCGCTTCAGCACGCCGAGCGCGCAGTCATTGTGACCGCCAACGATTTCGACTCAATCTTCGCCATGAACCGCATCATTGCGGCCATTCAGGCGAAGGCGAAAAATTATCCAGTGCGCCTTGCGGGCGTGATCGCCAACCGCAGCGCGGCGACGGACGAAATCGACCGCTTCGGCGCCGCGACCGGCCTGCAACGCCTCGCGCACTTCCCGGACCTCGACGCCATTCGCCGGTCGCGCCTGAAGAAGTGTACGCTGTTTGAAATGGGCGATACGCCCGAGATCGTCGCGGTGCAGAACGAATATCTCAAACTGGCGGCGACGCTCTTGGCCGGGACGCCCCCGCTCGACGCAAAGCCGATGAAAGACCGCGATATCTTTGATTTCCTGGGATTTGATTGATGACCTCGACGACATACCTCTCCCGCCGCGGCGAACTTGAGACCTATTTCGACCGTACGGCGTCGGACGCCTGGGCAAAACTGACCTCCGACGCCCCCGTCAGCGGCATTCGCGCGACCGTACGCGCGGGCCGGGATGAAATCCGCGTAACGCTGATGAACTGGCTGCCCGCCGACCTTACCGACGCACGACTTCTCGATGCTGGTTGCGGCGCAGGCCAGCTCTCCTTTGCCGCCGCCCGGCGCGGCGCAACGGTTACGGCGGTCGATCTCGCCGGCACGTTGCTTGAGCTTGCCCGCACGCGCGCGGTAGCTGAGGGGCTTGCTGGCACGGTGGATTTTCGCGTCGGCGATATGTGCGACACCGCCTTCGGTCAGTTCGATCATGTCGTTGCGATGGATTCTCTTATTCATTATCGCGGCGGCGATATCACTTCGGCGCTGGCGACGTTCGCAGAGCGCACCAGCCGTTCGATCGTCTTCACCTTTGCGCCACGCACGCCCGCGCTTTCGCTGATGCATGCTGTCGGCAAGCTGTTTCCACGCGGCGACCGCGCACCTGCGATTGAGCCTTTGTCCGAAGCCGACCTGCGCCGG
>JBGTFV010000086.1:0-3268 GCA_041747095.1 Parvularculaceae bacterium
AACGCGCCGCCGCCCGCAGACCTCGCCGTCGGCGAGCGTCGCGCTGCCGGGCCTGCCGCGCCAGAACGCGTCTTGTTCGAGGCCGATAACGTCACCCGCGATAATGAAGACGGTCCGATCGTCGCCGAGGGTAGCGTCATCGCCTATTTCGGCGACCGCCTCGTGCGCGCTGACCGGCTGGTTTACGATCCCGCCACCGACGTTGTCGTCGCCGAGGGCAACGTCTCCATCACCGACAGAGGGTTAGAGACGGCCTTTGCGGGCCGGGTCTTTCTGACCGGCGACCTGCGCGACGGCATTGCTGAGAACTTCAGCGCACTGCTGGCGGAGAACGCCAAGCTTGCCGCCGACTCGGCCGTACGCGAACAGGGCGCGCGCACGAAGCTGCGCAAGGCGGTATTCACCTCCTGTCCCGTCTGCGACAAGAAAGGCGACGCAAAAACGCCGACCTGGCGCATCAAGGCCTTGCGCGTAACGCGCGATCAGGAGCGTCAGGTCGTGCGCTTCCACCATGCGTTTTTCGAGATCAAGGGCGCGCCGATCCTTTATTCGCCTTATTTGCAGGCGCCCGATCCGGAGGTAGAGCGCCAGTCAGGCTTCCTCACCCCTGCGATCGGCGCGTCAAGCCGCCTCGGGTTCAACGTCGAACTGCCCTATTATCTCGCGATCTCCAATCATCAGGACGCGACGTTTTTTCCGAAATATACCTCGAACGACGGCATCCTTTGGCAGGGCGAGTGGCGGCGGCGCGGCAATGACGGATATCATGTGCTGTCGGGCGGCGTCATCGACTTCAATAATGATCGGTTGGACGAAAACGGACAAATACCCGTCGACGTGCCGGGCGTCAGATGGCATTTCTTCGGCAAGGGCTATCGAAATTTCGGCGAGCGGCTAACGGCCGGTTACGATATTGAGCGTATCTCTGACGATACGTATTTGCGCCGCTATGACGTGCAGCGCCGGGGCGATTTGCGGCAGGAACTCGATACGGCGAGCACGAACCGTCTGCGCTCGAACGCCTATTTGAGATGGCAGGATGGCAACACCCTTTTCACGGCGGACAGCTTTCTCTTTCAGGGCTTGCGCAACACCGACGATGCGAGCCTGACGCCCTACGTCCTGCCGCTGTTAAATCTGCGCCAAGACTTGCCCGATGTTTTCGCCGGGGGCGACGCGACCGTGAACGTCAATTTCGCATCGCTGCAGCGCACCGGCGGCGTCGACTCGCGGCGCCTGACCGCGAGTGCGGCCTGGGAGCGCGAGGTTTTCACGCCGGGCGGGCACCGCTTCAACGCTTTTGCGGAAATCCGCGCCGACGCCTACCGATTTGAGGATCTCGACGAGGGCACGGAAACGATGCCGGGCGTTGCAGGCTCCAACAATCGCAATCGCGGCCGGTTCGCCCCGACTGCCGGCGTTGAGTGGTCCTATCCGCTCACGCGGCGCGCGGGGGGCGCGCGGCTGTTTGTCGAACCGCGCGTGCAGGTCGCGGTTAGCCCTGCGGGCGCCAATCCGGTCGGCATCATTAACGAGGACTCGCAAAGCATCGAGTTCGACTATGCGAGCCTGTTCGACGCCAACAAAGCGACCGGCTTCGACGCGTTTGAGGACGGCCAACGTATCAACGCCGGCGTCGCCGCATCCGCCGTGTTCGATAGCGGTCTGAGGATCGAAGGCGAGATCGGCCAGCAGTTCCGCCTGCAGTCGACAACGGCGTTCGACCGGTCCACGGGACTTGGGTCGACCCGGTCCGATCTCGTAGGGTCGATGAATTTGCGCTATCGCGACGTTATTGGCGTCGAGAACCGCTTCCGGATCGACGATTCCGGCGGCGGCATTCAGCGCGCTGAGTCTCTCGCCTACGTCAATATATGGCGCCTCAGGGGTAACCTCAGCTATGTGCGGCTGAACGAAGAGAACGCGTTGGCGGAGCTGAACCGGCGCGAGGAGTTGAACGCCGGCATTGCGGGCCGGCTCTCGCGGCACTGGACAGCCGGCACGAGCTGGCGGCAGGACCTTCTCGCTAACCAATTGATTACACAGGATTTTGCGCTGACCTATCAAGACGATTGCTCACTGTTCGAGCTGGTCTATCGGCGCAACCGCACGCAGGATATCGGCTTGCCCGCGGATAATGCATTCCTCGTCCGGTTCACGCTGACGGGTCTTGTCGACTAAGTCCCGCAGGCGCTACGGGGCCGGTTGCGCTTCGTAGCGATTGGACTATTTTGTCATCGGGCTGGGAGCCGCTCACGGGATTGATCGAGCGGCCATTTAATGAGCGGACGCCGCCTGCGCGTTTGCAAAGTGGTCCGGATGCAATCCGAGGGATTGCTCAGGTTGAACCCGTGCGGCAGGGAGTATCACTGTCTCGCCGAGCCTGAGCGATCCAATTTTACTTAGGGATCGCCCGATACGGGAGCCCGAAACGGGAGTAAGCGTTCGTGAATTCTACCGGATTTCGTTTATTCTCCGCCGCGGTCATTTGGGCGGGCGTCTGCGTCGCTGGGCCGGCATTTGCGCAGGCCGGCGCACCATCCTCACAGGAAGACCGCGCCGGCATTCCGGAAACCTACGACGGACCGGTTAGCGCCGTCGCCGCCATCATAAACGATAAAGTCATCACGACGTTCGACGTCGAACAGCGCATGCGCTTGATGATGATCTCCTCGGGCGGCCGGGTAACCGCGCAGATGCTGCCGCAGTTGCAACAGCAGGCCGTGAACGACCTTATCGACGAGCAGTTGAAGCTCGCTGAGGCGAAGAAATACGACCTCGCTCCTGACAAAGGTGAGATCGACGGCGAAATCCGCGCGATGGCGGCCGAAGGCGGGGTCACGTTTGAACAGCTTACGGCGACGCTCGCCGCCGATGGCATTTCGGTTGACGCCCTGCGCAACCAGATCGAGGCCGGGATCGTATGGCCGCGCCTCGTTCAGGGGCGATACGGCAAGCGCATCCGCATCAGCAAAGATGAAATCGAAGCAACCCTCCAGCGCATGCGCGATGATGCTACGCAGGAACAGTTTCTGGTCTCGGAAATCTGCATCCCGGTGCCCGAGCAATCGCAGGCGCAGGCGTACTATGAAGGCGGCCTGCAACTGATCGAACAGATGCGGCGCGGCGTGCCTTTCGCGGTCGTCGCGCAGCAATTCTCGGCGTGCACGACCGCCGCCGCCGGCGGAGATCTTGGCTGGGTGCGAGCCGGCGAACTCGCGCCGGAACTCGACCAGGCCTTGCGCGCGCTCCCGCCGGGCTCGGTCAC
>JBGTFV010000087.1:0-5185 GCA_041747095.1 Parvularculaceae bacterium
CGTGCGTTGCACCACCTGCGGCGGCTTTCCGTGCCTCACGCGCGCCAAGTCCGACGGGCGCGGCGTGATCGACGAGGTTGATGCGTTCCCGAATGTAACGGTTCAGCCGCGGTCCAAAGTGCTGCGCCTTGAGACAGACCCGCGCGGGCGCGAGGTGAAGGCCGTCGTTTATGAGCGCGACGGCGCCGAAGAGCGCGTACGCGGCGACATCGTCATTCTGGCGGCGGGGGCGGCCAATTCCGCCGCAATCCTTCTGCGTTCAGCGAATGGCGCGCATCCGGCGGGGCTCGGCAATTCCTCCGATCAGGTGGGGCGCAACTACATGTTCCACACGCTCTCGGCGGTGCTGTCGGCGACCGGCGCAAAGGTTCAGGCGACGTTTCCGAAGACCTTCGCCATCAATGACTTTTATTGGGGCGATCCGCGCGGCGGCTTCGATTTTCCCATGGGCCACATCCAGCTGCTCGAATACATGAACGCCGATACGATTCGCGGCCAGCTCAGCGCCTTTGTGCCGCCATGGGCGTTCCCGAAATTTCTGGCGCAATCAATCGCCAGCCGCATTCTCGCCTTCCTCGTTATCTCGGAAGACCTGCCGCTGGCTAAAAACCGCGTACGGCTCAATCGCCGGGGCGAGTTGCAGCTCGACTATTGGTACAACAATCTCGTCGGCCATGAGCGGCTGGTGAAAACCTTCCTGACCCAGCTGACGGACATGGGGCGCATGTGCGGCTGCGCGCGCCAGCACCGCTTCCAGTTCTCGGAATTGTTGCCGCTGTTCGGCACGGCCCATCAATGCGGCACGCTGCGGATGGGCGCGGACTCGAAATCTTCTGTGGTCAACCGCGAGGGCAAGGCGCATGATCTCGACAATCTTTATGTCGCCGACACGAGCGTTTTCGTGACGAGCGCGGCGGTCAATCCAGTGCTGACGCTTGTCGCCAACGGCCTGCGCGTGGGCGATCATCTCATCGACAGGATGCGATAAAATATTGTTAGACCGGCGTCAGTCGGATTGTTCGCACCAGTCGCGTTGCGCCTCAGAACCGGTCGCCATCCCGGCGCCGAAAAGGATCAGGGCGAGGTCTGTCCCTTCCGCCGTCTCGATCCGCGCGACGACGCGCCCTCCATATTTGTCCCGGTCGATGTCGCGCAGCGTCACCGGCGCTCCCTTCGGCAATAAACCGGCGACGAACGCTTTTGCTTCGCGCGCTTTCGCTTTCTCGGCGGGGCATTTGGGGCGGTAGATTTCCGGCGCGTTGACGTCTTTCAAGCGTACCGAAGTCGTTACGGTCTGGTCGATCCAGATGCGCGCCGAGACCCTTATTGTGTCGCCGTCGATGACGCGCTCCACTGTTGCGGGCACGGGACCGGGGATCGAAGGGGCCCGCTCACGGCTGGCCGCTGGCGATGCGCTCGCCGCGACGGACGCAAGACAGAAAAGAACGACCCTGTAGCTGCTGACCATCGCCGCTCCCCGCTGTGCTCTGATCTGATCAGTATTGGGGGGACGGCCTTAAATTTCCAGAAAGCAAATGGGCGTGCGCTGGGCGCGTCGGCTAGTACGCTGCGGGCCTGACGCGAAGGACCCGCGCGGGCGCGCCCCTTCCTTCCAGCAGCCCGCCCGTTGTCAGCACGATGAGGCTGCCGTCGGGCCGGATGGCCACGCTGGTGCACCCGTCGCAACCCTGCGCGATGACCGGAGCGGCGGCGCCATCGGCGCTGATCTTGAGCAGCGCATCGCCATGGGTTGCGGCGAAAATCGAGCCGTCCGCCGCGAAGGCGAAATCATCGATCGGGCCGGGCGAGGTGAACGTCTTCAGCGTTTTCGCCGGCTTGTTTGCAGCGGCGTCGAACGTATAGATCGCCCCGCGCGAGGAATTGGAGACATAGAGTTTGCCCCCTTGCAGCTTCACGCCATTGGCGCCGGGCCTGAAGGAGGGCGCTGCGGGATCGGGCGTCAGGAGTTCATGCTCGATAAAGGGCTTGAGCGCGTCGTCTTCGGGTCGGAATGTCCACACGGTACCGGCGATCGAGTCGGCGATCGCATAGCGCCCGTCGCCAAGAGGTTCGACGCCATTGAGAAAGCGCGCCTCAGGCGCGGGGATGTCTTTCGTCACGGCGCCGAGCGCATCGAGCACCAGAACGCGGTTCGTTTCGGTGAAACCCGGAAAGTCCGTAAAAGGCGCGCCGTGCGCGGTCACGATGAACCCGTCGCCATAGGCCGCGACGCCAACCGGATGATAGGGCAGGTCCGCCACCGTCCACGCTTTGTCGTCGGCGCTTAGGCCGATGAGACGTTTGTCGAAGTAGCTCGTGAAAACCGTCGATCCGTCAGGGACCTGCGCGAGGTTCTCAAGGAAGACGCCGGGGGTGAATTCGATGAGCGTCTCGACCTCAACGGCCTGCGCGGCTGCAAGGCCGGAGGCTGCGAGGGCGGCGGCGGCGGCCTTAAGAAAGCTGATCGGAGCGAGTTTCGGCATGACGCGAAGGAGTCTCCCTTGTCGGATGGCGGGAGCCTAATCGCTCGCGCCCGCAGCGTCGACGGTGGCCGCTCGTCATCCCGGCCGAGCGCAGCGAAGAGCCGGGATCTCGTATTTAACGCCAGAACGGAAATCCCGTTTGAAAGAGGGGCTTCACCCTGAGGGCGCCGTTCCCTTCGTCATTGGTGACGCCGCTTCGCGGCCCTCAGGATAAAGGGGACGGCGCGTCACGAAGGGCGAAGGCGTGTTTTCAACCGGACGCTGGGATCCCGGATCGCCTTCGGCGTCCGGGATGACGGCAACTGGATGAGCGAAGACCAGCGCCGCTGGCGATCAGAAAAAGACCCGCCTCAACCGCAAATGCGCGCTTTCGCCTCCGCATATTCGCGGGCGAGTTTCTCGACGAATGCGCCTGCGGGTCCGATGGACTTGATCGCGCCAATGCCCTGACCGCAACCCCAGATGTCTTTCCACGCCTTGGCCTCGGTGTTGCCGCCCGAGCCGAAATTCATCTGCGAGGGATCGCTTTCCGGCAGGTTGTTGGGGTCAAGGCCCGCCGCGATGATTGAGGGCTTCAGATAATTTCCGTGCACCCCGGTAAAAAGGTTCGTGTAGACAATGTCATCGGCGCTGTAATCGACGATCGCCTGTTTGTAGGCTTGAGTGGCGTTGGCCTCTTCGGTGGCGATAAACGCCGAGCCGATATAGCCGAAGTCGGCGCCCATCGCTTCCGCGGCGAGCACCGCGCCGCCGCTCGCGATGGAGCCGGAGAGCGCAATCGGCCCGTCAAACCATTCGCGAATTTCCTGCACCAGCGCGAACGGAGAAATCACGCCCGCATGACCGCCGGCGCCCGCCGCGACGGCGATCAGCCCATCTGCGCCCTTGTCGATCGCCTTCTTTGCGAACGTATTGTTGATGATGTCGTGCAAGACCAGCCCGCCATAGGAATGCACCGCCTGATAAACGTCCTCGCGCGCTCCGAGCGAGCAGATGACGATCGGAACCTGATGCCGGACGCATGCTTCGAGATCGTGCATCAGGCGATCGTTCGAGCGGTGGACGATCTGGTTGACGGCGTAGGGCGCGGCCGGCCGGTCTGGATGCGCGTCGTTGTGACGGGCGAGCGCTTCCTTGATCTCGATCAACCAGTCGTCGAGCTTTTCCTTCGGCCGGGCATTGAGCGACGGGAAGGAACCGATAACGCCAGCCTTGCACTGGGCGATGACGAGGGCCGGATTCGAGACGATGAATAGCGGCGCGCCGATTACGGGCACGCGCATGGACTGCTTGATTTCGGAAAACGTCGGCATGGGGCCCCGCGATTAATGGACAGCGTTTCGTGACACGCTAGGGCGCCCAGCGCGACAAACGCAATCGCGCGGCGCACCTCGCCCGCAGTCTGTTTCTTCCAGTTGCGTTTTCTGTTTTTCCCCATGTGGCCACCGCGACACGGCCCGCCTCCTAAACCGCAGCGTGCAAGGCGCACCTCGCGCAACGGCTTGTCACCGGCGCAACGCAACGGTTAAGACATGGTTAACAGCCTGTTCCGGGGGGAGTTGCGCGCGTGCGAGGTTGGTTCAAACGCAATTTGCACGACCGCGCATCCTTCGGCGCCAAAAAGGGCGCCGTAATCATTGACCAGAGCGATAACAAAACCGTCGTTGGCGGCGAGGTTAAAAAGCCGTCCTGGTGGCGTGAAGTCATTGAATTTCTCGGCACGCTCATTCTGTTTCTGTTGACGCTGGCGGGCGCATTCGGAACGGTGGCGGCCGTTGTTTTCGTCTCGTACCAAACCGGACTGCGCAATGGCGAGCGCGGACCAATTAACGGACCGGGCGTTCCCAACGCGCCATTAATCCGGGTCAACGAACCGGTCGTGAACGACTGGATCCCGCATATACGCTTGCCTCAGGTCATTTCGCGCAAGGTTCATGCGCTGCAAGTCGCCTTTGATGGCAGCCACAACATTCTGCTCGGCAAATATGAGGTCGAAAAACTCAAACGGCGCAGCGAAGCAGCGTTGCATTACTATCTCGCCGCGGCGGACGGTCATCCCGATGCGCGCGACCTGCTCAACCGACTAGGCTTGAAGCCGGAGGATTACCGTCAGGTTCTCGACGATTTCATCCTGCTGCATCAACTGAACGGCGCCGAGGGGCACCTGCGCCTTGGCCAGCATCATCTTGGGGCAGACGCGTTCAAGATCGCCAAGAAAATGTCGACGCGGCTGCGGTTTTATCCGCCAAACGACTATGTGCGGCCGGCGACGCACACCGAGGCTTACATCAATTTACAAATCGCGGTTCTGTGCGATTCTCCGCAGGCGTATGAATGGCGCGCGGAAGTCGCCAAGTTTTACCGCATCGCCGAGGCGGAACGAAACACGCTGAATACGCAGGCGAGCCAACGGCTCCAGAGCTTGCAAAAGCAGTTCAAGGGCGACCGCGACGATTACTGCAGGGCGCGGCATCTCTCGAACGCGATCGATCGTCTCCTGAAGCGCAAGCGCGACGGTGAGGGCCAGCGCGATGAGTTCGATTTTGAAGACGCGGCCTGCGCCCTGCCTGAAGACGACAGCGTGCTCGACATCGCCTGCGAAGTCAGCGGCGGCTCGGGCCCAAGTTATCGCGTCGTCGTTCCGACCTTCCGCGAGCTGATTGACGAGGTCTATGGCCGCAGGCCGCCCGCCGGCGAGGGAG
>JBGTFV010000088.1:0-1733 GCA_041747095.1 Parvularculaceae bacterium
GCCGTCCGCGCAATAACCGGCCCGGCGCTGGCGATCGACGCCGCCACGTTGCGCCAGCCAATGAGCCGGGTCAGCAGCGCGAGAACGCCTGCTGCGGCGGCCCAAAGGGCCGCTTTTCGACCGGAAACGGGCGCCGTCGCGGCATCTATCGCCGCATCGGCTGTCGCAGCCGGGCGCTCATCGACGAGATAGGTCGGCGCCGTCGCCGGCGGACCGAAATCAGGAGCAGACGCCGCATGAGCCGCGCCGCCAATGACCGCGCCAGCCGCCGCAACAGAGGCCGCTGCAAGCAGAAGGCCTTTTAGTCGGGGCTTCGCGGGGCGTAAATTTCCCGATCGCAAAAAGCGGTTCATCTGCATTCTCCTGTTCGCAACCCCCTATATCGGGCGAGGAACGACCTCTATCAAGGAGCGCCGAAGCCCGCCCCGCCCCGCCCCGCAGCTCTGCGGGAACATGCTTGCGACGCCAAACCGAGGTGAAAAATGGAACGACGACCGCTTGGACGCACCGATCTGAAGGTTCCGGCCCTGTGCCTTGGCTCGATGATGTATGGCGAGCAGATCGATCAGGCGGAAGCTTTTCGTCAGATGGACGCGTGCCTCGATCGCGGGATCGATTTCATCGATACGGCGGAAATCTACACCATTCCGCCCAAGCCCGAGACGCAAGGGGAGTCCGAACGCATCGTCGGCCGCTGGATGCGCGAGCGGGGCGTGCGCGACCGGATCATCCTCGCGACCAAGGTCGCGGGCCGCTCGCCGATGACGTGGATCCGCGATGGCGAGACCCGCCTCGACGCCCGCCAGATCAGGATGGCGGTGACGCGCAGCCTTGAAAATCTGCAAACGGATTATATTGACCTTTATCAGCTGCACTGGCCGGACCGTAGCGTGCAGCTATTTGGCGGGGCCCTCTATGGCTACCGCCATTACGATGAGCCCGGCGTTCCGTTCGCTGAAACGCTCGGCGCGCTGAACGATCTCATGAAGGAGGGAAAGATCCGCCATATCGGCGTCTCCAACGAGACTCCCTATGGCGTGATGGCGATGCTGAAACTTTCCGAGGCGGCTGGCCTGCCGCGCATTCAGTCGATCCAGAACGGCTACAACCTCGTCAACCGCACTTTCGAAATGGGATTGGCGGAGATCGCCCACGAGGAGCATGTCGGGCTGCTGGCCTATTCGCCCATCGCGCAGGGCGTGCTGACGGGAAAATATCTGGACGGCGCAAAGCCGCCGGGTTCCCGCGGGGAGATGTTTGGCCGGCTTGGCCGCTACGAAACCCCCGCCGCCGACCGCGCCATCCGCGGCTATGTCAAGCTTGCCGAACGCTTCGGCGTCGATCCTGCGGCCTTCGCCATGCAGTTCGTGACGACGCGGAAATTCGTGACGTCAAACATCTTCGGCGCCCGGACGATGGGGCAGCTTGGCGTCATCTTCGACTCGCTCGACGTCGCCTGGACCGAGGAGATGGAAAAGGCGGTCAACGACCTTCACGCCGAAGCGCCGAACCCTTGTCCCTGATTTTTCTCGGTGCGCCGCATTGTGCGTTGCAGTGGCGCATTGAGGGCGACAGCGCCGGCGACAATGAATAGCGGCGCGAAGTTCAGATGCGTGAACGCGGCGTGGATCTGGGAGTGGTTGGAAAGCAATTCCAGCCAGACGAGCGGCGCCGCGACGATGGCGACGAGGGCAGGATCGCCCCGGACAAGCGCGACGACCCGCTGGCGGCGC
>JBGTFV010000089.1:0-5230 GCA_041747095.1 Parvularculaceae bacterium
TTCGACGGGTGCGGCGTCGCTCGCCATGATTTCAGCGATCGGATCTGCAGCGGTGCGCGACAGCGGCGCTTCGGGACCTGCGGCAAGGGTTTCAACCGGCGTGCTTGCTGCGGTCGCAAGATTATCAAAACGCGCAGCGGCCGATGGATCCTCAATTTTTAACGGGCTCGGGTCAGCCGTGACGATCGGAACGCCGACGAGTTCCTTGCCCGTCTTGATGCCATGCTGGTAGGCGTAGCCGACGATCGACACGATCGCGCCGATCATGATGAGGCCCATCAGAAGGACGACCAGTCCGGACATGCCGCGGTCTTCGGCGCCTTCCGATTCTTCCTCGTCCTCAATTTCCTCATCATATTCGTAATCGAATTCAGCCGTCTTCGTTGCCATCTGGGTCTCCTCTAGCGGCCGTTCGCCGCCAAGCGATCCGCCCCCGCCCTCAAGTCAAAAAACTCTTTCGGTCCACACTCATCTGGCCCAAATCTGGCCTAAGTCGGTCCAACCTTATCCCCAACCTTTACCCGGTCGGCGCGCCCATCTGCGGCGCTCTCGGCGGAAGTCGCTTCCCGCGCTCCTAACCATTCCTGCCGAAACCTCAAGTCCCGCCGCGTCAAAAATTGTAGCCACGAATCGTCCGACGAATTCGATCATAACACCACCGCAATCAGGAAGCGAATTAACGCGACGAAGCGTCGCCGTGGGCATGATTATATCGACGGCGCCGAACCGAAGAGTTTTTCATGCTCCCGGATCGCATACCGGTCGGTCATGCCGGCGATATAGTCGCACACGGCGCGGGCCTTCTTTGATTCTCCTGCGCGGTCGCAGCGCGCCCGCCATTCGGGCGGCAGAATCTCCGGCTCCGCCATGAAAACATCGAAGAGCGCGCGAACGATTCGCCTCGCCTGACTGCGCGCCCGGTTCACTTTGTAATGCCTGTACATATTTTCATGCAGGAACGACCGAAGGCCATCGAGTTCGGCTTTCAGCCCCGGCGAGAAATCAACGATCTGTCGGCCCGCGCGGCGCACCTCATCGGCGGTCGAAACGCCAAGCTGTTTCAGATTGGCCCTCGTCTGCGCAACCACGTCGTCGACCATGGCGCCGATAAGCGCCGAGACCGCCTCGCCAATAACGGCGTCGCGCCCCGCTGATGGCCAGGCCTTCTCAATCCGTGCGATCGCCGGACCGACGAGCGGCAGCGCGCGCGCATCCTCAAACGAAAACAGCCCGGCGCGCAGGCCGTCATCAACGTCGTGATTGTTGTAGGCGATATCGTCGGACACGGCGGCGACCTGCGCTTCGAGTCCGGCATGCGCGCCCAGCCACAGATCGCGCCTTGGATCGCCTGTGGGATCGTCGCCGCGGACATAATCCTCGATCGCCGCCGGCAAGGGCGGCGAGCCCGGACTGATCAGCGGACCATTATGTTTGACAACGCCTTCGAGCGTTTCCCACGTAAGATTCAAGCCCTCGAAGGCCGCATGCCGGCGTTCGAGTTTCGTCAGCAGACGTAGGGTTTGCGCATTGTGATCGAAGCCGCCATAGGGCTCCATACACGCTTTAAGAGCGTCCTCGCCGGTATGGCCGAATGGCGGATGGCCGAGGTCATGGGCGAGCGCCACGCATTCGGCGATATCCTCGTCAAGTTTCAGCGTGCGCGAGATTGAACGCGAAATTTGCGCAACTTCGAGCGAGTGGGTCAGGCGCGTGCGATAATGATCGCCCTCGTGATAAACAAAGACTTGCGTCTTGTGTTTCAGTCGGCGGAAAGCGGCTGAATGCAGCACGCGATCGCGGTCGCGTTGAAATGGCGTGCGGGTGGCGCTCTCTGCCTCCGGATGCAGCCGACCGCGCGTGTGCTCGGCGCGCGTCGCGTACGGCGCGAGGGGAGCCGGAAAGGCGAGCGGCTGGTTCATACGACCTGACATTTAAGCGGCGGCGCTTGCATGCATCCGAATTCTCCCGCGTATGAACCTGTTCCCGCCAAAAATCGAGCGGCGCGAAGACGAATTGATACGCTCCTGCCCAACGATGCACGCCGGCAATGGCAGCGGGACGCTGAGCCGTGTACACTCAATTTGGGACGGGTCTCAGACTGGACCGCATCATGCGGCTGGCGCGCGCCCAAGGGAGGGGTAACTATGCGGTTCGTCATTTCTATAATTGTGCTGGGGCTCATTGCCGGCGTGGTCTACATGGCTTCGAACCTCATTCCGGCTTCCGGCGTGTTCGCCAATCTGGAGCCGCTTCTCGTTGAGAAATGCGAGCGCATAGACGTGGCGCCCGGTACGGAGGACGCCACGATCGACCCCGACACCAACCTTGTCTACGTCTCCGCAGGCGACCGGCGCGCGTGGTTTCAAAACGACGGCGGGCCACACGCCGCGACCAACGGAATTTATGCGTTCAGTCTCGACGACCCGTCGGACCTGCGCCGCGTTTCTGTCGACGGCCCAACGGATTTTCTGCCACACGGAATTTCCCTGTGGAGGGGCCCCGAAGGCGCCAAGCGTCTTTTTGTCGTCAATCACCCGCAGTCGGGCGAGGAAATCGTCGAGATCTTCGACGTTGAGGCCGATGGCGGCCTCCGGCACATCGAGTCAATCTCGTTTGACGCGATGCACTCGCCCAATGATGTTGTCGCCGTCGGGCCACGGCAGTTTTATGCGACGAACGATAAGGGGTATAAAGAAGGATTGATGTCGACGCTTGAGGCTTATCTTGCTCTGCCCTTTTCGAGCGTCGCCTATTTCGACGGCGCCGTCGGCTCGCTCGCCGCAAAGGGCCTCGTCTATGCGAATGGAATCAATAAGTCGGCAGACGGCAAGACGATCTATGTCGCAGAGTTTCTGGGGCGGAAGATTCGCGTTTTCGATCGCGACGCGGATACGGGCGCGCTCGTTTCCCGTCGGACGATCGCGGTCAATACCGGGCCAGACAATATCGAGGTCGCTGAGGATGGCGCGTTATGGATCGGCGGACACTCAAAAGTTTTCGATTTCCTCAAGCATGCCGAAGACGCGTCAGCGATCGCGCCATCGCATGTCATCCGCGTTGACCCGGAAACGGGCGCGTCGCGCGATGTCTTCGTTTCGACAAAGGGCGAAATTAACGGCTCATCCGTCGGCGCGGTCTGGAATGACGCGCTGATCGTCGGCGCCGTATTTGACGGCTGGGTCATGAAATGTCCGCTTGAATAGCGGACCTCGTCGCAAGCCGCGAAATTATGATCAGGCGACGGCGCGGCGGTCGTGCGTCGCGAGAAACTCTCGCGCGAGGCGCTGGGCGTCGGCGATTTCCTCGGCAGTCATCTCACGCGACAGTTCCGCGCGGTAAGAACGCGCCTCAATGTTGCCCTGCATGGCCGCGAGGTTGAACCACATATGGGCGGTGACCAAATCGAAGCCGCCCTCGCCGCCAACTGAGGCCTCTAGACCGCGGCGATACATTTCCTCGCCGCTTAAAACAACTTCGGCGTTGCGCAGGGCGCCCGCTTGAACCGTTACCGACATCTCATCGTCCCCTTTTCAGACCTTCCCCCTCGGCGTCGACGCCAGCCGGGTTAACCATGAAAAGATTGAGAGGAACGGCGCTAATTTCGCGTAAACAAAAACTTTCTCAAAAGTTTACGAGAATGCCGGGATTGTATTCATCAGCCGCCCGTCTGCGGCAGCTTATTGGTCTGCCCAAAGAGTATTTTCTTCGCCTCTTCGTCCTCAGCGATGCTGCGGGTCCGCGCGCGCTCGTCCGCCCCGACGGCGAGACCGCGCTGCACAGCGGGGCGCGCGCTGATACGCTCGAACCAGGCCTTCACGTGCGGGAACTCATCAAAGCTGACATTGTGCCACTCATGCGAGACCGCCCAGCTAAAGGCGGCGATGTCGGCGATGGAGTAATCGCCAGCCAAATAGTCGGCCTTCGTGCGGCCAAGCTGACGCTCCATCACGCCGTAGAGCCGTAGCGCTTCCTTGCCATACCGGTCGATAGCGTACGGAATTTTTTCCGGCGCGTAGCGCATGAAGTGATGCGCCTGCCCGGCCATCGGGCCAAGGCCTCCGACCTGCCAGAACAGCCATTCCTCGACAGCCGTCCGCTCGCGTTCGTCAGCGGGATAAAAGCGGCCGGACTTGCGCCCGAGATATTGCAGGATGGCGCCGCTCTCGAAGATGGAAATTGGCGCGCCGCCCGGTCCGAAATGATCAACGATAGCGGGCATGCGGTTGTTCGGCGACAGAGCGAGAAAGTCCTCCTTGAACTGATCACCACGCAGGATGTTAACGTAGATAACGTTATAGGCCGCGCCGAGTTCTTCCAGCATGATTGTGACCTTGAAGCCATTTGGCGTAGGCCAGTAGTAAAGGTCGATGGGGACGTCGTTCATACTTACACTCCGTGATCAAAGTTGCCGGCATAGCTCACGCGCGAGATCGACTCGCGCCGTGACGTCGATTACCGTCCAGCGCGTTGCGCGCCATTCGCCCTCGCCCGGCCGCACCCGCCAGCGCGCGTTCACAACGACGCGCTCGATATCCGGCGCAGGATCAGTGATGCGCGTCGGTGGCGGGGGCGCGAGCTGATCCGACCAGATAAACAGGCAGGTCTCACCGCGATCGGTGCCCGGCGCTTCGGGCGGCGTATAGAACGGCTGGTGCGCTGATAATATCCGGTTTTGCGGGAACAGCCGCCGCAGGTTGCCCGCTGTCGCGTCGTCATAACCGACAAAAGTCGCCCTGGTCCACTCGGGCGTGCGCAGCGTTCGCGCCAACGTATCAAACGGCAATAACTGCCCGCACGACTTGCAAAAGGGCGGGCCCGGAAGAACGGCGGCGACAAATCTCAATCCCACCATCGCGCCAATCACGGCAAGCGCGCCGAGGCAAAATATCCGCATGCGCATCGCATCCGGCGCGCTCGCCTCAATGCGCGCAGCCAGCCAGATGAGCCCCGGATAGACAAGCCCGATGGCGTAGCGCTCGTGCAGGTTCGAGATGCCGAGACAAATGACGCCAAGCAGCATTCCGGCAACGGCAAGCGCCACCGCCGCCGCTGCGATCCGCGCCGGCGGCGACGGTCGCGATGCTGCGCGGAATGCGCCGGGAAACGCGATGGCGACAAGCACGGCGACGGGTAAAAAAAAGGACCCGATTGACCATGCCGCTGCGGGAATCCCCGCCAGCGCCCGCCGCCAGTGCGGCAGGTCTGACGCGGTCAGTCGCCCCGCGGCGCC
>JBGTFV010000090.1:0-9028 GCA_041747095.1 Parvularculaceae bacterium
CTATTGGCGCAGTTGGATTCATTATCATTCAGGCGATCCGTCAGCGCGCTTTCATCCGTAAGCTGATTGACGGCTCCGGCGCGCCGTCGGCGGAGCTGGCCGCCGAAGCTGCGGTGATGGCGAATTGCTGCGGCCTCAAAGAGCGCGTCGAGGTGCGGGTGGCGGCGGACGACACCGGCCCGCTTGTCGCCGGCCTCATTCGCCCCGTCGTCATCGTGCCGGCGCGTTTCGAGCGCGATTTCTCGCCGGTTGAGCGCCAACTCTCGCTCGCGCATGAGTATGCGCACATCATGCGCGGCGATCTGATCGCCACGTTCATCGCGCTCGGCTTCCGCGCCGCTCAATGGCCTAACCCGCTCGCCCATTACGCCTTCAAGGCATTCCGGACTGACCAGGAGGCCGCTTGCGACGCCTCAGTGCTGACGCGCAACCGGACCATCCCAGACGTATCGTTCGCTTACGGATCAGCGCTCGTGAAGGCCGTCGCCCGCCGCGCCGCACCGGCTGCCTGCCTGACCATGTCTCACCAGTTGAAGGAACGCATCATGCTGATGAAATCGCCTCCGCGCGTCGGCCGGTTCGCCGCTCGCGCCGCCGCCGCCGCGCTTGTCGTCTCAGGGATAGCGCTCACAGCCAGCTATTCGGCGGCGGCCCCCAGCAATGAAAAGAAATCTGATGCGCCGAGCGCGCCTAAGGCCGAGACGCGTTCGGTCAGCCGGCGCGTCATCTCCGTCGACAAAGGCGAGACGCTAATCCTTGAGGGCGGCAGGAAGTTCTCAAAGGTCGACGTCAGCGAGGAAGACGGCGTCAAGACCGTGAAACTGTATGATCTTGACGGCAAGCTGGTGTCGGAGCGCGTCATCGGTCCGGGCGGGGAGTCGCCCATCCGCCAGATCATCCTCGTCGACAAGGACGGCAAGTCGCGCGAGATTGACCTCAGCAACATGTCCTTCCCGCCTCTGCCGCCGGATGCGCCCTTCCCGCCCATCGCGCCGGGCAGCTTCATTTTCCTCGGCGATGGCGAGGGTCTCGGTAGATTTGACTGGGAATCTTGCAAAGATAGCAGGGCGACGACCGAGACCATCGACGAAGATATTGCCCGGGATAATGGCAAGGACGGAAAACGCATCATCATACGGAACTTCGCCTGCGCTAACGGCAAGGGAATGGCCGAACCAGCGCGGCGCGCAGAGATTTACAAGAGCACGATCGAGCGGATGGAAACGAGCGTAGCGCGTCAGCAAGAGGCGATCGCAAGGATGAAGAAGCAGCTCGCCGACGCCGAGAAGGAAGCGGCGAACGCTAAAAAGGACGCGGAGCGGGCTAAAAAGGACGCCGAAAACGTCAAGAAAAACAGGTAAAACATTTTAATGCGCAAAGGGCGCATAGAGGGCGGCGCAAACAACGCGCCGCCTTTTCCATGCCAAACGACCAATCATGTCGGAGCCGACGCGTTGCACAGGAAACGGAGCGGGAAGAACGCCAAATGTTCATCTCTGGCCGAAGCTGCCATTGCTTAGTAGGGTGACTTTATGTCAATTTCGATTTGGAGTAGCGCAGAAAAGCGGCGGTCCACAGGAGCGTAACGATGTTCTTCGGTATGCGTATCTTGATCGCAATGGCTGGCTTGATAGTCACTCCTGATGCTGCTGCCCAGTTCATCGCAGCTACGCTCGAAACGCGAAACGAAGCAGTAATTCGCCAGCACCACGACGCGATCAACGCTGGCGATGTCGCGGCGGCCGCAGCTTTTTACGCCGACCAGCTGACGAATAATGGCAATGTCATAAGCCGCGCGCGGATCACCGCTGTAATCGCCGATAATGCGCACACCTTTCCTGACTGGAACATGCGCATCGATCGGCTGCTGGCGAGCGGCGATGAGGTGGTGGCACTCATTACAGTCTCAGGCACGCACAAAGGTATGAGCAAGAGGCCGGTAAACGGTGGCACCTACCTTAACGTTGAACCGACGGGCAGGAGCTTCTCGGTCCTTCATACTCACTGGTTCAAGCTCAAGGATGGCATGATCGTGGAGCATCGCGCCACGCGAGACGACCTTGGCATGGCCCGCCAGCTCGGCCTATTGCCACCAGGTCCACCTCGCGTGGCGGACGAAGCGCAGAAACGCTGAACGTCCACAATCCACCCACAACTAGCCGCTCAGGCAATCCGCCACCGCCCATCCGTTTACCAACTATCCGCCCATATGCCCGAAGGAGGCGTAGGCGATGCCGCCGTCCACCGCGAGGGTATCGCCGATGACATAGTCTCCGGCGCGGCTGGCGAGAAACACGGCCGCGCCTGCCATGTCTTCGGTCTCGCCGATGCGGCCGGCCGGCGTCATCGACGCCACCATATCGGCATGATCGCGCGCGGCCTTGTTCATCTCCGACGCAAACGGGCCGGGCGCAATGCCGTTGACGACGATGCCGTCCTTGACGAGGCGCGCCGCCATCCGGCGCGTCAGATGAATGAGCGCCGCCTTCGACGCTTGATAGGAATAAGTCTCCCACGGGTTGATCCGTATACCGTCAATCGAAGCAATATTGATCACCTTGGCGGGCCGCCCCGGGCGCGCAGCCGCTTTCAGATGACCATGCAGCGCTTGCGTCAGGAAGAACGGGGACTTTACGTTGAGGTCCATCACCTTGTCCCAACCGCTCTCGGGAAATTCCTCGAAGGGCGCGCCCCATGCCGCGCCCGCGTTGTTCACGAGGATGTCGAGCTTGGCTTCTTGCCCGGCGATCTTCTCAGCCAAAGCCTTGCACCCTTCGACGCTTGAGACGTCGTTCGGGATTGAAATGCACACGCCTTCCTTTGAGAGTTCCGCCGCCATGGCGTCGCATTGATCGGCCTTGCGCGCCGAAATGTAGACTTTTGCGCCGTGCGCGAGAAAACCGCGGGCGATCATCTCGCCAATCCCGCGCGAGCCGCCGGTGATCAGCGCCGTGCGCCCTTCGAGAGAGAAGAGATTTTTCATGGCTGCGGTACCTTTGCGTGAAACAGGGCGGACAAGCCGCTTTATCAAAGCTGCACTGAGGCGAATAATAGAGCATTTGGGATGTAGCAAGGCGTTTACCCACCTGCGCGCGGTGCGCCTCCTCCTCAACAGGTCAGCAGGGGCCGCCTTCGGAAGCCTTACACCGATCGCGCACTGACTGCGCTACTCTGCGGGAAGAATTATGCCGGTGGGAAAAGTTCCGCCGTGCAAAAAGGTTGTCATCTCCGATCGGTATAGACAATTTGCGTGAAGTGAGAGCGTCTTGATGCGTTCCCAATCGACCAGCAGTAACCTCGCAGGAGTTTATATTATGTTCTTTAGACTGATCGCTTGGGCGCTCGCCGCAGGCTGCGCCGCCGCAACGCTGGGCGCAGCCGCCTCTGCTTCCAACTTCCGTGCGTTACCCGAACCGCTCGTGTTCGATCTTGTGCGGCCGCTTGGTGCGCCCAAGGGTGAATTCGAAGTCAATTCGCTGTTTCAGCAGCCACTCGGCGGCGCGGACCGCACGCTTGAATGGGCGCCGGAAGCGGAATTCACCTTTGCTGACGGCTACGGGATCGAGTTTGAATTTCCCTTCGAGAACGGTCGCCTCGCCGCCTACAAGCTTGGCCTGCAGGGCACATTTGGCGCGCCGAAACCGGGCGGCAGCCGGTTCATCCACGGCTGGCAGTATCTTGGCGAGTACCTGCGCGACGATGGCGCATTCAAACACACGGCGACCTATATCGCCGGCGCGCATCTGAACGACCGTTGGAGCACGCTGAACATGGTGGGCGCACAGATAAAGGAAACTCCCGAAGGCGCAGCCGCAACCGCCATTATCAATGGCAATCTTTTCTATCACGCCTCCGCTAAAAGTATCGCCGGCCTCGAGGTCAATCTCCGCCGCGGCGCCCTGCCCGGCGTGCTCTTGATGCCGCAAATCCATCAGCATATTTCATCCGCCTATACCCTTCAGGTTGGCCTTGGCGCTGAAAAGCAGCGCGGGGTCGGCTTCGCGCCTCAATTGGCGTGGCGTATCGTGCGAGAGTTCTGAGGCCTCCCGTGCCTTCAGGGAGAGAACGGCGGCGTGAAATCTAGACATCCTGTGGCGCGCCAAAGCGTTCACGCCATTCCGCAAGGTGATCGTCCTCGATTTTCCTGAAAAGCACATCCGTCGGCGTAAAGGCCGAGCCGGGCGTCAGCGCGTCAAGAGCGACGCGCGCGTCCGTCGGCCAGTCGAGGCGCGCCGCATCGAGGCCAAAGATCGCCGCCATCTTTTCCGCGGTGAACGGAATAACGGGCGCCGAGAGGGCCGCGAACAATACGATCAGGTTAAGGCCTGCGCGAACGGCGGCGGCGGCGCGATCAGGATCGGCCTTGAATGCGGTCCATGGCGCCGCGATTTGGAGATATTCGTTGCCGGCGACCCAGACGCCGCGCAATTCCGCGAAGGCCTTTCGGAACTCCATCGCCTCCAGCGCTGCGGTATAAGCGGCGATCTTCGCGTCGAGATCGGCGATCAAGGTTTCCTCAATGTCGCCATAGGCGCCGGCTGCGGGAACCTGTTCGCCAAACTTCGAGGCGCAAAAACGTGTGATGCGGTTCACAAAATTGCCGAGCACGTCAGCAAGATCCTTGTTCACAACGCCCGCGAAATGCTCAAGCGTGAACGAGGCGTCGTCCGATTCCGGCGCATTCGCCATCAGGTGCCAGCGCCAATAGTCCGCTGGCAGAAGCTCAAGCGACTGATCCATGAAAATCCCGCGCTTGCCGCTGGTCGAGAACTTGCCGCCATACCACGTCAGCCAGTTGAGCGACTTCAGCGTATCAACCGTTTTCCACGGCTCCTCTGAGCCCAGAATGGTGCAGGGAAAGGATACCGTATGGAAGGCAACGTTATCCTTGCCCATGAACTGCACGTAACGCACGTCGTCGGCGCCTTCGTCGAGCCGCCACCAGCTCCGCCAATTGCGCGGGTTTCCGCCGGCCTCGGCCCATTCCTCCGCACACGCAATATATTCGATTGGCGCATCGAACCAGACATAGAATACCTTCGCCTCAAATCCGGGCCGGGCAACCCCGTCGCGCGCGACGGGCACGCCCCAATAAAGGTCGCGCGTGATCGAACGGTCCTGCAGGCCTTCCTTCAGCCATTTCTGGGCGATTGATTTTGTCAGTTGCGGCCGTTCCGGCCGCGCAGCCACCCATGCGGCGATGCGATCCTGCAATTTCGACTGCAAAAGATATAGATGGCGCGTCTCGCGTACTTCGAGATTGCGCGACCCGGAAATCGCCGAGTACGGATTGATCAGCTCAATGGGGTCGAGCAGCCGTCCGCAATTGTCGCACTGGTCGCCGCGGGCTTTTTCGAACCCGCAGGTCGGACAGGTTCCCTCGACATAGCGGTCCGGCAGAAAACGCTGGTCGTCGATCGAATAGACCTGGCTGTCGACGCGCTCCTCAATCAGCCCCTTGTCTTCAAGAGCGGCGGCGAAATGCTGGGTCAGGCGTTCGTTCTGAGGGTTCGACGAGCGGCCGAAATGATCGAACGAAAGCCCGAACGACGCGCCAGCCGCCTTCTGCACCTCATGCTGCTCCTCGCAATAGCGCTCAACGGTCTGGCCCGCCTCGCGGGCGGCCAATTCGGCCGGCGTGCCGTGTTCGTCGGTCGCGCACAGGAACAGCACCTCATGGCCTTTCGCACGCTGGAAACGGGCATAGACGTCCGCCGGCAACATTGAGCCGACGAGATTGCCAAGGTGCTTGACGCCATTGATGTATGGCAGGGCGGACGTGATGAGGATGCGCGACATGGACCCTTTCAGCGGCTGGGGCATTCGAGGATAACCGCCCGCCGAGTAGCGCCTTTTGGCTGCGTCCGCAAATCTGCCTCTTATGGCGACATCGCCCAATTCCGTCAGGCGGGCAATCGTGTTAACCGCCCCTCACAGCCGCCGGGCGTGGAGCGCGGGGGCGAGATGATCCTTAGCGCGATGAGATCAAGACAGCATGACCGCCGCCGAGCCGCCTTACCTTTCACGCCGCACGTTCGCGATTATCGCGCACCCGGACGCCGGCAAAACGACACTGACCGAGAAACTCCTTCTTGGCTCCGGCGCAATCCGGATGGCTGGCGAAGTGAAGGCGCGCGGCGATCGCCGACGCGCCCGGTCCGACTGGCTGGCCATCGAACAAAAGCGCGGCATTTCGGTAACAACCTCGGCGATGACGTTCGAGATGAACGGCGTCACCTACAACCTGCTCGACACGCCCGGCCACGAGGATTTTTCGGAAGACACCTATCGCACGCTGACGGCGGTCGATTCCGCGATCATGGTCATCGACGCCGCAAAGGGCATCGAGAGCCAGACGCTGAAGCTGTTCGAGGTCTGCCGCCTGCGCGACATTCCCATCATCACCTTCGTCAACAAGGTCGACCGCGAAAGCAAGGACCCCTTCGAGCTTCTCGAAGAAGTAGCGAGCGCGCTGGCGCTTGACGTCGCGCCGATGGTTTGGCCGCTGGGGCTCGGCTCGCAGTTCCGCGGATGCTACGACATTCACCACAAGCGGGTGCTATTGCCGGAATCGCCCGACGAAAAGAACTTTGGCCGGGTGGAAACGATCTCGGGTCTCGACGATCCTCAACTCGACGAGCTTGTCGGCGACGAGGCGGCGCGCGAGGCGCGCGAGAACATCCCGCTTGCGGTCGGCGGCTTTCCAGCGTTCGATCGCTCGCTTTATCTTGCCGGCGCGCAGACGCCTGCGTATTTCGGTTCGGCGTTGCGGGAGTTCTCCGTGCGAGAACTTTTGCGGGACATCGCCGCCTTCGCGCCCGCGCCGCGCCCCCAACCGACGCGCACCGGATCGGTCGAGCCTTCCGCGCCCGGCGTATCTGGCTTCGTCTTCAAGGTGCAGGCTAACATGGACCCGAACCACCGCGACCGGATCGCGTTCCTGCGCCTGTGCTCGGGTGCGTTCGAGCGCGGTATGAGACTGAAGAACTCGCGTACTGGCAAAGCGCTGGCCGTCAACGCGCCGGTCTTCTTTTTCGCCCAGGATAGGGTGCGCGCCGAGGAGGCTGTCGCCGGCGATATCATCGGCGTGCCGAACCATGGCGCGCTCAGCGTCGGCGACACCCTCAGCGAAACCGATGGCATCGAGTTCACTGGCCTTCCCGACTTTGCGCCGGAGATCATCCGCCGGGTGCGCCTGAAGGATCCGATGAAGTCCAAACAGATGAAAAAGGCGGTGACCGCGCTCGCCGAGGAAGGCGCGAGCCAGCTTTTTGTGCCGATCCTCGGGGCCGATCTCTATGTGGGCGTCGTCGGATCGCTGCAACTCGATGTCATTGAGGCGCGGCTTGAAGCTGAATACAGCGTTGCGGCAGCGCTGGAGCCTTGCGGCTATGACGCCGCGCGTTGGCTGCGTTCCGATGAGCCGGGAGCGGTCGACGCCTTTATCGCCACCCATCGCGGTTCAATTGCGGAGGATCGCTATGGCTCGCCTGTCTATCTGGCGCGCTCGCAGTGGGAAGCGAATTACGAAGAACAGCGCAATCCGAAGATCCGCTTCCTGAAGACCCGCGAGAGAGTGTAACCTTCTAGGCTTCCGCTTTGGCGGCGGTTTCCCAGTCGCGGGGCAGTTTTTTTGACGTCCAGTAGAACGCCGCCGCCGCAGCGAGGCTCCATCCGCCGAGCGTCGTCATGGCGATGCGAAGCCCATCCGTCTCGCCATGGGCGCCGGCGAAAATGTCCGACAGTGCTCCAACCCAGAGCGGCCCGAACCCAAGCGCGACGATATTGACGATCAGTAGGAAGAGCGAACAGGCAAACGCCCGCAGCCGAAGCGGTGCCAGCGTCTGAATGAGAGAAAACGACGGTCCCAGATAAAGCCCTAACCCGACAAGGAACGGCGCCGACCAGAAAAACGCCCAGAATGGCGTCTGCGCCCAGATCGAGAGCCAACCCGCGGGGATCGTGACGAGCATGCCGATGGCGGGAACCCAGGCGTAAGCCCCTTTGCCGCGCCGTCCGAAACGGTCAGTCAGCGCGCCTCCCATAAGCGTGCCGACCCCATAGGCGACGCCATTCAAAAGACCGAGCGGTACGGTAATATCCGTGTACGAGAGCTCATAAGTCCGTCGGTAGAAATCGACGATCCACAGCCCCGTGCCATACCCGGTAAATGAGGCGAGCGTCACGCCGGCTGTTACGCCCCAAAAACTCGGGATCGCAAAGAGTTGCTTAACATTCGCGCCAAACGACGCCGACGTTGCAGCCTCGGTCTGGATCGCATCTTTAGCGCCCCTTATCGGCTCACGAACCGTCAGCTTCATGACGATCGCGAGGAAAACGCCTGGCAGGCCGACAATAAAGAACGCGTTACGCCAGCCGAGATTCTCGAGGACCCAGCCGCCCGCCAGAAACGCGAACATCTGCCCGAACGGAATGCCAAGCGAATAGATGGCGAGCGCACTCGCCCGCTTGTCTTTGCCAAAATAGTCGGCAATGAGCGAATGGGCAGGCGGATTGCAGCCGGCCTCGCCGATACCAACGCCGAGACGGGCGATCGCGAGATGAGCCGCGTTCTGCGCAAAACCGGACAGCGCCGTGAAACCCGACCACACCGCCAGCGAGATCGCAACAATCGAAACGCGGTTCCAGCGGTCGGCGAGCCAGGCGATGGGCACGCCGAGGACCGTGTAGAAGACTGCGAAGGCAAGTCCCTTGAGCAGACCCATCATCGAGTCCGACAGGCCAAGCTCTTCCTTGATCGCCGGCGACAGGATGGCGATGATCTGACGGTCAATAAAATTGAATGTGTAGACGAGTGTCAGGATGCCCAGGACATAATATCCGTATCGGTCCGCCGCTTTCTTCTCCGCCGCGGCAACCGCCGCAGCGTCAGCGGTTGCATCCGTCATTCCGCCGCCCCAAAGCGAGCGCAGGAAAACGCAGCCCGGCCAATGGCAATCGCCGCGCGCGGGTTGTCGATACGCGCAAGCTGCTCGATGGCGGCGGCCGTTGACGGGGCCCGCGACAG
>JBGTFV010000091.1:0-3275 GCA_041747095.1 Parvularculaceae bacterium
TTGAAGATGTCGCCGTAACGGCCAGACGTTCCCGCCAAGCGCTCCCCGTTGACGAAGTGGCCGTGGTCGATGAACGGGGCGCGGTCGGCGGTGGGGCTCATGGGGGATTTCCTCAGGTTTTTCTCGGATGCGCCGCCTCTCGCGAGCGGCCGGCTTTGCGCGGAACCTAGTCGGCGGTCTGGCCGCCCGCAAGCATCAGGCGAACCGGGATGACGCCGGGGAGCAGAACACCAAGACAACCGAAGAAACGGCGGCTTTCTTTGCCATCGCGCCCCAACCGCCTGCGCAACAGCCGGCGCAACATCAGTTTTGATGGGTAGCGCGAGGCTATGGAAGGGGCCGGGACCTCGACAATGACGGCGTTAGGCGCAAGCGAGCGCATGCCGTGCGGCCAACATGGTTGCCGCCGGTTAACCGGATTTCTTGATAATTTTAGAGGAATTCCCGTCGTAACGTTGAATTGGGATGGAAGCGCCTTCGGGCGCTAAAGGCGACGAGGTTCTGACCGTGAACGGACAACGCGTCATTCGGGCGGCGATCGCCCTTGCAGGTCTCGCGCTCGCCGCGTTGTCGCCCGCGCAAGCCGCATGGCAGGTGTTCTATCACCAGGACGGGCGTACGGTGAACAATCTCGCGCAGGCCGAAGCGCTGATCGCGCAAACGGCGCCTGTCGCGTTTCAGGAACTCGCCGTTCGTGACATCTCCGACCTTGCAAGCGCGCGCTCGCGCGGGCGTTTCGACGCGGGCACAACAACGCTCGTGCCGCTTTCGAACCGGAACCATTTCGCGGTTTATGCCGTAACGGAATTCGTTATTCCGGTCGCCGGCCTTTACACGTTCCTTCTGCATTCGGACGATGGCGCGCGGCTGCGGCTGAATGGCGCTTCGATCATTCAGTTCTCCAATCCGCGCTCACCGGGAGATTCTTTTTCGGCAAGCCAGTACCTGACGGCGGGGAAACACCACCTAGACGTCGTCTACTTTGAACAGGCGGGCGAGGCAGTCCTAGAAGTCGCCATCGCCGCCGGCACATTTACCTCATTCAACGCCGCCGCGTTCTCGCTCATCGTCGCATCCGCGCCGGAGCCCCAAGTCTGGATGCTGATGATCCTCGGGTTCGTCGCCGTCGCCACGCGGGCAAAAATGGGACGCGTAGCGCCGACGCGGCTCTGGACGCCGGCACAGCGCACGCCTGTCAGAGTTCCCGTCCGGGCCTGAACGCTCTGTTCGAATAAAATGAAAAAGCTGAATCCTTGGCTTCGGCTTGGTCGCTCAGACACGCCACATTGAGGCGATCTTCGACGCTTGGGCCGCCACCTGACCTAGGCGACCGGACGGCGCTCCACGAAGCGGCCATTGGCGACTCCGATCACGTGCGAGATTGTCTCTCCATCTTCCGCGAGCGGCGCCGTCATGCTGCGGAACTGGATGCGGCGGCGGTCGCACAGGATCAGCTCGTCTTCCCAGAACTGCGGCGCGCCAGCCCGCGCGGCGGCGTCGATCTGCGACGTCGCCTTGTCCAGCAAAGACATCGTCCAGTCGCTGGCGCCGGAAAGGTGGACATCGGCAAGTTTGGCGAGCCGGGGCCCCAGATAGATGAAATAGGGAAAGCCGATGCTTTGGCGCAAGTCGACAACAAACGTCCAGTTCCAGTCATCGCCGAGATCGACGCGCTGCATCGCCCCCCAGCTCGGGAATGAGCCGCGCGCCGTTTGCGCCCAGGCGTCGAGCATTCGGCGCGTCAGCCGCCTGTCCGACAGGGGCGCGGCGTCCGAGGAGTCGAAGATCTCTACCAGGTCCGCCAGCATCGCCGCCTCTGATTGGTTCCCGCTTGTCGCGCTTGCTGGCGCGCCTCAATATCGGCGAGCCAATTTCTGTCGATTTTTTCATGTTACGCGCGGGGGCGTAACAAACCCGTTGCGGGATGCCGCCGATTTCTTCGGTCGGCGACAAGCAGGGGTTAAGCCTAACAAACGCCAAAGACGCTGCGACGACGCGCCGAAATGCGCCTTCATCTGGGGGATGACGCAGCCGGCGAGCGCGCCTATAACGCCGACTGCCGCCTTCGGTTGGGGGCAAAGATGATTAAAAGAGGAAAGCCATGACAGGCGTCTATATCATTCTGGGCTTCGTGGCGTTGTTCGCGCTCCTGAACCTGATTGAAAAAGGCAGCGTTGACTGACATTTCGGTCGGCAGGCGCTTTCGCGCGCCATGAAATTCCCGAAGAGCTAACGCCGCCCGCAACCGCATGCTGATCCGCTCCGCGCCGGAAGCTCAGCACAGGAACTGGCGATGAACCAGAGCCCAGGCCCGGCATGATCTCCCACGTCATTCTGCTGTTCTTCGGCCTTGCCGTGTTGCTGATCGCGGGCGACCTCCTTGTCCGGGGCGCTGTCGGTTTGGCGCTCGCAGCGCGCGTCCCCGCCCTCCTCGTCAGCCTCACAATCGTCGCCTTCGGCACCTCAGCGCCGGAACTTGTTGTTTCCATCGAAGCCGCGCTGAAAGGCGCTGGCGGCATCGCCGTCGGCAATATTGTCGGCTCAAATATCGCGAACGTGTTTTTGGTGCTGGGCCTGCCAGCGCTTATCTATCCGATCGCGACTTCGGTAGACGGCTTGCGCAGCCACCTTGTCATCATGCTTGCCGCGACGGTCGGCCTTGCTTTCCTCGCCTATGGTCCCGCAGGCATATCGCCCGTTGCCGGCGCCTGCCTGTTGGCGGGTATCCTCGCCTATACGACGTTTGTCGCCTGGCGCGCGCTCTCAGGACGCAGACACGATCCGGCGATTGACGACATCGAGGCTTACGCCGACAAGCCCGGTTTGAACGTGCGAACGCTCCTCTTTGTCGCGGCGGGGCTCGGCGGATTGCCGCTCGGCGCGCACCTTCTCGTCACGCACGGGTCGGCAATTGCCGAAGCGGCGGGCATTCGCGAGGCGGTTATTGGATTGACGATCATTGCCTTTGGCACATCGCTGCCCGAACTGGCGACAGTCGCAGCGGCGGCGCTGCGAAAAAAATCCGACGTTGCGATTGGCGGCGTCATCGGATCGAACATTTTCAACATCCTCGCCGTTGGCGGCGCGGCGGGCGTTGCTGGCGGCGTCGGTTTCGATCCGCAGTCGCGAATGCTCGACATGCCGGCGATGATCATCGCCGCCCTGTTCATCAGCTATTTTGTCCTGACGAGGCGTCCTGTTGGCCGCGTGTCGGGCATCGTCTGCCTGGCCGCTTATATCGCGTTCATCGCAGGGGCCGTCGTCTATGCTGCAGC
>JBGTFV010000092.1:0-5887 GCA_041747095.1 Parvularculaceae bacterium
CTTGCGGTCGCCGAAGCCGTCGGCGCCGTGCGCCGTCCTTGGGCGACCGGCGACTGGGCGGCCGAGCGGGAATCAAGCCGCATCTGGCTCGGCGCCGCAGCGCATCGTCAGGAGGCGTCGGCCTGATGCAGGGGTTTCACAGCGCGAGAACAGTCCGATGACGAACGACCTGATCGGCGGCGCGGCGCTTTATCATGGCCGGGTCATGCACCGGCGCTTGCGGCCCGT
Source organism: Parvularculaceae bacterium (assembly GCA_041747095.1). Lineage (GTDB taxonomy): Bacteria > Pseudomonadota > Alphaproteobacteria > Caulobacterales > Parvularculaceae > Amphiplicatus. Next base: position 229 of record JBGTFV010000092.1, read on the forward strand.
ATCGCATCGGCTCGACTATCGCCTATTTTCCATGCTGATCGATCTCGACCGGCTCGATCAACTCGACCAGCGGCTGAAATATTTCTCGCGCAACAAGTTCAACCTTTTCTCCTTCCACGATCGCGATCACGGTGCCGGCGCCCCGAGCGATCTCGCTGAGTGGGTGCGGCGCGTTCTCAGCGATGAGGGGCTGCCCGCAGACGGCGCGATCCGGTTCCTGTTCTATCCGCGCATCCTCGGTTACGCCTTTAATCCGCTGTCGGTGTTTTATTGCCACGACGCGCAGGGCGATCTCGCCGCGATCATCTACGCCGTTCGCAATACTTTCGGCGGGCGGCACGCCTATCTCATCCCGGTCGAGGCGAGCGCCGGCGCCACGGATATTCGTCAGTCAGCGGATAAAGTCTTCCAAGTCTCGCCCTTCATGGAGATGGCGACGCGCTATCATTTTCGCCTCAGCCGCCCGGATGCGCGCATCCTTGTCGCCATTCGCCAGCATGATGCGGCGGGACCGATCTTCAACGCGATCTTTTCGGGCCAGGCCGAGCCCGTCACCGACGGGGCGCTGAAACGCGCCTTTTTCCGCTATCCGCTGATGACCGTGAAGATCATCCTCGGCATCCATTGGGAGGCGCTGCGCCTACTCGCCAAGGGGATGCGGCTCTTGCCCGGCGCGCCCGATCCCGCCCATGCGGTGACGGTCGTCAGGCTCGGGCGCGAAGAGCGCATTGAGGCGCCGCCTCTCGCCGCCGAATAGGGCCGGGCTCACGCCCTCGTTTCTGGACGCGAGCGGCGATTTCCCCTATCCCCCTAGCGCGAGCACAGGAGAGCCCATGGAAAAGCGTTTCGGGAACGCGGCCGCCGCCCTCGACGGCCTGTTGTTTGATGGCATGACCATCATGGCCGGCGGATTCGGCCTGTGCGGCATTCCGGAAAATCTCATCCTTGCCGTGCGCGACTCCGGGGTGAAGAACCTGACCGTGATTTCAAACAATGCGGGCGTCGACGGCTTCGGCCTTGGGATGCTGCTCAACACGCGACAGATCAAAAAAATGATCTCTTCCTATGTGGGCGAGAACAAGGAATTCGAGCGGCAGTTTCTCTCCGGCGAGCTTGAGCTTGAGTTCAACCCGCAGGGCACGCTCGCCGAGCGCATCCGCGCCGGCGGGGCTGGCATCCCCGGTTTCTATACCAAGACCGGCGTCGGCACCGTGATCGCCGACGGCAAGGAACATAAAGAGTTCGGGGGCGAGACCTATATTCTCGAAACCGGTCTCGTCGCGGATCTTTCGATCGTCAAGGCGTGGAAGGCCGATCCCGAAGGCAACCTCGTCTACAGAAAGACCGCGCGCAACTTCAATCCGATGATGGCGACGGCGGGCAAAATCACCGTCGCGGAAGTCGAAGAGATCGTCGGCCTCGGCGATATCGACGCCGACGCGGTGCACACGCCGGGCATCTTCATCCAGCGCATCGTTCAGGGATCATTCGAGAAGCGCATCGAGCAGCGCACGGTTCGCGCGCGGGAGAACGCATGATGTCCGCCATTGCCGGATGGGACCGGAACAAAATGGCCCAGCGCGCCGCGCGGGAGCTGAAAGATGGGTTCTATGTGAACCTCGGCATCGGCATTCCGACGCTCGTCGCCAATTATATCCCCGAGGGCGTCGACATCACGCTGCAATCGGAAAACGGCATGCTCGGCATGGGGCCGTTCCCCTATGACGACGAGGTCGATCCTGACCTCATCAACGCCGGCAAGCAGACGATTACGGAAATTCCTGGCGCGTCGTTTTTTTCATCGGCCGACAGTTTCGGGATGATCCGCGGCGGGCACATCGACCTGTCCATCCTTGGCGCCATGGAAGTCTCGGAGAAGGGCGACCTCGCCAACTGGATGATCCCCGGCAAGATGGTCAAAGGCATGGGCGGCGCGATGGACCTCGTCGCCGGCGTCAAGCGTGTCGTCGTCGTGATGGATCACGCCTCGAAGGCGGGCGAGCCGAAGCTGCTGAAAGAGTGCTCGCTGCCTCTGACGGGACAGCGCGTCGTCGACATGGTGATCACCAATCTCGGCGTTTTCGATGTCGTGCGCGGGGAAGGCATGAGGCTCATTGAGCTTGCCGACGGCGTCTCGCTCGACGAGGTCAAGGCCAGAACCGAAGCGCGCTTCGACGTGGCGGTTTAACGGCGCGATAAAATAGATCAGATTGCGGCTGATCCTTCGAGGCGCGGGCTTCGTCCGTGCACCTCAAGATGAGGAACAGGCGCGGACTTGCTCCACGCGCATCAGAATGAGGAGGCTGAGTAGTCGCCTCATCCTGAGGCGCGAGCGCAGCGAGCCTCGAAGGGCGAGGCGACTCGCAAAGGCGACGTCTGTCAACGCGCCAGAGCATGCCTCTCGCTCTGATGCGAGCCGCCGCCCAACCTCACGAAAACAAATGGCGCCCGACGTCTGGGTTGCCCCGTCGCCACATCACATTGTCGAGAAAATAGTGGTGCAGGTTGATGAACAGCCAGAAGATCGCGACGAACGCCGTTGGTCCGAATACGGAGCGGTCATAAGGCAAGGCAGCCGACAGGAAGATCGGAATCGCCCAGAAGCCGAGAAAGCCGGCGACCGTCCCAAACGCCACAAATTGTGCAAAGCGCATGGTTGAAGCCGGTACCGACTTTCCGCCCGGAAGGGTCGTTACAGCGTCGCCATTTTCGGCGCGCTCACGGTTCCATTGATAGCGCCACACAACCGCGAGATATTGCAGAGAGTGGGCTGCGGGGATGAGCGCAAACATCACGGGCGCCGCCGCCGCCGCGCCAAGCCAGACATAAAGCGTGACGCCGTAAGCCATGAGCCCGTTGGCGGGTAGGGGCCGTTCACCCGTCAAGGCTCGGCGAGCGAGCCGCCATCCGAGCATCAGCGTCGCTGCGCCCGCGACGGCGATGGCGGCCGCGAACGTCCAGTCGGGAAAGTCAAACGTGTAGTGCTCGATACCCCAGAATTCACGATCGCGGATGGCGCGATTACCGGCGATGTAGGTGACCATCCACACGGCATAGGCGTTGATCAGCAGCAGGCGCTTTTCTGAGTCGTTGAAAAATCGGCGTTGCTTGGCGGCGTCGACCATCAGAATGCCGTAGCCCTGCTTGACGTAATGCCAGCCGACGAAAAAACCCATCGCGTTGACGCCGTAACCGAGCATCTTTGCATCTGGCTGGGCGAGCGCTATGGCGAAAAAGAGGGTCAGCATGATCGGCGCGACAATGCCGGCGAATAGATAGCGCACGCGCAAGCTCTCTGCGTAGTCGCCGCCCTTCCTGATTTTCGCGCCGAAATCGCGATAGAACATCTGGTATGAATGGGCGAAGTGCGGATGATTGATGAAGTGCGCGAGCACGAGCCCGGCGAAGAACCAGCCCGCCGCCTGGTCCTTTGGAACGAACAACCCAAGCGGAATGATAAACGGCAGCGAACCGCCGCCGAGGATGAGGAAATCGATGAGCGGCGAATAAAGCCCGCGCGGTCGCGCCGCGCCTGAGGGGTTTGCGTTCGCCGTTGCGGCGGACGTGAGTGCGTGCTGCGACATGCCGGCGCTCCATCGGCGAGGGCGGCGGAGGTGGGTCGTGGACCGTTCCACCCGAACGACGTTCACGGTAGGAGATCAGCCCTAGGGAAATGTTAACTGGCAGCGGTTTACGGCCCAAATATTCACCGCTTCATGGCGAGCGTGAAGGAAGTTCGCCACGTTGCTCGTTAACGCTCAACGTGCGCTCGCCGCGAAATGGAAATGCAAGTTGCTCAAGGTAATTTCCCGGCACAGTCTCGCTTAAGCCAAAAATTGTCGGCGCTTTCGCCTTCGGCATATATAGTGTACGGAACATCATATCGATGAACGGCAGTTGGGCCGTGAAGTTCTTGTCAGTCGCTTCAGGTTCGTTGGCGTGGTGCCAATGGTGAAATTCCGGCGACGCAATTACCCATTTCAGAGGGCCAAAATTGCACCTGATATTTGAGTGAATAAATAGCGAGTGCCACTGATAGAGCACCCCAAAAGCCGCAATCGTAGACGGTTCAAAGCCAAGGGTCAAAAGCGGCAGGAGCGCCGCGCCTCGCGTTGCAACGGCTTCAATCGGATGAACGCGATGCGTTGCGAGCCAATCGAGTTCCTCGATTGAGTGGTGAACCATGTGAATGCGCCACAAGGATGCATTCACATGGAATAAGCGATGCGCCCAGTAATAGGCTAAGTCGGCAATGATGATCGCCAGTGGCAACTCCGCCCAGAACGGCAATTGCTTGATCGCACTGGTAATTGCGATCGGCAAGAGCGGCGACGTAAGCGCGGTCATTACACCTAGAAAAGCAATCAGCCCAATGAATGCGAGAATGCCGCCAAGCGAAGCATAAAACAGGTCATTGCTGAACCCGACGCGGAGAACTTTCTGCGCGCGTCGGACCGGCAGCAGTTTTTCTGCCGGAATGAAGATGATCGCCGCCACGATAAGCTTTAGGGCGATGGCGTTAACAAATTCCACAAGAGCCTCATTCGACGTTGAGATCGAAGATGAAGCTGAATTTAAAGGAATTAATATTAGGAGAACGGTTGCGAAGGCTAGCAGGAGGCGGAAATGACGGCTGTTACCCATAAATCCGAATCGCTTGGTAGGAAGGTCTTCGACCGAGCGGAACAGGCAGTCGTTCTGCTGTTGTACGTCGCGCTGGCTGACCGACTTTGGCCTGATCACAGGTCTTGGTTAACAATTTCTTCATTGCTCATCCTTTTGTCTGAGGGCGCACCCATCCTTTTTATGATTATCAGGCGACCAGCGCGCGAGTTATCGTTGCGGCCGCGCGACTGGGCGTTCGCCGCTGCGGGAACATACTTTCCGTTGATGATAGCGCAGGGCGGTCCGGCAATATCGTTGGAGTTCGGGGTGATCCTTTTAGTGCTCGGTATGCTTGTTCATATCGGCGCAAAGCTCAGCCTTAATCTAAGCTTCGGCTTGGTGGCCGCAAACCGGGGCATCAAGACAGACGGACTCTATCGCTTCGTGCGTCACCCAATGTATGCGGGTTACATGATCTGCCACATTGGATTTCTGCTTACCCAACCTTCTCTCTGGAATCTCGGCGTCTACGTTGTGACATGGACATTCCTTGCTCTGCGGATCGCAGCTGAAGAGCGAATTTTATTTCAGGACGAGGAATATCGTGAGATGGCCACGCGCGTTCGCTACAGACTTATTCCGGGCGTATACTGAAGGACTGCCCCCTCACTCATGACCCACCGGGCGGCCGCGGGTTTCCGGCAGGAACGCCATGCCGATGACGAACGAGCCCGCCGCGACGATCACCGGATACCACAGCCCGGAGAACGCATCGCCGGTGGCCGCCACGATCGCGAAGGCGGTCGTCGGCAGGAACCCGCCGAACCAGCCATTGCCGATGTGATAGGGCAGGGACATCGACGTATAGCGGATGCGAGCGGGGAATAACTCGACCAGCATGGCGGCGAGCGGCCCGTAGGACATCGTCTGCAGCATGACGAAAAAGGCGATCAGCGCCACCATGGCGGGCTTGTTCATGGCGGCGGGATCGACCGCGTCCGGATAGCCGGCCTCCGTCAATGCAGATCCGACTTCCGCGCCGAAGGCGGCGATC
>JBGTFV010000093.1:0-2584 GCA_041747095.1 Parvularculaceae bacterium
CTGCGCGGCGGTCGTCTTGACGATCAAATAGACTTCCGGTTCGGCGTTCGTCTCGCCGGCCCAGCGATAGACAGACAATCCCTCGCCCAGAATGTTGACGCACGCCGCGAGCCTCTCCTCGACGAGGGCGCGCGCGAGCGACTCGGCTGTCGCGCGATCGGGCGCGGTTGCATAAAGATAGGCGATCACGCTCATGTTATCTCCAATGGGGCGTTTCCGGATTATGCAGATGCAAATCCGCTTCCGGGTTGCTTCGGCGGTGTACGGTCGCTAAACGGCCCGTTCATTATTCTGGTTGCATTTTAGACTTGCAGTCCGTGGGCGCAAAGGACACTGCATGCTTTCGCTGGACCCCAAGGGGGCTGTCGTACTTTTCTCCGGCGGTCAGGATTCCTCAATTGCCCTTGCCTGGGCGCTCGACCGGTTTGAACGCGTCGAGACGGTGGGTTTTGACTATGGACAGCGTCATGCGGTGGAGCTTGGCGCGCGCGCAGGCGTGCGCCGCGAAATCGTCCGCCAGTTTCCGGTCTGGGCGGAAAAACTGGGACCCGATGCGCTCGTCGACCTGAGCGGTCTCGGGCGACTGTCGGACACAGCCCTGACGCGCGATGTGGAAATTTCGATTGCTGAAAACGGTCTGCCGACAACGTTCGTGCCGGGCCGCAATCTCGCCTTCCTCGTGCTGGCGGGCGCGCTCGCCTATCGGCGGGGCCTGAAGACGCTTGTGGCCGGCATGTGCGAGGCGGATTTTTCCGGTTATCCCGATTGCCGCAGCGCCGCCATCGCCGCACAGATTGAAGCGCTCCGCCTTGGCATGGACGCTGATTTTGAATTCGCAACGCCCCTGATGTCGATATCAAAAGCGGAGAGCTGGCGGCTCGCCGAACGCCTCGGCGGGGAACGGCTCGTCGAACTGATCAACATTCATTCGCACACGTGCTACAAGGGCGTGCGCGCGGAACGCCATGACTGGGGGTATGGCTGCGGCGAATGCCCGGCGTGCGAATTGCGCGCCAAGGGCTGGCGCGAGTACGTTGCGGCGCGCTGAGGCGCGCTGAACGGAATTGAGGCGAACTTCCCAATGCGGACCTATGCGGTCAAGGAGCTATTCTACACCCTGCAGGGCGAAGGCGCGCAGGCCGGACGCGCGGCAGTTTTCTTGCGCTTTGCCGGCTGCAACCTCTGGTCAGGATTAGAGGCTGATCGCGCGAGCGCCGTATGCCGCTTCTGCGACACCGATTTTGTCGGCGTCGATGGGCCGGGCGGGGGCAAATTCGCCAGCGCAGAGGCTCTTGCCGAGAGCGCATCGGCGCTGTGGCCCACGAGCGATACAGGGCCAAAATTCATTGTACTGACGGGCGGCGAGCCAATGTTGCAGATCGACGCCGCACTGATCGATGCGCTGCACGGACAAGGCTTCGAGATTGCGGTTGAGACGAACGGCACGATCGCCGCGCCGGCAGGGCTTGACTGGATCTGCGTCAGCCCGAAAGCCGGCGCGACGCTCGTCCAAACATCCGGCGCAGAACTAAAGCTTGTTTATCCGCAGGCGGACGCCCCGCCGGGAGCTTTCGCCCATCTCGACTTCCGGCATTTCTTCCTGCAACCGATGGACGGACCGGACCGGGCGGCCAATACGTTGGCGGCCATCGACTATTGCCGCGCTCATCCGCGCTGGCGGCTCAGCCTGCAGACGCACAAGATAACCGGCATCCCTTGAACATCAGCGTACTGCGCAACGTAGCGCTCCGGACTGTCAGGTCGTAGCGCAGAGTGCGAGTTCTTTCACCTAAATCTGTGTCATCCCGGACGCCGGCAGGCGATCCGGGATCTCGCGATGCCGCCGCTGACGCGAGATCCCGGCTCGTCGCTCGCGCTCCGGCCGGGATGACGCGCAAAGAGAGCGTAAGCCGTTCTTCCAATAAACGGATGCGTGCTTGCCCCATACCAGGCGGAGGTAATGGGTGAGAGCTTCCGTGGCGACCGACAGCGACCTTCAGGCCGCTTCGTTCGGCACGCGGGCGATCAGGAACTGCGCGTCGCGGCAGTAATTGGCGGCTGCGCGGTCGGCTTTCTTCAGCGCGGCGTCAAGTTCGCCGAGGATCGTGTTGATCTCCTCAAAGGTCGCAAAAGCGTCGCGCGGCGGATTGAGGTTCAGCCCCTTTGCCGACAGATCGAAACGGGTCGGCGAAATCGAATAATGCGCCTTGCCGCCCAGTTTCACGTCGAACTGGCGCTGGGTGCGTCCGACGAGCGTTGAGGCGCGCTCGTCGACGCCCTCAATGGCGCCCGAAATCGACAGCCTCAGGTCGTCATAGCTTTCCGCCAGCAACGCCCGGCCGCCGGCGTCTTCCACGTCCTGCGCGGTGAGCGCGACTTCATAAGCCTGCTCGATGATGTCCCGTACGCGGTCGATCGTATAAAGCGCGCCTTCAATGGCGGCCAGCGCTTCCCGAACCGGATCGGCTGAGGAAATCGGGGCCTTCGAAGGCCTTGCCTGCGGCTGGACCTGCGGCGCGCGCGACTGGGCAAACCGCAGGGCGCGGTCAAGGCCCGCTTCCACGTCGATCTGCGGCAGGTGCTC
>JBGTFV010000094.1:0-5027 GCA_041747095.1 Parvularculaceae bacterium
GGCGGCGGGGCTGGAGCCGGACGGAAAATTCATCTGGACCGCGCGCGAGGCGATGGTTCCGGACGTCTTCCCGGAGAAGCTTCTGGTCATCGGTTCGGGCGCCATCGGCATCGAGTTCGCCAGCTTCTACAATGCGCTGGGCGCTGAGACGACCGTTGTCGAGATGGTCGACCGCATCTTGCCGGCGGAAGACGAGGAAATCTCCAAGACAGCCGAAAAGCAGTTCCGCAAGCAGGGCATGACAATCCTGACGAGCGCAACGGTTGAAAAGCTCGAAAAGGGCAAGGCCGCCGTCAAGGCAACGGTCAAGCTGAAAGACGGCAAGACCGAGACGATTGAAGCGACGCGCGTCATCCTCGCCATCGGTATTACGGGCAACACGGAAAATCTTGGCCTTGAGGAGCTCGGCGTAAAGGTCGAGCGCGGCCATGTCGTCGTCAACGAGTGGCTTGAGACGAACGTCAAGGGGCTCTACGCCATCGGCGATCTTGTCGGCGCGCCATGGCTTGCCCACAAAGCGAGCCATGAAGGGGTGATCTGTATCGAGAAGATTGCCGGCCTCAATCACGTCCACCCGCTCGACGTGACGAAAATTCCGGGGTGCACTTACTCCAATCCGCAGATCGCTAGCGTCGGCCTCACCGAAACCAAAGCAAAGGAGAAGGGCCTGAGAGTGAAAGTCGGCCGCTTTCCATTCAGCGCCAATGGCAAGGCGATTGCGCTGGGCGAGCCCGAGGGTCTCGTCAAAACGGTGTTCGACGAGAAAACCGGCGAGCTACTCGGCGCGCACATGATCGGTGCGGAGGTGACGGAACTCATTCAGGGCTTTGGCCTAGCTCGCACGCTGGAAGCGACCGAGGAAGATCTGTTCCACACCATCTTCCCGCACCCGACGCTATCGGAGATGATGCACGAAGCGACGCTTGATGCGTATGGGCGCGTGGTGCATTATTAAGAGATTTTTTGCGCGGGTCGCAGATTGCTGATGTTTGATATCATAACGGCGAGAGAATTTTTTGAGGGCTCGTTTAGAAAAGGGTATCTGCCCCCACATCCTCAGTACTCGCCGCAAGGCGGCACCTCATAAGGACCTAGGCCTTTCCCAAACGTCTCACCACAATCGTCGACAGGTAAATTTCGGAGGGCAAACTGAAAGTCCTTAGAACACCGGATGTTGGTTTTGCCTTCTCGGCAATTCTGCGTCTTTCTGTTGAAGACGTTATTGTCGGCGCAAAGTTTGTGGGTGATACAAATCCGGTTCACGCTGATCTCCATGCTGCGCGATTACGAGGATTCCCGTCGTTGATTGCCAGCGGTAGTCATGTCGTAGGCGTATTTTCTGCACTTGTTCCCAAAACTCTGGGAGGTTTTGGTCCGATGCTTGGTTTGGATCTTTCTGTGCGATTTGCGGCCCCAATTCTTCCTGATACGGATTACGAGATGCGTTGGGAAATTGTTAGCAAGGTGCGCGAAGAGCGCCTTTTCGGCTGGCGCTGTAAGCTTGCCGGGTCTATTGCTGGTATTGGCCAAACAACACGGCAAGCCGTTCAGGGGGACGCGTCGGCGATCATCTTCGATCAGTAGCTAGCTTTGAAGTTAGTATAATTCCGGTCTTATTTGTATGTCGATGATCGTCAGAAAGGCGGGTAATTTGTCGATACGTCCGATCGCGACTTTCCTACTTGGGGCAGTGGCGCTTTCCAGCTGCGACGGGGACGAGCCGTCTCCTCCCGCGGCGCAAGCTGCGCCGCAGTCCGCCTTCTTCGACGCGCTCAGCGCCGAATGCGGCAAGGCTTTCGCCGGCCGGCTCGTTTCGACGGATGCGGCCGACGCCGACATCGCGGGCCAGCGCCTCGTCATGCATGTGCGCGAGTGTTCGGCCCACGTGATCCGGGTGCCGTTCCATGTCGGCGAGGATCGTTCCCTCACCTAGGTCATTTCAAAAACCGGGGCGGGCTCGTCGATGCGGCGGGAGTTTCCCGTCGACGCTTACTCCATCGACCTAATCACCCGCGAGGGGCTAACTGTATCTGTCACCAATGTGTGGGCGGTAGAGGTCAGGCCGGGCGAAATGCTCGCCTTACTCTAACGCCAGCCATTTGCCCGGAGACACCCGGGCGCATTGCTCGCCCGGGTGTGCAGGGTTGCGGTCAGCGAGCCTGTGTGGAGCCAAAGCTGATAGCGCTCTCGACGTCCTCAATACCGCCGAAGCCTTCGTTCGGGACGAACTCGTCACGCACGAACTGGACGTTCACGTCGTCGGCGGTGCCGAAGATGCCGTCAGGGCCAAGGCCGAGGATAGTGAAGTTCAGTTTACCCCCCTGGTCCATGATGTTGGGAATGTCGTTGAACTGATCGGTGTGCCAGCTGCCGAGGTAGTGACCGGCTTCGTGAGCCGTGATCTCGCCCACGGCGACGCCGATGAGGTCGATGATGCTTACGCCAGGCGCCCGCGGAATGTTGTTCAGATTGGCCGTGCTCGCGCGCTGACCGCTCAGAACATCCAGCAGCGTGACCGCAGTCTCCTCCGTGGCGTAGTTGCCAACGTCGATAGACTGCGCGATGCCGATCGTGTTGATCCCGAGCTCGGGGATTGTGCCTCCCACGATGACCCGGCTGACATTCGGTTGCCCAAAGGGATCTTCGTGGTCGCGGCTGTTAAGGAGGCGAATTTTGAACTTCGGGTTCGGACCCGCTTCGAGATCGCTGACGAGGCTTTCTTCTAAGACCGCCATAATCGCGTCAATGACCTCGTCCTCGTCCGCCGCCGTCAGGCCCCAGCTCGGCAAAAAAGCCGACAGCGGCGAGAGGGTCCTGATGGAGGAGGGGCCGCCGAAGACCGGGCCCCGATCGAAGGTCGCACCGTCGAAGTCGATGAACACAGTCTGGACCTCGCCGCGATCGCTATCGCGCAGCGCGGGAAGGAAGCTCGCGATGTCAAGCGTGTACGGGCCCGCCTGGCTCGAACGAACGGTCAGCGTGAACAGGCCCGTTCGATCGACCACGTGACCGACGCTGGCAATCCCAGCGGGAAGCGGCGTGCCCGTAGGGAAGAAGCCGTTCGCATCGTCCTGCGAGCGTTGCCGGAGAATGCCCGACTTGTCGAACAAAGACAGCGTGGCGGGCGTGCCGTTGATCGCTGCGCCGACGACATCACCCTTGTTCGGCGTGAACGCAAGCGAAACCTCGGCAAATAAATCAAGGCCGATCGTTGCCGTATAGTTTCCTTCATTTGCCCTCCCGCCGCTCCTGAATACTCCGTTTCCGGAGGAACTGTCGAACGGGTCTCTCAGAATCGCGTTACCAAAGGTTCCGACCGAGACGAAGTAGTCGCCGTCAGCGGGGGCAGCGAAGGCGACGAAGCTGTCGAATGTGCCGCCGAAATCGTCGTTTTGAGCGACGATCGTCCCGTTGGCGTTATAGACGGCGACAAAAGGGTCAAGAAAACCACGGGGAATCTCAGTGTCTATGTCGACACTGATTATTGCTCCCTCTCTTACGTTTCGGATGGCGTAAAAATCGAAGTCGCCCGTGCCGGTGCCTGCAAGACCGAAGGGCCCGTCGCCAATCGTGCTGTCGACGACGATCGCGCTGCCTGCTGTCAAGAATGTCTCGCTCGCGAGGAGGATGGAGCCTTCGTCCTCAGCCTTGGGCTCGAAGGCGGTCGGGGTTGGAATCTCGAAGTTCCCAGTGATCTGCACAGTGTTTACCTGCGATGGGCCGGTTCCAAATCGCTGGAGCAAGAGCGTGCCGCCGTTGATTCCGGTTCGCTGCAGCTTTGCGGGCCGGTTGCTGGCTGCGCGCTCGATGCCAGTCTGGTAGCGCTTCGCGTTCCAGTACTGCCAGTCGACATATGTTTCCGGCAGCCGCAGACTGGTCCACGGGTTGGGCGTCGTCGGCTCGACGTTGTTGATCTCGCTGGGCAGCACCTTGGACCCCGTATACTGCCGGATGATGAATTCCGGGTCGAGTTCCTGCGCGTGGGCGCTGAAGCTAGTGACGACTAACGCGACAGGCGCGAGCAGCATTGCTCGCGCCGAATACCAGTTCAGCATGGAAGGTTCCTTTTGGATTGAGGCGAAGGCGGGATTTATCAGACCGCAATACATTCGTATCACGAATCTGATAATGTCAATGCGGCGTAAGCGGACTAGATTCTGACATTTCTCTCCGCTGCGTTGCGGTCATCAACTTAACTTTTTACTGAAGTCAGCGCCTTGTCATAACGCTCGCAACTGCGAAAGCGCATTCGGCGCGGGAGGAAAGCGATGGTTATTCGATCTATCGGAGTTGTCGTAGCTCTCACGTTTTCCCTTACCAGTTGCGCATATAGCGACCCTGCGTCTTCAACATCTCAGCCCGCGCCCCAGACTGCTTTCTTCGACGCGCTCAGCGCCGAATGCGGCAAGGCGTACGCCGGCCGGCTGGTATCGACTGACGCCGCCGACGCCGACATCGCGGGCCAGCGCCTCGTCATGCATGTGCGCGAGTGTTCAGACGACGTGATCCGCGTGCCGTTCCATGTCGGCGAGGATCGATCGCGCACTTGGGTCATTTCAAAAACCGGGGCGGCGCTGCGCCTGAAGCACGATCACCGGCATAAAGACGGATCGGAAGATGCGGTCACCCAATATGGCGGCGATACGGCGAACGAGGGCTCCGCCACGCGGCAGGAGTTTCCCGTCGACGCGTACTCCATCGACCTCTTCACCCGCGAGGGCCTGACCGCATCGGTCACCAATGTCTGGGCCGTTGAGGTGAAGCCCGGCGAGATATTCGCCTATGAGCTGGCGCGTGAAGCCCGCTTTTTCCGCGTTGAGTTCGACCTCTCGGCGCCGGTTGAGGCGCCCCCGCCGCCGTGGGGCAGCAATTAGGAAAGCGCATGACAGCGCGGGAGCGTCGGCCTTTTGGCCAGTTGACCGGAAAGCCTCGTCCGGGCGTTATGGGCCGATGTGGTTCGCCATTCGCTTTTCGCCGCTTGATATCCGTCGCCGCCGCGCGCCGCGCCTAGCCCACCGCGCTGAGGC
>JBGTFV010000095.1:0-7634 GCA_041747095.1 Parvularculaceae bacterium
ATCTCGGGGGCCTGGCCGAACGCCTACGCCGCATGCGGCGTGTTTGTTATATTCAGCCTCGCTGCGCTTTTTATTTCGCCCGCGATCATGACGGTTATCGGCGCTGGAACCCAGCGGTGGTGATTGAGCGCGGCGCCGGGCTAACCGGATTTTTGCAACACGGCGCAGCAGATGGAAAAGCGCCTCGGCGGCTCAAGACTCCGCGAAGTTGTCGATCAGCGTCCGGATCGCCGTATCTACCTTTCGCCATTCCGGCAGGTAGGGGCGCTTGAATCGGTAAACAACCGTAACGGTCGGCGAGAATTCGTATTCACGCCAGCATTCCGGCGCCAGATTGTCGGGCGTTTCCTTGAAGCAGAAGAGCGCGATCACGCCGGCGTCCTCCGTCTCGCCGATGAACAGTTCGGTGCCCGCGTATCCGCTCGAAGGAACGTTCGAGCGCTGCTCGCGGAATTCATAGCGGATCAGCTGGTAGGGGGTCCGGACGCCGCGACGGTCGAGCGTCTGCGGCATATAAAGGGACTCGATGCGCTGTTGTTCGGTGAACGCCGACCGTCGGTTTTCGATCGAGATGTCGATGCGCCGCGTGTCGGGTGCGTTTTCGACAAAGTCCTCCCGGCGCTGCGGGGCGTATCCTGAAAGCGTCGGCCAGAGGGCGTAGAGAGCGACATCCTCACGGTCGCCGCCGCGCCGGTCGCGCGGGAAAACGGTGAAGTTCGCCGGGATAGTGAAGCGTTGCCCGCCGACAGCAAGGCCGATCGGCTCTTCGCTGACCGCCGGGCTCGGCACATTGCCGCCGAGTTCGTCGACGCTCGGGCCAACATAATAATAGAGAAAAATGGCGCAAAGGATCAGGGTGGCGAGGAAGATGAGGAGCGGGTAGCGCCAGCTCGACTCGCTTTTGATCTCGTCGCCGCCAAAACCATAATTCGTCATACGAACGCCAAGGTGCCTTTTCCGAAGGCGCAACGCGCGCCATCGGATTAGTTTTAGGGCGCTTCCGCCCCAAGCGGCAACACCCGCCTTGGCTCCTTGCTCTCGCTAAAGCGCGTCGATCATCTCGGCGACGAGGGGGTGGCGGACCACATCGCCTCGCGAGAACCGCACGACCCCGACGCTGTCGAGCGGCTCGAGCCGTTTGACGACCTCTTCAAGACCTGACATCCCGGGCAGCAGATCGGTCTGTGCGGGATCCCCCGTCACAACCATCGAGGAATTCCAGCCAAGGCGGGTCAGCAGCATTTTCAACTGTACGTACGTGCAGTTCTGCGCCTCGTCGATCACGACATAGGAGTTATTCAACGTGCGTCCGCGCATATAGGCGATAGGCGCGATTTCGATGACGCCCTCTGCGGTCAGCGCCTTCAACCGTTTCGTCGACAGCCGGTCGCACAGCGCATCATAGAGGGGCCGCAAATACGGCGAGAGTTTTTCCTCCATGTCGCCCGGAAGAAACCCCAGGCTTTCTCCCGCCTCTACCGCCGGGCGCGAGAGGATGATCCGTCGCACGCGGCCTTGTTCGAGCGCTTCCACGCCCTTGGCGACCGCAAGATAGGTCTTGCCCGTACCCGCAGCGCCGGTCGCGAACACGAGCGGCGATGCGTCGAGCGCATCGAGAAGCGCTTGTTGCGTCGGGTTCTGCGCCCGGATGTTCCGGCGGTATTTCTGGTCCCGTTCCTCCTCTTGCGGCAGCGGCGTCCAGGCCGGCTCATCGAACAGGCGTCTGACATTGTCGGGCGCGCGTTCAGGCGCATCAGCGTGGAAGGCTCCGCCATTCCGGATCGGGCGACGTCTGTTCATTTGAGCGGAGCGTTTAGCCATGGTGAGGTCTCCTTTGCTGAACTGGATCCGCCGGTTGCGGGTTGCTTGGGCGGCGATGCGGCACGAAAAAACCGCCAGACGCACGGGCGCTGGCGGCGGGTCGAGCGGGAATTGCGTGACGTGAATAGAAAACGGCGGATTGACGGGCCGACGCAAGAGATTCGGAAAACGCTGCCCGACGCTTCAGTCTGACGATGATTGGCAAGCGCTGCTCGCCCATCAACGCCAGCCTCAACCGAATGATCCGCCGGTCGGGTAGTCGCCATCAAACCGCCTGTGTTGGAGGCTGCAGAGGAACGCTAACATGCGAACGCTATGGGTGTTTGATTTGCGCGGCGAGGCCCCGAGGCATAATATTTTCAATAAATGCCCATCGCGCGAGAATTCTTCATAGAAATGTCGCGATTGCCTCCGAAAAGAATGGAGCGCGGTCGGCGCATTGGGAAAGATATGCCCTGTATGGCCGGTTAAGGAGCAAGGAAATTTTTCAGACATCACGAATGCTTATGGCCACGATAGCCGCCGCAGTTGCGGCGGGATGCGGCAACGAGCGGACGGGCCTTTCATCCTTTGACGCAGAGTCAAACGCTGCATCCCCGGAAATTCTCATTTCCGGCGAGTTAACGTACCGCGCCCGCATCGCCCTGCCTGATGACAGCGTCGCCGTGGTCGAGTTGCGCCGCACCGATGTCGACGATGTTGATAGCCTCGTTGCGGAACAGCGAATCGAACTCGCTGGGAGGCAGGTTCCGATCGCATTCACAATCTCCGCGCCGTCGGAAGCAGCAGGAACTGCGACGCGGCTGCGGTTGCAGGGCTCAGTATTCGCTGCGGGCCGGCCCGCATGGTCAAGCGGCGCCGTCGATGTGGACATTTCTACGGCGACGGAAATCAACATCGGATCGGTCCTGCTGACCCCGTTCCAGCCGATGGGTTTTTCAAGCGAGCTCGATTGCGGCGGCGAGCGACTGTCTATTGGCTTTATCGGCGACATGATGCGACTTAAGGCCGGTACGGAGTTGTTTGATCTGAAGCCAGCGCCCGCCGCCTCTGGCGCGCGTTACGAAGTTGAAGGCGACCCGACTATTTCGGTCTGGAACAAGGGCGGCGAGGCCATCATCACGCTGCGCGGCGTTACACTACCCAAATGCGTAGTAGCCGCGCCGGCCGGCGCCCGCGATGGGGACGCATCCGGTGAAGCGTCTCCCCCAACTCCAAAGCCTTATATCGCCCGGGGGAATGAGCCGTTCTGGATGTTGCAAATCAAAGATGGCCGCATCGAGATTACCCCGAACATCGGCGAACCTGTGCTGTCGGCAAAACTTCCCGAACCGGAAACCGCAGACAGCGAGTCGGAGAAGGCGACCGACGCGGCCCCCGAGACCCCGGCTACAGCGAGCCCGTCGCAGAGCAAGCGCGTCTACGCCATGCGGATCAAGCGCCAACCGGTCCGGGTACGGATTGAAAATCGTCCGTGTCAGGATACGATGAGCGGCCAGTACTATCCCGATGTCGTTAGCGTCATGATTGGTGAAAACGAACTGAACGGCTGTGGCGGGGAGTCGTCGGCGCTGCTCATTGGAGCGGAGTGGGTCATCGAAGACGTGGCGGGCAGGGGCATCGTCGACGCCTCGCGCGGCACGCTGAATTTTACTGAGGAAGGACGCGTGTTTGGCCTCGCCTTTTGCAACGCTTTCAACAGCGCCTATGAGCTGACGGGCGAAGGGCTGAAGTTCGGTCTCGCGGCATCGACGATGAAAGCGTGCGCGCCGGCCTTGATGGACCTGGAGCGGCGCTTCTTCGATGTATTGGCCAAGGTCTCGAGCTTCGAAATTGACGAGACCGGCGCCCTCATTCTGCGCGGCGAGCCAGGCGCTACAATCTTGGCGCGACGGACCAAGCCAGAGCAGGGCTGAATAACGTGCTTTCGCAACCATCGCGCATGCGCCCATGGCAGGGGTGGAGGGACTCGAACCCCCGGCCCTCGGTTTTGGAGACCGATGCTCTACCAACTGAGCTACACCCCTAGGCCGTTCTTCGCTTAAAGCCGGGCCCGCGCGTTTTCAATACCCGGCTCGCCGCTTCGAAGGCGGCATCCGTGACGCCGGCCCATGAGGATTTTCCCAAACTGTCAGCCGGTTCCTTTGCAGCGATCTTGACCGGCGCTGAAAAACCTATAGATCGCTGCCATCTTCATACATTCAAGGCAGGCGGGGCGCGGACGGCGTACGAGAGCCCCTGCCTTCAGGAACGCGGATCTGGATCACATGGCGGGTGAAAAAAAGCCGGGACCAAAGGCGGGCGCCCCCAAGGCCCCGGCCGCCGAAATGATCGACGGGAAGGCCGAAGAGCCGAAGAAAAAGAAATCTACGTCACCGATGGATTTCGCGCGTCAGGTGCGCAGCGAACTTTCGAAAGTGACATGGACGTCGCGGAACGAAACCCTGATTTCCACCATTATGGTGCTCATCATGGTGGCCATCATGGCGATCTTCTTCCTCGGCGTGGATGCGGTCTTGCGGTTCGGCGTGTGTTCCGTCCTGCCAATTGAATGTGCGTCGCGATAGCCAAGGGGCGGATTGACCCCCGTTGAAAGACAGAACCGATGGAACAGACGACCAGCGACAAGCCCCACAAGTGGTACATCGTCCACGCCTTCTCCAACTTCGAGAAGAAGGTCGCCGAAGCGATCCAGCAGGCGGCGGTCGAAAAGGGTTTGTCGGCAATGATCGACGAGGTTTTCGTGCCGACCGAAGAGGTCACCGAAATCCGCCGCGGCCGCAAGATCAATACGGAGCGCCGTTATTTCCCCGGTTATGTGCTGGTGAAAATGGTGCTGAATGACGAGACGTACCATCTTGTTCGGGACGTCCCGAAGGTAACCGGATTCCTTGGCGCGGGGCCGCGACCCTTGCCGGTAACCCAGCGCGAGGTCGATCGGATCCGCGGGGTCATGGAAGACAGCGTTGAGCGTCCGCGCTCGACGATTACCTTCGAAATCGGAGAGAACGTTCGCGTCACGGACGGCCCGTTCGCCTCGTTCTCCGGCCTGGTCGAGGACGTCGACGAGGACGCCCAGCGCGTCAAGGTCGCCGTGTCGATCTTCGGGCGGGCGACGCCGGTGGAACTGGAATTCTCGCAGGTCGAGAAAGTCAGTTAAGCGCGTCAATGGCGATTGGTCGCGGGCGCGCCATTTTTTCGCCATAGCTTTTCGCCATAACAAGGTGTTACGTGATAACATCGTGAATGCAGCGCGTCCATTTTGCGTGTTCACAATGTGGCTTGGGCGAATGTGTCGGCCCTGACATTGCGCCACATTCCGCCCTCAGTTGATTTGCTCTTTCCATATGTTGCGTGACCTGATGTTGCGCTGACGGGTTGCGTAGTTTCTCGTTGCGTCATCGCAGTGGACGGCGACGACCCCATACGTCGCCGTCCGCCGTATTGCTCCCCATCATTGATGCCGCCAAGATTGTGGTTGCGCCGCGCCGGCCCGGCTGCTATCGCGCTGCGTCTCGCGGGAGGCTAGGTCAAAGACCAGACCGGGGCCGTACCGCGACCCTTCAACCGCCGCCGCCCGGATCGGGCGGGGCAGAAAGCTGGAAGGTCAGAAATGGCGAAGAAAATAACCGGCTACCTGAAGCTTCAGGTGGCCGCGGGATCGGCGACGCCGTCGCCGCCGATTGGTCCCGCTCTCGGCCAACGCGGCCTCAACATCATGGAATTCTGCAAGTCGTTCAACGCGGCGTCGCAGGGTATGGAAAAAGGCATGCCGGTGCCCGTGGTCATCACGGTGTTCTCCGACAAGTCCTTCACCTTTGCGATGAAGACGCCGCCGGCGTCTTACTTGCTCAAAAAGGCCGCCAAGATCGACAAGGGCGGCGCAGCAGCGGGCCGCACGGTGGTCGGCAGCGTGACTACAGCCCAGTGCCGTGAGATCGCTGAAATGAAAATGAAGGATTTGAACGCCAACGACCTCGACGCCGCCACCAGGATCATCATGGGATCGGCGCGCGCCATGGGCATTGAGGTGCGGAGCTGATCATGGCTGGAGCAGGAAAAAGAACCCGCGCACTGCGCGAAACGGTCGACGTCGAAAAGCAATATTCAGTTGTCGACGCTGTGAAGATCGTCAAGGCGAACGCCACGGCGAAATTCGACGAAACGATCGAGATCGCCGTCAATCTTGGCGTCGATCCCCGTCACGCTGACCAGATGGTGCGCGGCGTCGTCTCGCTGCCGAACGGCACGGGAAAGACCGTGCGCGTAGCGGTGTTCGCCAAAGACGCGAAGGCGGAAGAGGCTCGCAAAGCCGGCGCCGACATCGTGGGCGACGCCGACCTCGTGGAGCGGATTCAGGGCGGCTTCATGGAATTCGATCGCGTCATTGCGACGCCCGACATGATGGGTCTCGTCGGGCGCCTCGGGAAAGTGCTCGGTCCGCGTAACCTCATGCCGAACCCCAAGGTCGGCACCGTTACGCCGAATATCGCCCAAGCCGTGAAAGACGCCAAAGGCGGCGCTGTGCAGTTCCGGGTCGAGAAAGCCGGGATTGTGCATGCAGGCGTCGGCAAGGCGAGCTTTGATGAAAAAGCGATCGCCGAGAACGTGAAAGCGTTCATCGACGCCGTGGCGAAAGCCAAACCGGCGGGCGCTAAAGGCACCTACATCAAGAAGATCGCGCTTTCGTCGACAATGGGCGCGGGCGTCAAGATCGAGATTGCGGGCGCATTGGCGTCTTAAGTCGTCTCGACTTGGTTTATCTTTAAAACGCCGTGAGCCCGCGCTCGCGGCGTTTTCCATTTTGCGCTTGCTTTCAGCGGTATTCTCTCTAAACACCTGCCGTCGCCGCTTTGCGGCGGCATCCTGTCCGAGACTGCGGGCGCGACGTTTCCGGGATCCACTCCCGTTTACGCTTTGCTTAATTCCCGCATAGACAGAGGATCAGCAACGGTCAGCGGCGCAATCGCGCCGTCCTGTTTCTTATTCCTTCTGGGGCAGGCCTGACGCCACACCGGCGACCGCATTTGCGGTCGCTGAGCGTGCGCGGCTGGAAGGGCGTCGCCGGATGGTCCGGCGGCGCGGCTCAACGGCCGGGCGACCGGCCAAGGGAAGGGACCGTCCAATGGATAGAACCCAGAAGGCCGGCATGATTGAGTGGATCGGCGGGGTGTTCGACCAGAACGCCGTCGTCGTTCTCGCCAATGGCGGCCTGAGCGTCGCCGAAATGTCCGACCTTCGCAACGAATTGCGCAAGGCTGGCGCAAACATGAAAGTCGTCAAGAACCGCCTCGCAAGGATCGCTATTGCGGAAAAGCCGGGCGCAAAAGCCGGCGACTTCTTCAAGGGCCCGACGGCCATCGCTTACGCCGAAGACCCCGTGGCGACCGCCAAGGCGATCGAGAAATTCGCCAAGAAAAATGACAAGCTTGTCGTTCTCGGCGGCGCGATCGGCGCGGAAGTGCTCAGCGACAAGCAGGTCAAGGCGCTCGCGTCGATGCCGTCGCGCGAGGAACTTCTCGGCTCCATCGTTACCGCGATCATGTCGCCGGGGGCTCAGCTCATCGGCGCTGTTACGGCGCCGGGCGCCCAGCTCGCGGGCATTCTTGAAACGCTCGAAAAACGGGAAGCAGCCTGAGGCTGTTTTCCGCCGACTTAAATCTCTCCACTGACACGCAAAACTGAACCAGGAAGAAAACCATGACCGACCTCAACAAACTCGCCGAAGACCTCGTTGGCCTGACGCTGCTGCAAGCCGCAGAACTCAAGAACATCCTGAAGGACAAGTACGGCATCGAGCCGGCCGCCGGCGC
>JBGTFV010000096.1:0-2023 GCA_041747095.1 Parvularculaceae bacterium
ATAGGCAAGGACGCCCCTCATCGGACCGTCGGCAGCCTCAATGATGGCGCCGTTGATAGCCTCAAGCGTCGCTTCGCGCGTCGGGGTGAAGACGAGATCGACGGCCGAAACATTCGGCGTTGGTACACGGATCGACGATCCATCGAGCTTGCCTTTGAGCTCGGGCAGGACGAGGCCGACGGCCTTTGCCGCGCCGGTCGAGGTGGGGATCATCGACAAGGCCGCGGCGCGGGCGCGATAGAGATCCTTGTGCATCGTATCGAGGGTCGGCTGGTCGCCCGTATAGGCGTGGATGGTCGTCATGTATCCGCGTTCGATGCCGACGGCTGCATGCAACACCTTTGCGACCGGCGCGAGGCAATTCGTCGTACACGACGCGTTTGACACAATAAGGTCATCGGACGTCAGCGTGTCGTGGTTGACGCCGAAGCAGATCGTTTTCGACACGCCTGTCGCTGGCGCCGAGATCAACACGCGCTTGGCCCCGCCTTTCAGGTGGGCCTCGGCCTTCTCGCGGTCGGTGAAGACGCCGGTGCATTCCATGACGACATCGACGCCGTAATCTCCCCAGGGCAATTTGGCCGGATCTCGTTCGGCGAAAACCTTGATCGGGCCGGCGCCGGCGTCGATCGTGTCGCCCTTGACGACGACGTTTCTCGGGAACCGTCCGTGCACGCTGTCATACTGCAAAAGGTGCGCATTCGTCTCCACCGGGCCGAGATCGTTAACCGCAACGACCTCAACGCCGTTGCGCCCCGTTTCGATCATCGAACGCAAAGCGAGGCGTCCGATCCGGCCGAAACCGTTAATCCCGATCCGAACCGTCATGTCTCATTTCTCCTTGTCGATCCGCCGCATGGCGGCGTCGGCGATTGCTGCCGCCGTTATTCCGAAGTGGTTATACAAATCCGGCGCCGGTCCGGATGCGCCGAAACCGCTCATGCCGATAAAGGCGTCGCGGCGGCGCAGGAAAAGATCCCAGCCCTGACGGACCGCCGCCTCGACCCCGATCCGCGGCGCCTTTCCGAGCGTCGCCTTGCGATATTTTTCCGGCTGGCGGGCGAACAGTTCGAAAGATGGCGCGGAGACGACGCGCGCGCGAATGCGCTCGCAGGCGAGCGTTTTTTGGGCCGCCAGCGCAAGGCCAACCTCCGAGCCGGTGGCGATAAGCACCACATCCGGGTCCGGCGCATCGGCGACAATATAGGCCCCGCGCGCGCTGAGGTTCTCGTCCGCCGCCGCAAGCCGTACCTGCTCGACGTTCTGGCGGGTCAGCGAGAGGATCGAAGGCGTCTTCCGGCTCGCAAGCGCCAGCTCCCAGCATTCGGCCGTCTCCACCGCGTCAGCGGGTCGGAAAACGTTCAGATTCGGGATGGCGCGCAGCGCGGCGAGATGTTCGACCGGCTGGTGGGTCGGGCCGTCTTCGCCGAGGCCAATCGAATCGTGCGTCATGACGTAGATCACGCGCAAACCCATCAGGGCCGAGAGGCGGATCGACGGCCGGCAATAGTCGGTGAACACGAGGAACGTGCCGCCATAGGGCACGATCCCGCCATGCAGCGCCATGCCGTTCATGGCCGCGGCCATCCCGTGTTCGCGGACGCCGTAGTGAATATAGCGGCCGCCGTAGTTTTCAGCTGACAGGATCGCAAGGCCCTTGGTGCGCGTGTTGTTCGAGCCTGAAAGATCAGCCGATCCGCCGATCGTTTCGGCGACGGCGTTGTTGACCGCTTCGAGCGCCAGCTCCGACGCCTTGCGGGTGGCGACAGGTTGAGGATTCGCCAATAATCGCTCCAGATGTGGAGAGATTGAGAATCCTTGCGGGAGCCTGCCTTCCATCCGCCGGACGAATTCCTCGCGCTTCGGCGAGGTGGCGAGCCGGGCACGATATTCTTCATGCGCCTGCCGGGACCGCCCCCCCGCCCCGCGCCAGGCGCTCAGGATCTCGCTTGGAATTTCAAAGGGCTTTGAATTCCAAAGCAGCTGCTTCCTCGCCGCCGCGACCTCGTCGTCGCCGAGCGCG
>JBGTFV010000097.1:0-4312 GCA_041747095.1 Parvularculaceae bacterium
CCTTGGCGACAGCGCGCGGGCGGCCGTCATTGCGCGAGGATTTGCCGAGTTCCAGCGTCTCGGGCTGGCGCTCGGGGCCCAGCGCGAGACGCTGGCCGGATTATCAGGCCTCGGCGACCTGATTCTGACGGCCACTTCGCCGCAGTCGCGGAATATGTCGCTCGGCCGGGAATTGGGCCGCGGCAGGCCGCTGGCTGTTATACTTGGCGAACGCAACTCTGTGAGTGAGGGCGTTGCGACGGCCGCAGCTGTTGTCGCGATGGCTGAGCGGGTGCACGTCGAAATGCCTGTATGCGAGGCGGTCGCCGATCTAGTCGCTGGTCGACTTACGATGGATGAAATCACCGCGCGACTACTCGCACGGCCCGTCCGGACAGAGGGTTAGGCGCGGCCGCGACGAAGATAGGAGCGGCAGCTTGCCTCGTAAGGGCGCGCTGACAACGCCGCGTTCCAACCATCGGTCCAAGCGTTGCTGGCGCGTTCCGCCAGATTGATCTGCCGGCCATAGGCGCGGCAGGTTGAAAACCCTTGGCGATATTCCGACGACATGACGCCCACGTCGCGGCGGGCCAGAGTGCGGGCATTATCGAAGCAAAAGCAGACCAGTTCCTGCTCGGAACTCAGGACAGGCTCGACCACCACCGGCAGTCCCGTATAGGGGGGAAGCGGCTTGGGCTTGGCGGACGGCAGATCGAGCAGCGCCTTCGCCGCGATGGCGACGACAAAGAGCGCGAGAACGCCGCCAAAGATTGCTTCGATTTTCATATCCGCAAACCACCCCTCACGCGCATCCCCGCACCCGGTTGGCAAAGTATTAACCGAAATCCGGCGGGCATCAAGGCGGTCGAGACGGGTGTGAAAAAGCCGGCTGACAGATCAACCCTTGCGGGCGGAATCGATGCCCTGAACGATCAGCGACTTCGCCGTCGCTGCGTCGCGCCACCCCACCACTTTGACCCATTTGCCTTTTTCGAGGTCTTTGTAGTGGGTGAAGAAATGCTCAATCCGTTCAATGAAGATGCTCGGCAGGTCGGTGTATTCTTTAACGGTGTCGTAATAGCGCGTCAGGCGGGGCGAAGGGACGGCAAGGATTTTTTCGTCCAGCCCCTTTTCGTCTTCCATCAGCAGAACGCCAACCGGCTTGCCGCCAACGACTGCGCCCGGAACGAGCGGGCGGTTGCCCACCACCATGACGTCGACCGGATCGCCGTCTGCTGAGAGCGTCGCCGGGATAAAGCCGTAATTGCAAGGATAGTGCATCGAGGTATAGAGGAATCGGTCGACGAACATGGCCCCTGACGGCTTGTCGATCTCGTATTTGATCGGCTCCCCACCGAGCGGAACTTCGATCACGACGTTTACGTCTTCCGGCGGGTTCACCCCGATCGCGATTTTCGACAGATCCATGCTCTTCTCCCTCGGCCGTCGGCGCCCGCCGGCCATGCAAAATCCAATCCATCCGGCGCGCCGTTGCGACCGAAGGAGCGAATGGAAAACGCGCTAAATTTATCGCCGCGTCAACGCCCTACCCTAATTGCGCCTTGCGCGTGCGCCGGCGCGCGAGAAGCCGCAAGCGCAGGGCGTTCAGGCGGATGAACCCCTCCGCATCGTGCTGATCGTAGACGGCGTCTTCCTCGAAGGTCACATGGGCCATGGAATAAAGCGTCTGCGCCGATGCGCGCGCAATGACGTTCGCCGACCCCTTATAGAGCTTAACGCGGACCGCGCCGGACACGTCCTCCTGGCTCTTGTCGATCAGCGCCTGCAACATGTCGCGCTCGGGCGAGAACCAGAACCCATTGTAGATCAACTCAGCATAACGCGGCATCAATTCGTCTTTCAGATGCCCGGCCCCGCGATCAAGCGTGATCTGTTCAATGCCGCGATGGGCCGCCTGCAGGATGGCGCCGCCAGGCGTCTCGTAGACGCCGCGCGACTTCATGCCGACAAACCGGTTCTCGACGAAATCGAGCCGTCCGACGCCGTGCCGCGCGCCATAGTCGTTGAGCGCTGCAAGCAGCGTCGCGGGCGACATCGCCGCGCCATTGAGAGCGACGGCGTCGCCGCGTTCAAAAGCGATCTCAATGATCTCAGGCTTGTCGGGCGCCGTTTCAGGGTCGGCCGTACGCTGATAAACATAATCAGGCGCGGGCTCGGACGGGTCTTCCAGTACTTTGCCCTCGGACGACGTGTGCAAAAGATTGGCGTCAACCGAGAACGGCGCCTCGCCGCGTTTGTCGCGCGGGATTTCCACCTGATGCTTCTCAGCCCATTCGATGAGCCGCGTCCGGGAGGTCAGGTCCCAGATGCGCCAAGGCGCAATCACTTTGATGTCCGGGTCGAGCGCTGCGGCTGAAAGCTCGAACCGCACCTGATCGTTGCCCTTGCCCGTCGCGCCATGAGCGACCGCGTCGGCCCCGGTCTGACGCGCGATTTCGACGAGGCGCTTGGCGATCAGCGGCCGCGCGATCGAGGTGCCGAGCATGTACTGCCCTTCATACAGGGCGTTGGCGCGAAACATCGGAAAGACAAAGTCGCGCACGAATTCCTCGCGTAGATCCTCGATGAAGATCTCTTTCACGCCGGCGCGCTCGGCCTTGCGGCGCACGGGTTCGAGCTCGTCGCCGGAACCCTCGTAGAACTGGCCAAGGTCGGCCGTGAAAGTCACGACTTCACAGCCGAGCTCGACCTGCAGCCATTTAAGGATGACCGACGTGTCGAGGCCGCCCGAATAAGCCAGAACGACCTTTTTGACCTCGCCGCGCTTCGCCATCGCTCGCCTCCTGACTACGCCTCAATCGCCAGCCGGTACGCGCGCTTGACGACGCGCTGGCCTTAACCGAAAGGCGCGGCGCGCGCGACAGAAATCATCGACGCGAATGAAGGCGTTCAGCGACTTGCGCCTACTCCTTGGTCTGGCGTTCGACGTGAGCGTCGAGCGCCGCCACCGACGGCGCAACTGCTTGCTTGTCAGCGTCCGGCGCGCGGCGGACCGTTTCGACCATCGCCGTCATACGGTCCATCTGCGCCTTCATCTGCGGCGGCATCTGCGCGAGCATGGCGGGATCGAGCGCCGCCATCTGGTCGGCCATTTCGAGCGCCTCCGGGTTCTCCTCGGCGATCTTCAGCGCGATGTACGCGATGATGACCCGGTCGCCCAAGGCGCTCCATTCGGCAGGCGCAAAGCCATGCGTCTTCAGGATGCCCGCGAGTTCGGCATGATCGGCCGGGTATTGCGCCTTCAGCTCGGCAAGGCCCGTCGAATAGGGTGCGAACGGCGCCCCATCGGTCGGCTGATCCTGGCGATTGAGGAGATCGTCCTTGCCAGCCGCTTCCAACTTGTCGCCGAACGCTGCGACATCATCGAGCGTCGCGACGAAGCGCGCGACGTCGGCTTGCTTCAGCGGCGCAGTTGCCACGTCAGCCGCTGAGGCCGCGGGCGCAGTGGTCAGCGACAGGCCCAGGGCCCCCACGGCAACCGACGATATGACCAGCATGGCGCCCGCGACGCCTGTTCTCACTACCTGCAAAATCATTGTGATCTCCCTATAGCGACCCGCGATAGCCACAGTTAGCGACCGACGGCGGCGCGTCTCTCCCAATGCGGGATGACATACGCCCCTCGCCGACCCTTGCCAACCGGGCGCTGCCTTCAGCGTAGAGGCAGGCTCGACGCGCGGCGCGCAGCCAAAATACCGGACGCCGGCAGGGCGACCGGCTTTGCGCTAGGCAGAGGCGACCGGGCGCAATTGCCGCTCGCCGACGACGCGCCCCAAATCGGCAAACAGCAGGCCGTCTACAGGGGTCATGCGATGCCGGGACCTGATCTCGTCAAAGCGGGCGCTCACATCGCCATATCCGCCCGGCGTCAGGTAGCCGACCTCAACGATGTAATCGATGCGATCATCCGCATCGATCTCTCCCGCGCCGACGATCTCGAGCAATGTGGCGTGAGTGAAGAGCCCCTGCTCGATACCCTCACGGTCCATCGCAAGCCAGTTGAGCTCAATGAACCTACCCAATGCGCGGCGGCGGCCCTCATTCGCCCGGAGGAATGTCTGCACGAGCAGCGCCGGAGCAGGCGTCTCGCGCACGCCCGAACCGACCGCAACGGTTGGCCAGCCCAAGGTCACAAGGCCGGCAACGCTGATCTGACGGCGACTGAGCATGAGCGCGTTTCCTCTCTTGTTGGGATTCAATCTGGCAAAACGCATGCGGACGATGCGCTCAATCTTCCGGACGCGCCCGCAGGCTTTTACGCTCGCTGCGGCGTCGTTTGTCGTCGAGCCGTCGCGCTCGGACGGATGCCGGC
>JBGTFV010000098.1:0-3836 GCA_041747095.1 Parvularculaceae bacterium
CGCCGAACATGACGTTCTCGATCAACCAGACTGCCGAGAACAGCGCGGCGCCCCCGGCGAGCGGAAAGGCGACAAGTGGCGCGAGCGGGATGAAACGGCGCAGCGCGCCGGCAATGGCGAAGCCCACCGCAAGGGCAATCGCGAGCACCGCGCCGAACTCGCCGACGAGCCCGGTGAAGTTCTCAACCAGCGTCTCGCCATACTGGGACGGCGTGTAAACGGCGCCGAGCGCCGTCTGTTTGCCGATCACCTGCTGGGTGTAGGCCGCGACCGACGCCGCATAACCGCCGACGATGCCGACGATCAACGCAAGACCCGTTCTTGCCCAATTCATGGCTTTACCCTTACAACGTCGACACCGTTCTAGCAGTCGCCGCGCCGCCGTCGAGCCCTTGGCGGGCTTTTCGAACCGCTGACGGGTTGCCTACGCTGGAAGGCCGGGCGCCATCGAAGACCGAGTAATCCCTCCCTCAATCAGTAACGACATGGAGTCAGCATGCATAAATCTGGACGCGCCGCGAGGAACGCCGCTATCCGCACCGGCGTTGCCGCACTTGCCCTCCTCAGCCTCAGCGGCGCGGCGTTTGCGCAGGGCGCGCAAAAAGGCGGCGGCGATAGCGCGCTGCAGAAAACGCTTGCAGAACCCGCGCCTATCGGCGCGCAGGCGCTGTCGATCGAAACGCTCGCCGATGGGCTCGTCAACCCGTGGTGCGTCGCTTTCCTGCCCGACGGCGCGATGCTGGTCACCGAACGGGCCGGGCGTCTGAGGGTCGTTCGTGACGGCAAACTCGTCGCGGAACCGGTCGCCGGCGCGCCTGCCGTCTATGTCGACCAGCAGGCCGGCATGTTCGAAGTTCTGCCGCACCCTGACTTCGCCGATAACGGCCTCCTCTATCTTTCCTACGCCCATGGCGACAAGTCCAAGAACGCGTTGCGCGTCGCGCGTGCGCGCTTTGACGGCGCAGCCTTGAGCGACCTGGAAGTCATCTACGAGGCCGCCCCTCTCAAGTCGTCAGGCTTTCACTTCGGCGGAAAGCTCGTGTTCCACCCGGACGGCAAGCTCTATGTCGCTGTCGGCGAGGGCTCGCGCTACAAGGAACTCGCGCAGGACGCCAAGACGAGCTTCGGCGCGGTCGTGCGTCTGAACGAGGATGGCTCAATCCCGGCGGACAACCCCTCGCTCGGCGAGGGCGCGCGGCCGGAACTGTTCACCAAGGGGCACCGTAATCCCCAAGGGCTCGCCTACGACGCGGCGCGCGACATCCTGTGGGAGACCGAGCACGGGCCTCGCGGCGGGGATGAGATCAACATTATCAAGGCAGGCGCAAATTACGGCTGGCCGTTCGCCAGCTATGGCATCGACTATAATGGCGCGCGCATTACGCCGTTCACCAAGTACGCCGGCACCGAGCAGCCGGTGAAATACTGGACGCCGTCGATCGCCCCATCCGGTCTTGCGGTGTACGCCGGCGATCTTTTCCCGGACTGGCAGGGCGACCTGCTGATCGGCGCGCTCGCGGGCGCGGCGCTCCACCGGGTCAGGATCGATGCAGAGGGCAAACCCATTGGCGAGGAACGTTATCTTGTTGAGCAAGCGGAGCGTATTCGCGACGTGCGGGTGGGGCCTGATGGCGCGATCTATGTCACCACCGAAGACAGGGGCGGCGCACCCGTCGGCAAGCTTTTGCGCCTCACGCCGAAAGGCTGAGGCCACAGGCTGAACCGATCACGCTTGGCATTGGGGGATCACGCTAAGCATTGGGCGGTATTGGGCGAAAAGCGGGTCGGCCTGAAGGTTGGCCCGCCGCCAATGTAGCCTCTTCTAGCGCGAGCCGCAGTCATTGCGTGCGCCTATATGGCGTAAACGGAACGTTAACCCCTCATGGCCGTCGCTTGTTCAGCGGACGGAGGCCTCAATACGCTGCGGGCCGGACAGATAGCTCGCGCCTGCTGCCGCTAGCAGAACGCAACTTCCTGAAGCCAGCATGGCCATGAAGGCGAAAAGTGCTTTGGTCAGGGTCGGCATCGCCAAACTCCATTTACGCAACCGCGCCGGAATATCCCTCTGTATTTTTGATGTAATCCCGACCGCGCAAGGATGCTGCGCCAAACCGCATTAAATTTTCGATAAAGCGAGCACTGTTGCAGCACAGCCGCACTCACAATCTCATAGGCCAGCGCGCGACGGGCCCCGCAGCATAGCGCGAACAAGAAAAACGCCGCATCCAACGATGATGAACAGGCCCGGTACGCCGCCGAGATTGGACAGCATACGGACGCCCGCAATACCGTTGGTGGCGATCATGACCCACGCGACGGCGGCAATGATCGTTCCCCAAAAGATCTTGATCGCCGTCTCCTGCGCCCCGCGCGCAGCGTTCTGCGTCTCACCCTCAGGCGACGCGCCGAGGCTGACGTCGGTCATGGCGAGCGTGTTCGAGTCCATCGCCGTGACGAATGAAATGAAGATGCTGAACAAAAACACCACAGTTACGACGCCGGCGAGCGGCAGTTCGCGGAAAAGCGCGTACATCACCGCTTCCGGTCCGCCTGTTGCGATGGCGGCGCTCAACGATCCCCCATTGGCGAGATCGAGCGACAGCGCCGCGCCGCCGAAAATCGTCATCCAGAAAATGCTGAAAACGGCTGGAGCGACGGCGGTGAAAAGGATGAACTCGCGCACGGTGTAACCAACAGAAATGCGGCCAATGAACATGGCCGTGATCGGGGCCCACGCCATCCAGTTCGCAAAGTCGAAAAGCGGCCAGTTGCGCACCCATTCGGCGTCAGGGCCGCGGCCTGTCTGCACGCTACGAGCGAAAAAACTTTGGCCGTAATCGACAAGCCCCCCCCCGCCGAGGCGCAGCATCGCTCCGGTCGGGCCAGCGATGAGCACGAACGCCGCCAGCGCGAAGAACAGCCGCACATTGACGTCGGATAGAAAGCGAACGCCGCGCTGCAGGCCGGATACGGACGAAAAGACAAAGACCGCAACAATCGACAGCGTGACGCAGAGTTTGCCGAACGGCCCAAACTCGACGCCAAACACCGCCAGCGCCCCGCCCGACAGCGTCAGAACGCCGATGCCGAGCGACGCCGCAACCCCGGCAACGAGCGCGAGTAGGGCGAGACTGTCGACGACCGATCCGCCCGCGCCCCTGAACCATCCGCCATAGGCATGGCTGAGCGGCCCGCTGTATGAATAGGGCGCATGCAGGTTGAAATGGGCCAGCGCGAAAGCCAGCCCCGGCACGGCGTAGATCGCATAGGGCGTCACCGTCCAATGCATGAAAAGCGAGGCGAGTGCGAACCGCGCGGCTTCCGGCGTGTTCGGCTCGGCCATGGCGAAACCCGGCGGGCCATTCAAATGCCGGATTGGCTCGGCGGCGCCCCAGAAGAGAATGCCGGTCGCTATCGTCGTGCAGAGCGTTATCGAAAACCAGTTCCAACGCGGCAGGATGGGCTTTGCCTCTGGCCCGCCGATCCGCACGCGCCCCAGCGGGGAGAGGAACGCCGCGACGACAAGCAGGACCGCGCCGAGCGACGCCCACGACACCGCCCAACCGAGCCAGTGTAGGATCCAGTTCGTCGCCGCGGTTGCGGCCGCGAGCGTGCCTTCAAAATCGAGAAGACTGGCGCCGAGCGCGACAAGCAACAGCGCGGCTGGCGGCCAGAAAACGAGCGGCCGCGTTTTTAGAAACGCGTTTAGCAAAACCCGAAGCGCCCCCTTTAGCGTCCGCTCGGCAGTATGGCCGTCGTTTGCGCCTATTGCAAAAACGGCAAGCCCGCGATGCGAACGACTAGCTCCCGGGCCTAAACGCGCGACGGACCTTACT
>JBGTFV010000099.1:0-3969 GCA_041747095.1 Parvularculaceae bacterium
CCGATAGTCGCCGAAACCCACAAAAGAAATTTTCCGGCGATTTTCCTTTTAAAATCAAAAGCGTAACTTTTTGACGGTCTTAGCGGCGGAGTTTGTTCGTCGCCAAAATAAAATTGTGAGTGATTTCAAATGGTTATATGATGTTGGAACAATCGAGTGGGAATGAGCCCGCGCTTAGCGACATGCAAGATGCCTTTTCACGAGCGGTAATCTTGCGGAAATCCAGCGCAATTTTCCCAAAATTCCGGGGTAGATGTTCGGCGATAACAAGGCATACTACAGAAGCAGACGAGCACCAGCATCGATGGGCGGACGCCCAACAACTGCTGCCGGTGCAGGCGGCGTGGGAGCGCTTTCTTGACAGCATCGAACGGGGTCGATGGAAGCTTGCGCATGGCGGGCAGCGCTCAATGGGATATCGCTCTGTGGGGTACAGTGCGGTCGCTTATCGCTCAAACTTTTCGAGTCCTGTTTTTTTGCTTTCTGACAGCTGGCATCGCGGTCGCGCAAGACGGCCCCGCGACCGACGTCGAATTGTCCTTCGATTCATTCCTGCGAGAAACGCTGGCAGCTCAAGACCGCGACCTGCCGAAGTTGGTGCGCAGATATCGCCGTTTTCTCAACGACCTCCCCGCCGGCCAACATATAATGCTCACAGAAGATGCGCTGACGAGGCCCGAGGTTAGCTCAAACGAATTTGCGCGTGCGACCCTACAGGGGCAACTTGGTACTGCTTACTACTATGCCTCGCGCTACGATGATGCCGAGACCGCGCTCAAGAAGGCCTTCGTCGATTATGAGTTAATTGACGCCCAAGAGGGCATGGCGTTGACGCTGTACAGGCCTGGGGCCATTTACTTTTTCAAAGAGGAGTACGGCGAAGCGATCCGGACGTATAGACAGGCGCTGAAAGTCAATAACGGGAACGTTTCCGAGGTCACGCTGTTTTCAATTCATGCAAATGTCAGCGTACTTTTTGCGGCAGTTGGTCTACATGAGGCGGGACTTGAGGCGGCTAAATTTGCCGCAGCCTATGGTAAATTTGTAGACCCACCCAGATTCGCGCAAGCGAATATTGTAGGATTCTATATCGACCTCGGACGCCTTGATGAGGCTGCTTCGGAGATTTCCAAGAGCCTGCAAGACGCCGCGTATATGCAACACCCCAAACAGGCGTCACTTGTCCACAGGCTCGCGGCGAACCTTGCCTTGGAACAAGGACGCTATGATGACGCCCTGTTTCACAATAGCGCGTCCGCTCTCGATCCGACAATAATCACAAGGCACGAGAGCATTCGCAACGCGTGCAGAGAGGCGAGGGCTTTATTGGGCCTTGACCAGCTGCCATCGGCAATCGATGCGGCGAAGCGATGCCTCACGCTCGCTGAACAACACGGCGCAATTTATCATCGCGCGCAAGCCGCAGAGATCGGGGCCAACGTATTTGAGGCAGCCGGAAGGTACGAGGAAAGCGCAAAATACGGCGTCGCCGCACTGAAGCTTTGGCAAGATAATTACAAGCGCATTCGGGCGGCGCAAGCAGATGTTCTTTCGGTTGAACTCGATCTTGAGTTACAACAGAGCCGGGTTCAAATTGCTGAACAGGCTCGGACACTCTCCGAATTGAAAGTTGAACGGCAACAACGTTCAATTGCTTTATTTTTGATCGCAACGGTATTATTCTTCAGTATATCTCTATTTCTTTTCTTTCTGTTCCGCGATCGCGCAAAGAAGAACGCGGCGCTTTTGGCGACGACGGCGGAATTGCAGGCGAGCAGGGATGATGTCTCGCGAACGGCCGCCCAACGCGAAACCCTGCTCGTAGAGTTAAACCACCGTGTAAAGAACAACCTGCAGGTTGTCGTAAGCCTTCTTGGCTTGGAGGGGCGTCGGTCAGAAAATGACGGGGCGGACATCTCGACCATTCGGGAACTTCAGGCGCGAATCCTCAGCATGGCGTCGATCCATGAAGGTCTCCACGGCAGCGTCGAAGCTAATAAGGTTTGCCTGAACTCTTTGCTCAAACGCCTCGCCGAGCGGCTCGAGGGGATTTACGGCTCCCGTTGCCGCATCAGTCTTGATCTTGTTGGGGAAGCATCCGTTGATCTCGTCACGGCGGCGCCGCTTGGGCTGATCATCTGCGAGCTGGTTTCGAACGCGTACAAGCACGCCTATCGGCATGAAGCAGGAACCGGCGCCGTGGTCATCGGAATGCAATCCTACGGGTCATCCGTCCAAATCAGTGTTGCCGACTATGGGGAGGGGTTTAGCCGCACTCCCGCAGCGTGCTGGACTGCCTCGCAGGGTCTCGCGGTTGCGCGCGAACTTGCCGAGCAGATCGACGCCACACTCGATCTTGCCGAGAACGTCCCCAGCGGCGTTATCGCAACGCTCCGGCTGGACGCCGTCGCTGCAAAGGCCGAGTTAGTGGCCAGTGCGTAATGTTCGTATTTTTGGGTGCGTTTTTTCGCCAATTATCGTGCTGAGGCGCGGCAAAATAATCAAAATGCGGAATGATTTGCGCGGAACTCCTATCGGCCTTCTTGCAGCGCCCGAAATTCGCCCTGAACGTCATTGCGGAGTTAGCGGTAATTTGAATGATCTTGCGGATCAGCGGCCGCTGCGCGCGGCGGCGCTTGTGGTTCAAGAGTTGATCGCTTCAGACATCACCATCGCTAAATCCTGGAACGCATCGTCTTTTCGTTGAAGGCGCGCAACGGTGCGTGCGCCTTCGAGCCCGCTGACCAGCGCGCGGGCGAGCTTGCGCGATCGGGAGGAGGGAATGCCGCATTTGCCGAAATGCTCCTCAATCGCCGCGAGCCAACCGTTCAGCGCCGCCTGTAACATCTGCGTCAATGGCGTATCGACGAACGCCTGTTCATTGGCGATGTTCTGCACCGCACAGCCAAGCTGATAGTCCGAGCGGCGCATCTCAGCGGCGAAGGCGCCGCAAATCGCTGCGACAAAGGCGATTGCCTCACCCTCGGTCGCATCGGACGCCTGCTCGATCGCGGCGCGCGCGCGCGCGGCGTATCGCTCGATGACTTCCCTTGCCAGTTGGTCCTTACCCTCCGGAAAATGGAAATAGAAGGAGCCCTTGGGCGATCCGCTTTCCGCAATGATCTGGGTCAGGCCCGTCGCGGCGTAGCCTTGTGTACGGAACAGCCGCTCCGCAGTGTCGAGCGCTTTGGCGCGGGCGTCGGTCGAACGAGGCATGCGGCATCCTACGCAGTAAAGGCTTGAATTTCTATAACGTTCGCCATACTATGGCGATCGCCATAGGGAGCATGACATGCGAGAGCTGATATTTATCCGGCCCGGACAGCTGGAATGGCGGCAAGTTCTGTCGCCGGCGCTGTCTGGCCCGCGCAACGCCATCGTTCGTCCGATTGCTGCAACAACCTGCGACCTCGACCGCATGATCATCCGTGGCGAGGCGCCGTTTCGAGGGCCGTTTGCGATCGGCCATGAATGCGTAGGGGAGGTGGTAAAAGTCGGCGAAGACGTCCGCAGGGTCGCGCCGGGCGATATTGTCGTCGTCAATTGGCATATCTCCTGCGCGCATTGCGACCGCTGCAACGACGGTCGGCCCAATTCCTGCCGCACCCACGTTCCAGGCGCGATGTACGGCCTTCCCGGACTTGGCGATTGGGGTGGAACGTTCTCCGACGAGATAATGGTGGTCGAGGCGGACTTCGCGCTGACGCCGGCGCCATCGGGGGTCGATCCCGCGACAGTGGCGAGCGCTGCTGACAATCTGCCGTTCGGATACGAGTTCACCGTACCGCACTTGGCCGCCCAACCGGGCGCTGACGTGCTGATCATGGGAGGCTGCGGATCGATCGCGCTCTACGCCGCCATGTATGCCGTCGCCGCCGGGGCAGGCCGGGTGGAGTATCGCGACACCGACCCCGAGCGGTTGCGCATCGCTGAAGCGCTGGGCGCGACGGTCGTCGAAGGGCCGCCGCC
>JBGTFV010000100.1:0-1585 GCA_041747095.1 Parvularculaceae bacterium
GGCGCGCGCCCACGGCGCAAAGCCCGCCGGCATGTCGAGCGAAACGGCGGCGCAGGTTTTCGCGTCCCAGCCGTTCCATTTCCCCGTGGCCTCGTCCCGAGAAAGCCACGCGCCGTTCGGGCCGGCGGAGGCCACGAACCAGTGGGTCAGCCGCGCCGCCACGTCGCCATGAAAAGCGCCCGGATCGGCGACGCATTCCCCGCGCATGCGCTCCCAGTCGGCGCGATTGCGGAGCGGGTTGCGTTCAGCCGGTCTTGGTGCGGCAGATTTCAGGGCGGCCGCGGGAGGCGTCGTGTTCATGGGCGATACTGCTCGGCTGGCGATTTCAGTGACAAGAATTCGGTGATCCGCAGCGCGATCTCTCCTGCCGCGCCGCAGCAAGGCCGAAGATGACGTTCATTCCTGATAAATTGCAACACTGGCCCCCATTTGCCCGCGCAGGATGTTTCCAATCCGTCCTGAAACCGGACAGTAACGACGCTTGCGGGGGTATGGTTCGCAAGTTTCGCGCGAGGGGCGAGCGCGGACCCCTCTGCGGCGGTCGGTCGCGGGAATCAGATGCGGGTTATGCTCGCAGGCGTAAAAAAGATTTCGTCGATCCGCCGCTTTCCGTGCCGGTTCGAGAGCTGCACGACCACATCGATCATCGAGCGGGCATGCGCGATCGTTTCCGCGCGGGAGAGGCCGAGCCCGGATTGCAGGCTCATCAGCGCTATTTGTTCGAAAGCGCCCATGGGCGAGCTGGCATGGATGGTCGCGAACGAGCCGGGGTGGCCCGTGTTTATCGCCCGCAGGAAGGTTACGACCTCCGGTCCGCGCAACTCGCCGATCAACAGGCGGTCGGGCCGCATCCGTAACGAGGCGCGCAAGAGGTCGTCAATCGAGACCCGCGCTTCCCCCTGTTCGCCGGCGACGCCGACGAGGCCCACGCAATTCTCGCGCGCGAGTTGAATCTCCGCCGTGTCCTCGATGACGATCACGCGGTCGTCAGCAGGAATTTCCTTCAACAGCGCATTGAGAAGCGTGGTTTTGCCGGACGACGTGCCCCCCGACAAGAGGACGGTTTTCCGGGCGGCGACCGCGCCGCGCAGGAAACCGAGGATCTCGCCTTTGTCGAGCAGATCCGAGAGGAAAGCGTCGACCGGATCGGTGCGGTCGGGGTCCGTGCGCCGCGCCCGGTCGAACAGTCGGCGCCGGGAATATTCGTCGAGCGTGATGTCGGTAAGCACATGGCGGCGGATCGCAATCGCCATGTGCCGGCGTGTCGCGGGCGGGGCGATAATCTGCACCCGCGCGCCGCCGGGCAGCGTCGCGGCGAGCAATGGCGATTCGCGGCTGATGCCCTGATGGTTGATCCGCGCGACCTGCTGAGCGAGGCGCTGGAGCAGGGTCGCATCAAGCGCTGGTACGGCATGACGACTCATGCGCGCCGCGCCGATCTGTTCGATCCACACCTCGCCGGGCCCGTTGACGAGGATCTCCGTTACATTCGGGGAGTCCAGAAACGGCGTCAGCGGTTCGAGGAAGGTACTCAGGTAGACGCCGTAGGCGCGGACGTCCGTATCGCGCGCTACGGAAATGGCCG
>JBGTFV010000101.1:0-5871 GCA_041747095.1 Parvularculaceae bacterium
GGCGCAGGCGCGGGAGCCGGCCGCGCGGCGGGGCCAGTGTTTTGTGGGGCGTCTGCAGTCTTCCGGCCAAACATCGTCTAACTACCGTTTGCTGAGCAATCCAGAGATCTTGAAGCGGCTAGCCTTTTTAGGAGGCTCAAGGCGCCCCAGCACGAGCGAAGCAAGATCGCGCAACCCTTGCGCCGACTTTGTTTTTGGACCGACCTGTAGGATCGGCGAGGCGTTTGTAGCCGCCGTGTGGAACAGTTGCGGCTCCCAGCCGAAAATCACCGATGGTTTCAAACCCACGTGTTCGGCATATTGCGCTGGCTGGACCGATGACAGTTTCGGGTCAAATTGGTTGATGACCAATTTCGGAGGCGAGTCGTTCGGGCGCGAGCCCGAGATCACGTCGACGAGACTTTTCGTATTGCGGAAAGCAGCGAGGTCGGACGTCGCAGTGATGACAATTTCATCGGCTGTCTGAAGAATGCGCTTCGACCAGGCTGTCCAGATGTGCGGTACATCGATGACAATCGTCGGCGCAGCGCCGCGGACAACATCAATGACAGTCTCGAACGCCTGTTCGTCGAGTTCGTAGTCGCGATCAAGCAGGTTTGGCGCGGTGAAAAGGCTGAGGCGGTCGGTATGTTTCTGCAGCAACCGGTCAAGGAGCACGTCGTCGAGACGTTCCGGCGCCGACAGGGCTTCGATAAGCCCCGAAGTCGGATCCTGCTCGAAATCAAGGCTCGCCGTGCCGAACGGCAGGTCAAGATCGAGAATGACCGTATCGCTCTTGAATTCTTCTGCGATACACCAAGCGACGTTGTGCGCAAGCGTGGAAGAACCGACGCCGCCGCGCGCGCCGACAAAGGCGATCGTCTTGCCGATCGGCGGCGCCGATGGGTCGACGTAGAGAGCTGCGATCGACTTGATGATCTGCAGCGGCGATTTCGGGTTGACGATGTATTCGCTGATACCTTGGCGGACGAGTTCGCGGTAGAGGCCGATATCGTTGACCCGCCCTATGAGGATCACTTTCGTCGACGGATCGCATACCTCAGCGAGTTCCGTCAGCTGCGCGAAGAGTTGCTTCGTGCTGTCGACCGTCTCAACAATGATGAGGTTCGGCGTTGCGCTCGTCTGGAAATGCTCGATCGCCTTGGGCAGACCGCCCATGTGCATTGTCATGTGGGTTTTCAGAAGGCGGCGATCCACGGCAGCGCGCTCAAGCAGACCGGAGGTCGCCGGCGTCTCGCAGAACGCATGGATCGAGATGCGCGGCACGGGGCGGTGATCGAGATCGTCGCCCGACCCCTCGAATGCCGGTGCGACTTCTGTCGACGCCGCGCTCGCGAGCGCGACTTCCTGCGTCAGCGGCGCCATCGCCTCTTCGGGATAGTCGAGTTCGTCCTCAACTGGATCGAAGTCCGGTGCAGGCGCTGGCGCTTGTCTGGCGATCTTTGCCGGCGCGGCGAGGCGCGGGGCCTCGTCGACATAGTCAAGATCTTCAGCCAGCAGCTCTTCATCGTCAAAGTCATCCGCGCCGAGCGCGGCAAGTTCTTCGTCTGAGAGTTCTTCATCAAGCCAGGCGTCATCTTCTGCTACCGATGCCTGGGTGGCGGCGTAGCTAACCCGAGCGCGCGCGAGAGGTCCGCCGTCCGGCCCCAGTCGGGCGGCTGACGGAGCAACGCCTTCCTCGTCATCGACGAAATCGAAGGCTGTTGTTGGGTTCGTCTTCATGTCGTTCTCCCTGGCGGGCCTTGGTCTACGCGTTTTTAGTTAGCAACTTGCGACTGGATCGCGCCGTCGGTTTCAGATGAGGTAACGGAACCCTCGCGGTAGGCGCGCACGGCGCGGATACGTGAGGCCGAATCTGGCGGCGTCATCCCGGCAGGCTCCACGAGATCGCGCGGATCGGCGACCATCGCGGCCAGATTGTTCTGCGTCGCGCAGCCAAAGTTCGGTGAGCGGATGTTTCGGCTGTCGGCATTGGCAAGTCCCACCCAGATGCCGCAGGCGCTGGCGGTCGCCGTGTAGCGCGTGAACGAAATGATCAAGTCGCTGCGCACGGGCGCTCCTTGCGGATAAGTCGCAACGTTAATTGCGGCCTCCGGCACGCCCGCTTCATAGAGCGCAGTGCGAACGCGGCCCGCCACTGCATCCGCCGTGCGCCCTGATACGCCCGATGGCGCGGAAATGCTGAGCGGTCCGTGTCCGTTGCGCATGTAGGCGTCGGCAATGCCGCGCACGCGCGCAGCGTCGAGCGGGGAAAGACCGTTCTGGGCGTCGTCAATCGCGAGGGTCAGCGTAACCGTCTGGCTGTCAACGGAGATCGGGTGCGTCTGCTGCACCGTCAGGGCTTCTTGAGGCCCGTTGGGAGATACCGCGCAGCCCGTCGCGCAAAATGCCGCCGCAAGAACCGCTGCTGCGGTATTTCTATAAAGGTTCGGCATCGAGTGGTCCTTTCAACTAATCTAGGATGAAGCCGAGGGGGCCCTGCAGCGTCTTTTCAGAGACGCCGGCGCCCGCGAGGCCATAAGTCGAAGCCAGCTTGCCCAGCATGAAAGTCTGCATGTCGCTTGCCGAAACGAAACCTTTTGACGGATCGGTGAAGGCGCTTTCGTGCTTGGGCTCGACGATGTATGGCGTGACGATAATCACAAGCTCCGTCTCGCCTTTCTCGAAGTCGCGGCTGCGGAACAACTGGCCGAGAACCGGCGCCTCCTTGAGGCCCGGTACGCCCTGGATGGTCTGGCGCAGGTCTTCCTGAAGGAGGCCCGCGATGGCGAGGCTGCCGCCGCTCGGCAATTCAACTGTCGTATTGGCGCGGCGCACCGACAGGCCGGGAATGCTGAGACCGGCGGTTGTGATCGGTTGGCCCGTGGTCGGATCAACCGTGATGGCCCCCGGCGCAAAGAATGAGTTTGCGTTGGTGATCTCGCTCGATTCCGTTGAGATCTTCAGGCTGATATTGCCCTTGTCGATTACCAGCGGCGTGAAGCCGAGGCCGACGCCGAATTCCTTGAATTCAATCGTAATGACGCCATCCTGCTGACCGACCGGGACTGGAAACTCGCCGCCAGCGAGGAAGTTCGCCGACTCGCCCGATACCGCCGTGAGATTTGGCTCCGCGAGCGTACGAATGAGGCCGTTTGATTCGAGCGCCTGGAACGAAAGATCGAGCGAGCCGCGCCCCTGCGATCCGATGTTGTCGATAGCCGTCGCGCCGGTCAGGCCGCCGGTCGCCGCGACGCTGTTGATGGCCGCGAGCTGAAGCGCAACGTCATTCAAGGCGACCGTGCCGCTTGTGTTGACCCCGAGTTGCTTCGTGAGCTGGCGCTGCATTTCCACAATGCGCACCTTCAGCATGACTTGCTCACGGTCGCGTACCGACACCATGCTGATGACTTTTTCAGCGTCGCCGCCGGCAAAACGCACTGCGATATCAGCGGCGTTCGTCGCCTGAACGCTCGTCGGAACGACCCCGCGCAGGATAATGGTATCGTCAAGCGCCTCAACGATGAGGCGCGAGTCCGGCATGAGCCGATCGTAGAGCGCGCGCAGCGCCTCGATGTCGCGCGCAACCTGGATTTCAAGATTAAGAATCTGCCGCCCATTGGCGTCGAAAAAGAAAGCGTTCGCCTGGCCAACTGACTGGCCAAGCAGATAAACGCGCCGCGGCGAGCGCACGACCGCGTCAACAATTGAGGGCTGCGAGACGAGAACGTCAGAGGCCGCTTGCGGGAGCTCGACGATCGCAGCCTTATTCAGTGGCAGGACGATCCGGCGAGAAACTTCGCTCTGGCCGCCGCCATCAACGGTGGCCGCGCGCTGCGCCGCCGCCGGCGCAAGGGTGAGCATGGCGCTGAAGGCGAGCGCACAGGAAACCTTGGCGGCTCTCGCAAAGCCCGGAAACTTGGTTAAAGCGTTTCTCATTTGTGTTCCCTCAGCGGGCGCTTGTATTTGGTTGTTGTTCAGGGCGCGCATGATTATGACCGTCCGTAACGGATGACGGAGAGATTGCCTGAGCGCTTGGCCTCTGCTTTCACGACTTCGGTCTGGCTGAATACGCTCCGAAGCGCGAGGTTGAGCGTGCCGGAAGCGCGGGCCGTGATGAACGCTTCAGCATCCGGCGGCGTGAATTCCAGCGTGACGTTTGCGCCCTCGATCGTCGGCGTTTCGGGGTTTTCCGAATAGATGGTGTTGATCGCCAGCACCTTGACGTTCTCGAACAGCGTGCGCGTCTGCGCTCCATTGTTTCCCTCCGTCCGGGTAAAGAGAATATCGACCCGGTCGCCCGGCAAAACGAAACCAGAGACCGCCGTCTCGGGCGAGATGCGCATGGAGACCGCGCGCATGCCGGGCTCCAGAACCGCCGCCATCATGCCGGATGCGCCGACGCGCACGATTTTCGATTCGATGATCGGCTCGCCCTTGACGATGGTCGTGCGGGCTACCGCATTGGCGAGGTCTTCCGGCTTGCCGCCGCTCGCTTCGGTAACATAGGACGGCGAGAGCGCTTTTTCCGGCCAGGTCGTCCAGCGCACCTTATCCGCCTGAAGGCGTTCGCCGCG
This sequence comes from Parvularculaceae bacterium, assembly GCA_041747095.1. GTDB lineage: Bacteria > Pseudomonadota > Alphaproteobacteria > Caulobacterales > Parvularculaceae > Amphiplicatus. The sequence goes on from JBGTFV010000101.1 coordinate 4,557, forward strand.
CACGAGATCGACGTCCGATACGAGGATGCGGGTTGTTTTTTCTTCAACCGGCAAGGCGATCTGCGTAGGAGCCTGAGGACGGTTTCCCATCATCAGATAGAAAGCCACGCCGCCAGCGACGAGCGCCACCGCGAGAACGATGATACGGGTCATGTTCATGTTTCAACCTGCCTGCCGCGCACGCGCGCGGCCTTTTGCGCCACTGATCTGCATTGTTGGTAAAAGTCCTCAAAACTCCATTAACTTAAAGTCACGGATCGTCCCGTTTCGGACGTTCCTTTGCCCTCATGCGCCGAACCACAACTTGAAGAGCGGCGTCGTCGGAAAGCTCATCAACCCACCGATGCAGATCGCGACCGCATACGGAATGTCCTTCGGGCGCTGGTGCAGACGAAGGAGCCAAGGCGCCTGGGCGTAAACAGGCAGCGCCGGGGTCTGGCGGAAAATCATCAGGAACATGGCGAGAAAGCCGCCCGCGACGGCCACATTGAGCAGAAAATTGAGGAAACCCGCGACGCCGATCCAAGGGGCAAGCGCGGCGAAAAGTTTCGCGTCGCCGCCGCCAAAAATGCGCCGCGCGAAAAGCGCGAAGCCGATCACAAGCGCGGCGCAGGCAAGGAGTAGTCCCTCAATGATAACCTTGCCCGGCGCGCCAACGGCCGCAGCCGCGCCGAAGAACGAGATGAACAGGACCGCCGACGCCCAGTTCGGGATCTTGAATTCGGCGAGGTCGTTGAATGCGGCGATGAGCAAGGCCGCAGGATAGGCGGATAGCAAAATCAGCGGGATCATCAGGCGCGCTCCGTCACTTGAAACGCGACCGTAAACGGAGGGCTTTAAGATTTAGTTAGATATAATTTTCGGTAGTTTTTATGGTTTTGTTGGCTTGCGGAAGGTTTACCAGCCGTCGCCCTTCGAGACGCCGCTTCGCGCGATGGGTCCCCGTCCCATCGCCCTCAGGGTGAGGGTGTCTGGCGTTTTCCTCAGCCTGAGGAGCGCCAAAGGCGCGTCACGAAGGACGAAGCGCCCCTATCCGCACACCCCGCTGTCATCCCGGACGCCGAAGGCGATCCGGGACCTCTGGTCATCACTCGTTTCATGAGATCCCGGCTCTTCGCTTCGCTGCGGCCGGGATGACGCCGGTGGCGCTGCTCTATTCCTCATTTCAAGGAAGCGAAGGTCGATGTTTTCCCATGTCAACATCTCTGTCATCCCGGACGCCGAAGGCGATCCGGGATCTTGTCATCGCCCGCTCCATGAGATCCCGGCTCTCCGCTTCGCTGCGGCGGGGATGACGAAAACAACGCACATGATC
>JBGTFV010000102.1:0-2198 GCA_041747095.1 Parvularculaceae bacterium
TCCAAGCGCAGCGCCGACGGTCGCGCGCGTCTGCGCCTCGCGCGCCGCCATCCAGTCGCCAAGCGCCGCCTCACCGCCCTGAAGAAAGGCGCGCGCGCCGAAATACAACGCGGAAACCTGCCGCCGGGTCCATTCGTCCCAAGCGCTTTCGCTGACAACGCGGAGGTGACACACGGTCAGGACGAGCATGAGTTCCAGCCGTTCGATTGTTTCGATCTCCCGGGCGAAGCGGGCGATCGTCCGCGGGTCGCCGAGGTTGCGACTCTCCGACACGCGAACCATCAGCAACGGGCGCGCAGCGACCCACGAGATAAGCCCTGCGTCGTCAGACGATGCGCCGAGCCGACGCGCGACACGCTCAATCAGCCGTTCGGCGGCTTCGGGCGTTCGCTCCTTCAGCGACCCCCGCGCCTCATGCAGAAGCACGGCGAGATAGAACGGCGTCGGGCTCTCCGCCCGCGAGAGTATTCCCGTTGCGATGGGATGGGCCAGCCGCAATTCGCCAAGGCGGATCTTCGTCAGCACGCCGATCGCCTGAAACACGTGCTCATCCAGCGCAAAACGGCGATAGAGGCCGAGTTCGACCCGCCCTGCTATCTGGCCGAATGAAGGAATGTATTTCCCCAAAAGCCGCGTCTCGGCCATGACGCGCAGGAGTTTCACCGGCTCGCGCGACTCCGTCAGCATTGCCGTGAACAGCCTCGCAATCGCGGGGTCGTTGCGCACCGGCGTCGTCACGAGCGTCACGCAATCGGCTGTCAGGGCGAGCGCATCAGGATGGAAGTCGAGATCAGGCCGCTTCGAGAAAGCCCGAAAAAGTCGAAAAAGATCGACGGGCGCGCGACGGGCAGCGGCGGCGCTCTGAAAGTCGATGCGGCCGTTGCGAATGCGCAGGTTCGGCTTGAGGCCTGTCTCGTCGCGCGCCAGCGCCGTTGGCAAAGGCTTCGGCGCCCGCGCAGACAACTTCATGCGCTCGCTCTCGATCTTGGCGATGAAGATCCGCATCAGCCGGCCAACGTCGATGGCGTTGACGAAATAGTGCCGCATCATGCGCTCGGCTGAACTGACGTCCGAACGTTCTGCATACCCCAAATGCTCAGCGAGCGCCGGCTGAAGATCGAATGAGAGTTTCTCGTTAGCGCGCCCCTGCATCTGATGAAGGTGCACGCGCAACGACATCAAGAAGCGTTCAGCCTTCACAAAGGCGGTCAGATTTTCGGCGCCTATAAGCGCCCCAGCGGCGCGCCCCTCCCCCAGCGACTGCCCAGTGAGATGCTTGGCGATCCAGCCGATCGTATGCAGGTCTCGCAGGCCGCCCTTGCCTTCCTTGAGGTCGGGTTCGGCGAGGTAACGTGACTGGGCGGAACGATCGTGCCGGGCTTCCTGTTCAGCGAGCTTGGCGGCGACGAATTTGTCCCGCGTGCGCCGACGAAGCTGATCGTAATTCGACAAGAAATCGCGCGCGAGCGCTGCGTCGCCGGCGATCAGGCGCGCGTCGAGCAGCGCTGTCTGGGCGTTCAGGTCGCTGGCGGCGAAGCGAACTGCGGCGGAAGGCGTGTGAACGCTGTAGCCAATCTTCACGCCGGCGTCCCACAAGGGATACAGCAGACTGTCGATCGTTCGCCGCAATACGGCGTCTGAAATCGATCCGTGAACGATGAGAAGATCAATGTCGGAGAACGGCGCAAGGCTGCGCCGCCCGAAGCCGCCTGTGGCAAAGAGCGCGACGCGCCCTCGCGCCGGGCCGAGCGACTGTTCAAACAGGATCCGGACTGCCTCATCCATCACCGCCGCGTAACGGCTGGCGAAGACATCGCCGCGACTGACTTGCTCGGACAAGCGCGCACGGGTATCTGCGAGCGCGCGGCGCAGGACGAAACCGACAGAGCCCGAGCCCGGTTCTTCTGTCAGGCCGCGATCAGCGTTTGCGAGGGCCGCCCGAACGTCTTCAGGAAGTAACGATCGGTGCGACGCCGATGCGTTCACGGTCTCGCCCGGAGATTTGGATGATTGCGAATTGGCGGAAGAAGTGCGGCGCGTCTGCAAGGAACGTTCGCGGCGGCGTCCTGCCCCCGCGGGATGCTCAGTCATCTGCCTGTCGAAGCCGTGCGAGCGATATCGCCGCGCCTGCATGGCCGTTAATCGCGGCGCGGCGGCACCATTGGGCTGCAACGTCTAGATCAACAACGACGCCAGCG
>JBGTFV010000103.1:0-27463 GCA_041747095.1 Parvularculaceae bacterium
CATCAGATCGAAGTCGCTCGACTACTACGCGTCGCTGCGCAGCTTCTATCTGCAGTCGCGGGCGCGCGAGATCGCGAACAATCGCGAGAGTTTCGATGATCTGCCCGATATCGAAGACTTCGAAGAGTTCGACGAAATCGAATGACGAAGACCGAAGGAGTGCCGTCATGATCCGCACCGCCAGATATCAGAGCGCATTGCGCCTCTCCCGCCGACGCATCATCGCTAGCGCCGCGCTGGCGCTGGCGCTGGCGCTGATGGGCGTTGCACGAGCGGACCAGCCGGCGGAAGAATTTGTTGGGCGCGTACTCGAAGAGGCGAACGCAGCGCTCAGCGCTGTTTCCGAGGGCGAGCGGAGCGACGCAATCGAACGGCTCGTCGACGCCTATGCGGACCTCGACCGCACGGCCGTGTTCGCGCTCGGTCAGTATGCGCGCCAGCTGACAGCCGAACAGCGGCAGGCTTACCTCCCCCTATTTCGGCGCTACGCGACGACGATCTATCAGAGCATTCTTGCAGAATATCAGGGCGAGCAACTCCAAGTCGCCGGAAGCGTCGACCGCTCGGCGCGCGACATCATCGTCAACAGCCGCATCGTCAACGCCGCAGCCGGCAGCCCCCTGGCGAATGTGACCATCCACTGGCGCGTCTATCGCGCGCCCTCCGGCGAACAGGCGATCATCGACGCCGGGGCGGACGGCGTCTGGCTCGCCATCGAACAGCAAAGCCAGTTCAAGTCCGTGATCGCCAATAATGGCGGCGGCGCCCGAGGCATTGACGCGCTGATCGCGGATCTGCGGACAAAGGTTGGCGCCTAGCCTGTTGGCTTAACGCACGAGCGCCATCGAGTTACTCAAACAACCTTCAAAATGACAAAGCGGAGACCGTTTCCGGTCTCCGCTCTTTTTTGGCTTATCAAGCGCGAAGATCAGAGGCTGAAGCGCGCGCCGAGGAAGAAGTACCGACCCAGCGGGCTGACCGGGAACGCGCTTTCCGTAATGAACGGATCGCGGTCGAGCACGTTGTTAACGCCGCCATAGAGTTGCGCGTTGTCGCGAACATCCCATTGAACATTGAGGTCATGGATGAAGGTGCGCGGCGCAATGCCAGCCGGCCCGAACAGGTTGTCGACCGTTTCGATCTCGACCCCGCGCAGCGCCTGAACGCCCTGATATTGCGTCGACCAGCCGAATGCGACCGGCCCACGGCGGGCCGTGATTGCGGCGTTGCCGGCGAGTTTCGGACGGCGAAGCTCGCCGAGTTCCGGATCGACGTTGGTCGGATCGGCTGGGTCGAAGAAGTTATCAAGTTTGCTGACCCATGTTCCGCCCATGCGAACGCCAATCGCATTCTTGCCGATCTCGAAGTTGTAGAGCGCAGCGAAATCAACGCCAGCGGATTCGAGCGCCGCAAAGTTCACCTGCGTTTGCCGGATAAAGTTAAAGCCGTTGAACTGGGGTGAGGACGGATCGTTATTTCTACCAACGAGATCGCAGAACTGGTTCGGGAAGCCGCCTGGCTCGCCTTGATAGCAGTTATTCACAATATCTTGAGCGCTAACTGCAGCAATCGCATCGGTAATTTCGATGTTCCAGTAATCGCCTGTGATGGAAAGTCCGGGCACGAACCTCGGCTGAAGAACAACGCCAGCCGAAAACGTCTTCGCCCGCTCAGGCTGAAGGGCCTCGTTGCCACTGGTCACGCCGGAGAATCGCGCGGAAAGCGGGTCAGTAAACCCTGCCGGAATGCCGATTGCAGCACAGTTCGTTGCTGCGTTTTGACCGCGCGGGTCGCCAGCCGAAATAAGCGCGTCAATTTCGGACTGATCACATGGGTCGACCGGACGGAAGAAGGCCCCCTGCTCCGGGGCGAACAACTCGCTGATATTCGGGGCCCGGATCGGTTCGGCGTAGCTTGCGCGGAACTTGATGTCCGCGATCGGCGCCCATGCGCCGGACACGCCCCAGCTCAAATTGGCGCCGGACGTCGAGTACTGGGCGAAACGAACGCCGCCGTTCACTGAGAGTTCCTCAAAGAACGGACGATCGCGCAGGATTGGCAGCGCGACCTCGCCGAACACTTCCCAGACGCTGAAGGCCCCGCCTTCATTAACAACAGAGTTGGCCGGGTCGAATACGAGCGACGTTTGACGGAAGGGCCCCAGATCGCCGACGCGCTGGCCGGCCTGCCCATCCACCGTGGTCACCGGCAGAATGCCGCGCTCCAACGCGGAAAACTCCGACCGCGTGGATTCATAACGATATTCAAACCCGGTCGAAAACCCAACCGATCCGCCCGGCAGGGTGAATAGCTTGTCGAAATCGCCGGTCATCGTTCCGGTGACAACCGCCTGTTCGAGGTTGAAGTTGTCGATCAGCGTAGTTGTGATGAAGTCGACAGCCTCCTGACTGATCGAGTTCGGACCGCCGAGAATATTCGCGGGGCGGCACTGGCCATCGCCCGGGTTGAAAGTGAAGTAGCCGAAATCGAACAGCGGAATGTCAAACGGCGTCGTCGGCGAGCGCGTTGTCGGATCAAGATCCGAGCGGCAAACCGGATTGCCGAAGGCATCGGTGGTAACGTCGATCGCCGCAAAGAAGCGGTCCTGAATGACGGCGTTCCGATCTGTCGAGCGCCGGTCAAAACGGCCATAATTTCCGGTCAGCGAATATTGCCAGCCGAGATCGGTTTCACCGCGGAATCCGGTAACGAGACGATAGGTGCGGCGTTCCTCAGTACCGATGTTCGGCCCGAGGTCAGTCGGGTCGCGCGTAACGAATAATCCACCGGTCGACGCGGCGACGCCAGCCAGCTCTGCGGGGATAAAGGGGTTATCCGGCGCGATTGTCAGCAGATCGTAAAATGTATTCAACGGATCGCCGTCGTCGACGTGTTGGTAGCCGAATTTCGCGTCGACAAAAAATTCAAGATTTGGCGTCAGTTCGTATGAGCCAAGAAAAGCGCCGACATAATTGCGCACGCGTGGCGTGAGGAAACCTGCGTCGAACCTGTCCTGAATGCCGTCGCCGCCGAATTGGTTGAACACGCCGGCGATTAGACCATCTCGGTACGGACGCACGGACCCGTCGTCATTGACCACCCAGCAGCCGCCCGCCGCGCCGAACGAGGAAGCGAAATCGAACGAACTGTTGAAGCCGACAGATGAGTCGAGACAGTCCGGCGTGCCATTGCCATCAAGGTCGATATTCGGAGAGGAAAAGTCGCCGGGCGCAATAACCGCACGATTAGATGAAATCGAAAATGTCGGTTGCGGCAAGATGGCCCGGGTCGGCGAGGTCGCTCGGCGCTCGATCAGCGCAAGCTCCGCTGCCGTCAGATTGCCGGCGCCGAAAAGCGATTCTGCTTGCGCAAGCGTCGGGATAAGGAAGCCCCTCGGGAAACGGCCAACCGCTGGATTGAACCGCGCAAAGAAGTTTGGCGTCGCCGCGGCCGAAATATCGCCTTCCTGGAAGCGCAGCGCCGGATTGGGCTGGTTGCGCGCGATACCGTTGTTGCGCGAGAAAGCCCGATCGCCGAAGGTGATCTCCTGACGGCGGGAATAGTCGAAGGCGAAAGTGATATTGCCGCGTTCGTCGTCAAAGTTCTTCCCCGCAACGCCCGAAAATGAAACGCGCGAACCGTCTCCCTGGCCCGAAATGCCGCCCAGCGCGTTCAACTGGATGCCTTCGAACTTTTCCTTGAGAATGAAGTTCACAACGCCCGTAACGGCGTCAGCGCCGTAGACCTGCGAGGCGCCGCCGGTCAGCACGTCCACACGCTCAACAAGGCCTGCCGGGATCGAGTTGATATCAACCGTCGCCGTGCCGGCAACGCCGCCAACGTGACGTTGGCCGTTGACGAGAACAAGCGTGCGTTCTGCGCCAAGTCCGCGAAGGTTCAGCGTCGCGCCGCCGGCGGCGTTGCCGAAGCGGTTTGACGCTTCCGAGGTGTTCGAGTTGAGCAGCGCCGGGAGATCGTTCAGCGTGTCGACCAAATCCGGTTCGCCCGAAAGCCGAAACGCGTCCGCGTCAAGCGACTGAATAGGCAGCGGTTCGACGAGGTTGGGATCGCGCGCGATGCGAGAGCCGGTCACGATCACCTGATCGCTACCCGCAGAAGGAGTGGCCTCCTGCGCGAACGCTGGCGCTGTCGCCAACGCCGCCCCTGCAGTTGCGCCGCACAACAGCGCCTTCAATCCTCCGCTTTGAAATCCTGCCCGTGCTTTCATTTCCCTGTTCTCTCCTCCTGCTGGCCGCTGGGGCGAACATTCATCCGAGGCCGTTAGCCCTGTGACGAAGTTCACATCCGCGCGAGTGAGAGGATAATTGCGCTAACTTTCCGCATTTGCGAGCACGAATTATCAGAATGAGACGAAACCGTGACGACGGGGTCTTTATCGTTGTAGAAAAGTCACGTTAGCCGCCAGCAAAATTAGCAGACTCGGCCAAATAAAACAAAAAGACCGCGCGATTTGCGCGGTCTTTTGAACCAATTCGGCGAACTGCCCCTCAGATGAGCAAAACTATTACGACGAATAGTATTCGACGACGAGATTTGGCTCCATGGTGCAGGCGTAAGGAACCTCCGCCAGTTCAGGCACGCGAACGTAGGTCGCCGCGACTTTCTTTGGATCGACGTCGATATAATCGGGGATATCCCGTTCGGCGCTTTGCAGCGCCTCGAGCACCAGCGCCATGTTCTTCGACTTTTCGCGAACCTCAACGACGTCGCCGGGTTTGCAGCGGAAAGACGGAATGTTGGTGCGGCGGCCGTTCACGAAAACGTGGCCGTGATTGACGAATTGGCGCGCGGCGAAAACGGTCGGCACGAACTTGGCGCGATAGACGACCGCATCGAGACGGCTTTCAAGCAGGCCGATCAATCGTTCGGCGGTGTTGCCGCGCAGGCGGATTGCTTCGTTGTACGTCCGCTCAAACTGCTTTTCGGAAATGTTGCCGTAATAGCCTTTGAGCTTCTGTTTCGCGCGCAGTTGAAGCCCGAAGTCTGAGGTTTTCCCTTTGCGCCCCTGCCCGTGCATGCCGGGACCGTATTCGCGCTTGTTAACGGGCGATTTCGGGCGGCCCCAGATATTCTCGCCCATTCGGCGGTCGAGTTTGTGCTTGGCGGCGATCCGCTTGGTCATTGTTCCTCGCTTTTGGCGCGCGCCGGCGAGGAAGATTATCTCCCGCGCGATCTCAACGGCGGCGGCGCGCCGACCCGTCATTTAGAGCGGTGCGGATAACCGGGCGCTTTGCTGATGTCAATTACGAGGGGCGGAAAGCTAAAGCGCGGAACGACGGCGCAAAGCAAAGCCGAGACCTGTAAGCGCCGCAAGCAGGAGCCAGAACTCGTCGCCTAAAATAGGATCTTTCTCCGCTGGGGCAGCTTTCGCCATTCTTGGCGCGGCGCCCGTCGGTTTCTCGGAAGGCTTGAGAGACGCCCCGCTGTCTAATTCGGTGAGGAGAATCTGCGAGGATTCAATCGCAGCGTCCAGTTCAACGTCGACCGCCGCGCGGGCAAGCGCGGCAGGCGCCAGCGTCGCCAGCCCCATTGCGAGCGCCATCAACGCACCGACACCGCTTAGATTTTTGAAGCCACACCCCATAAATCCCCCAAACTATTCTGTTACTCAACCGCTGATCCACACTGATCGGCCGGATCTCTCCCGCCTAAGCGGTTGTTTATGCGAGCATCTTGTTGCGGCGGCTGGGACCCGAACGGTGAGCCCGATATCGACCGCTTCAATTGAAACGCCCGTATAATCTTTCAGTGTGAGGCTTGCGTCTTGAGTGAAGAAAACACCGTTTTTCGTCGCAAGTCTCAAGCCAACTTCGCCGTTGGCGCGCCCTCAGATCGAATCAGTTTGCTGCGCTGCACTTATTGAAATTAGTACACCGACAACGACCATTAACAAGACATTAACGTTGGTTAAGAAAAAAATTTCACACCTTCGTAACGAAGTCGGCACGTCAGGCGCGAGCGAATTCATGGAAAGTATCGTCAGAGGAGAAAACGGGGCCGGGCGCCAAATTTCTGCATGCTAAAACTGCTGAGCGTGCGCTGCGGAAAAAGCAAATTCGTCAGTCTGCGGCTTTTTCATTTCGCGCAAATAAGACCGGACCGGATGGGGATATAGCGTGTAGTTGCGTCCGGTCTCGTCGAGATACCAACTTTTACACCCACCGGCCCAAACCGTTTCACCCAACTCCCGCTGTAGCCGCTCGTCAAATGCTCTTGTTGCGTCATGGGTTGGTTGAACGGCGACAGCGCCCTTCGCCAGCATCTCGTCGAGAAGTGCAATGATGTATCTGACTTGCGCCTCGATCATGAGGACGACCGAATTGTGCCCAAGACCTGAATTTGGGCCGAGCAGCATGAAGAAGTTCGGCATCTCCGGCACCGCGACAGTGCGATGGGCAATGATGCCCGCTGACCAAACGTCCGCCAGCGATTTTCCCGTCGGACCGATGACGTCAATCGACGCCAGCAAATTGAACGGCTTGAAGCCCGTCGCCAGGATAATGACGTCAGCGGGTCTCAGCGCGCCATCGGCCGTGCGCACGCCGTCCGGTTCGATCCCCGCAATCGGGTCTGTCACGAGGGAGACGTTCGGGCGCTGAATGGTAGGCAGGTAGCGGTCGGATATGAGGATCCGCTTGCAGCCAATCGGATAATCTGGCGTCAACTTCGCGCGCAGTTCCGGATCGGCGACCTGCGCATCGAGATGTTTGCGAAACTGCTCGCCCACAAATTTCTTGATCGGGTTTTCGCCTGCGCGAAAGGCGCCGTGACGGAATTCCATGAGCGAGAAATAGAACCCGCGGTAAGCGCGCGCGAGCGGCGGCAGCGACCGGAAAAGACCGCGCGCCCAAGCCGGATACGCATAGCTCTCGCGCGGCATGACCCAGTTTGCGGTGCGCTGATAAACATCGAGATGGGCGACCTGCGGCGCGATCTCCGGGATGACCTGCACCGCACTCGCCGCTGACCCGATGATCGCCACCTTCTTGCCCGACAGGTCGACGTCATGGCGCCATTCAGCCGTATGAAACATCGCCCCGCGGAAGGTTTCAGCGCCGGCGAAAGCCGGCTTGTTGGGCTCGTGCAGCCCCCCAAGTCCGCTTACGACGACGTCTGCGGTCGCTGTCCCGCCGTCGGAAAAGGCAATCGTCCACGCCGCTCCGTCATGGGTAATGCGGGTCACCCTCTTGCCGAAACGGGCGCGTTCATAGAGGCCGAAACGCCGCGCGCAATCCTGCAAATAGGACCAGATCTCCGGACCCGGCGAAAACCGTCGCGACCAGTTCGGATTCGGCGCGAACGAAAATGAATAAAGATGCGAGGGCACATCGCAGGCGACGCCCGGATAGGTGTTCTCGCGCCAGGTGCCGCCGAAATCCGCCGCCTTCTCGAAGATGGCCACGTTCGCGTAACCGCGCCGCAGCAGCATGATCGCCATGCCCATCCCGGAAAAACCGCCGCCGAGAATCGCGATGCGCAGGTTTCGCTTTGCGTCGTCACTGACAGGCGAGGCTGGCAGGGACGGTTGAGAAGTCCGCAAGCGCTGGTCCATGGCGATCGATCCTCACGTCCTGAGCGGTGCGGAACGGGAAATTACACTAGGTAGTTTACTTCGTTCCGGCGGCAGTTGCGAGCCAATTATTGCGTTTCGCCGCCGTATGTGCGCGTTACGACTTCATTGAAAAAGGCGTGAAATCCGTGCCTTTGTCATAGACGTCGACGCCTTCGGCGCGCTTGAGAAAACTGACCACGCGATAGGTTACGGGTGTCAGCAGCGCCTCCCAGGCGACTTTCAACGCGTAATTCGTCGCCATCACAGAGAGGATTAGCTCCGGCGACCAAACGCCGATGAACGCCAACGGATAGAAAATCAGCGTGTCGACGCCCTGCCCCACAATCGTCGAGCCGATCGTGCGTTGCCAGAGATGGCGTCCGTTGGACGCGACCTTCATGCGGGCCATGACGAAGGCGTTCGCGATCTCGCCGGCCCACAACGCCAGACACGAGGCCAATACGATACGCGGCGCCTGTCCGAAATTCAGCGCGAACGCTGTCTGCTTGTCGACGCCGGGGGCAATTTCGACGTTCCAGGCGTCGGCCGGCGCAATCCATGTGACGAAAGCCGCCATGCCCGCCGCGAACGCGGCCGCCGTGAACCCCGCCCAGACGACCCGCCGGGCGCGCGCATAGCCGTAGACCTCGGTCAGCACGTCGCCGAGCACGTAAGATAAGGGAAAAAACAACACGCCGGCGCCGAAGGTGTAGCCGGCGATGGTCGCTACCTTGCCCGCCCCGATAATGTTCGAACAGACGATGATCACGCAGGTCGCCGCCATCGCGAAATCGTAATACCGGAATCGGTGCGCCGAGAGCGTATCGGGCCGGTCAATCCGCTCGATTGCAGCAGACGCGGCGCTGGCGGGGCTGTCGACGGCGAGCGATTGGTCGGTCACGCAAAGGTTCCATGGTCAGGAGTGAAAAAGTCTGGACGCTCTTTTACCGGCAATGCTCGGTCAAGCCTCGGCCTGCATCGCGCGACGGCAAGTTTACGCACTATCGGCGTCATCGGACGCATGATCTGACGTGCTTCGGGGCGGCCTTGCGAGGGATTTGATCGCGCCGCGGAGCGTCCGGATTTCCCCCTCGGTCAGCCCGGCCCGCATCAGCGCGGTTCGGAGGACGCGGGCGATATGGGGCCGGCGCTCCGGGGGGTGGAAGTAATTCCTGGCGTCGAGTTCGGAAAAAAGATGGGCGATGAGACGTTCGAAATCTTCCTTTTGGGCCGGTTCGATGCTGGGCGCCGCCGACCAAACGGGCGATCGGGCGCAGCTCCATTCATAGGCGAAAACGAGAACCGATTGGGCGAGGTTGAGCGACGAGAAGGCCGGGTTGGCCGGAATCGTCAAAATCGCGTCCGCGCTATCAAGATCGAGGTTTGACAGCCCGGCCCGCTCACCGCCGAAGACAACCGCAACGGTTTGTCCGCCCGCAACACGAGCGTGCAAGTCCGAAGCCGCCCCTGCAGGTTCGAGAACCGGCAACAAAAGGTCTCGCGATCTCGCGGTGGCCGCGACGACGAACCGGCAATCGGCGACAGCCTCCGCCGTTGTCGCGTAGAGTCTGGCGCGCTGGACGACGAGGTCAGCGCCTGCCGCCATCGCGACCGCCTTCTCATTCGGCCACCCGTCGCGCGGGGCGACGATCCGCAGATCCTGAAAGCCAAAATTCAGCATCGCCCGCGCCGCCGCGCCAATATTCTCGCCAAGTTGCGGGCGCACGAGCACGATCGCCGGAGCGGGCCCCAGAAATTCGCCTGCGCGGTCCCTGCTCACGCGTTCTTCAGCCATCAGCCGCCTCGGCGCCCTTGTTCCGGCAAAGTGCGGGATGGTATGTGCCTGCCCACGTCGCGCCTTGCGCGTTCCCATTCACATCCGGCGCCCGCGTCTCGCGGGGCCCGCAACCGGCGGAACGGTTCATGAAGAAGATCAAGGTTCAAAATCCCGTCGTCGACATGGACGGCGATGAGATGACGCGCATCATCTGGCAGATGATCAAGGACAAGTTCATCCATCCCTATCTCGACATCGACCTGAAATATTTCGACCTCGGCATTGAGCACCGCGATGCGACGAACGATCAGGTGACCATCGACGCGGCGGAAGCGACAAAAAAATACGGCGTCGCCGTCAAGTGCGCGACGATTACGCCCGACGAAGCGCGGGTCAAGGAGTTCAACCTGAAGGAAATGTGGCGGTCGCCCAACGGCACCATCCGCAACATTCTCGGCGGCGTTGTCTTCCGCGAGCCGATCATCATCTCGAACGTGCCGCGCCTCGTGCCCGGCTGGACGCAGCCCATCGTCATCGGCCGCCACGCGTTCGGCGACCAGTATCGCGCAACCGATTTCCTTTTCCCCGGCAAGGGCCGGCTCAGCATGAAGTGGGAAGGCGCAGACGGACAGGTTATCGAGCGCGAGGTTTTTCAGGCGCCGGAAGCCGGAATTTTCCTCGGCATGTACAATCTGGACGAGTCCATTCGCGATTTTGCGCGGGCTTGCTTCAACTTCGCGCTGGCGCGGGAATATCCGCTTTACCTCTCGACAAAGAATACCATCCTCAAGAAATACGATGGACGTTTCAAAGATATTTTCCAGGAACTCTGGGACGCAGAGTTCAAGGAAAAATTCGCGCCGTTCAAGGGCGTCTATGAGCATCGCCTGATCGACGACATGGTCGCCTCGTGCCTGAAATGGTCGGGCGGCTATGTCTGGGCGTGCAAGAACTATGACGGCGACGTGCAGTCCGACACGGTGGCGCAAGGTTTCGGCTCGCTCGGCCTCATGACGTCCGTGCTGCTAACGCCCGACGGCAAAACGATGGAGGCGGAAGCCGCGCACGGCACGGTGACGCGCCACTACCGCCAGCACCAGCGCGGCGAGGCGACCTCTACCAATCCGATCGCGTCAATCTATGCATGGACGCGCGGGCTTGCCCATCGCGGCCGTCTCGACGGAACGCCGGAACTCGTCGCCTTCGCTGAGGCGCTTGAGAAACAGACGATCCGCACCGTCGAGAAAGGCGCAATGACGAAAGACCTCGCGCTGCTCATCGGCGCGGAACAGGCCTGGCTGACGACCGAGGGCTTCCTCGACCGATTGCAGTCCAATTTCGAAAAAGCGCTGGCGGGATAGAATTCCTTCCGACCGGGGTCGTCGGCTTCACCCTGAGGGCAGCGCTGCGGCGTCGCGAACGGCACATTCTCAGCGTCTTCGCCCAGGCTGCCGCGCTCAGGCAGATGTCATCCCGGACGCCGAAGGCGATCCGGGATCTCGGGTCGATGTCATCCCGGACGCCGAAGGCGATCCGGGATCTCAAGAGCAATCGTCCCCGAACTGAGATCCCGGCTCTTCGCTTGCGCTTCGGCCGGGATGACGCGGGCTAGCGCGCGTGCTGTCCTTCATCCCGGCGAGCGGCCCATAGGGGTCGCGTCCCAAAGGGCGAATGGGGCAACTCCTCTTCCGATTGGTCGACCCGGCTCTTTCTCCACCTGAGGCATCAACGTCACAGGGGGGCAGACTTTTGTCCCTCAAGGAAATTCTTTGGCGCATTGAGCGCGCCAATCAGCCGCTGCGCGCGAAAATTGTGAATTGACTCCTGAGTAGTCAGAAAGAAAGTTAACCTGTGGGTAATAAATGTCGGCCGGATCGCATGGTCAAAGGCTGGCTCGTCTGAAGCTGTCGGGGGACTCCTTGAACCGGATCGAAAAGCTGCTGTTTAGCAAGCGCTCGCCGCTGCGCCGTGCGCTGATTGACGAAACATCCCGCGAAGAGCGGCTGCGGCTGTTGCCGAAAATCTTCCGCGCGGCGCGCGACGCGGGCGTTCTGACCTCGGACAATGCAAAAGTTGCCGAACGTCTGATAGCCGGGAAGCGTAAATCTGATCCGGGATCAATCGTCGGCATCGACGAACTGCATCGCGACCTGTTGCGGCAACCGGAACCGCTTGAGCGGGTGATGCTAGGCCCCGAACAGATTGCTCTGTTGGCTGCGCGCGCCGGCATGGCGGTAATTCTGGAAAGCTGCTTCGACCAAACGACGACTGCGCAATACGCCGTTCAGCGGTTCGATATGTTGCTTGCGGCTTTGGCCGGAATGTTTGACATATTGGCGGAGAAACCCTTTGCGGCCCATCTGCCCGTCATTGGCGTCGCGGTCCAGTTGATAGACCGCCGACGTCAAAAGCGACTTTACGGATTTGTCGATAGCTTGGGCGAACTGCGTACGCACTTGGTCGGCAATCAACATCGAAAAGATAAGGAAGCCAAATCGAAAAGGATCTTAGCTGACGGTCGCGAAGGTAGTCGGTCGGCCCCAAATCCATCCGGATCTGCCCGCTCGGGCAAACCCGCGCTATCTGGAGTATTTGGCAATGGAAACGATCTTGGGTCGTTATTTGCCGATCTTTCTACTTCACGCCAAATAGTTGGCCACATTTATCGACACTTTTCCAATGCCCTTAATATGCTGTGGGTTCAACTTTCTGCCTCTGCAGCTTTTGCTGTTTCCTATATCAATGCGGGCAGAGAGCTCACAGAAACTAGAGCCAAACCCCATGAGTTTGTAGAGTATTATCTAGTCTCTGCATTAATTTCACCGGTCAAAAATATTTTTGAAAGATTTTCAGAGGCATACACCAGTGCGGTAGACCATTTAGGGTGGGGCTTTTATCATTTTTTGCCTTTAGATATAATCGCCTATTGGATTTTAATTGGCTTTTTTACAACATGCTCTTTATTCATTACTACTTGGTATTTTTTGTCTAACACATTTGTCAATCGTATTGATTCTTTGGCAAAAAGATTGTCGAATGAAATTAGCAATCTGATTGATGTTGAAATGGGTGTAGATAGTGAAGAAGACCTGCAACAAGATAAGAAAGATAAAGAGTTAGCGAACTTCATTAATAATAGCAAGTATGTTGTCGAAGCAGCAAATGCTCCAAATTTGAATTTTTATTCTATTTTTTTTCTTGCCCCTTTGGTTATTATAGGCCCGTTCATTGTTCTTTTTCTTGTCACAGAGATAATATTTAGCTACGGATGGGCGATAATATCGAGCATAAGTAAAATTACAATTGGCTCACTTCGGCCTTTTCAAAGTAAATATAATTCGCGATTGGATTTTGTAAAGCGTATATATGAAAATAATGACAGCATTGATGTTGGCAATTACCGGACTTTTACAACGCGAAAAATTCGCAAAGTTTTTTCCGGAGTGGTTATTGCTCTTTCGATCGTACTTCCCGTTCTGGTTTCACCTGCAGTGCATGCTTTGACAAAAGATTTGGTTCCTGAGAAGAAAACGTCGACGCATGCTACGCAGTCTGATGCCATAACTCTTGCATTGGACGAATGTCCGCCAAGCCAAATCTACTTGCCTCTCAAACAAAACATGTATCTCCGCGTTTCCGATCAACCGGGCGCCGGCCCGGCGCGGCTCGCGCTTCGTCCGCAGGACATCCCCGCACAGATGGCGGTTCTGCCGGAAGGCCAGCCGCTTGTAATCGGCGACACGTCGTCGACCGAGGACTGGGGGCTGGCCAAACGCGGATCGGGCATCGCCGTGAAACCTGTCGAGACAGCGACAGAACTGCGGCTGGCACCCGCCGATGCGGGCGAGGGCGGGGAGCTTGTTCTCGAGCCAGCCTATATCAATGTAAAGCTGTGCGTGCGGGAAGGGGTCGAGCTGCCGCCCGAACTCGCCGCGCTCGCCACCGAAGGAGCGAACTGAGATGAATAGCAAGAAATCGCTCTCGAGGCTAATGGCGGGCGGGCGGGCCGATTTTGCCCAAGTGTTCAACGTTTCATTTCCCGCTGCCGGAGCGACCTATGACGGCGGCGATGTCTGGCCATTCCGCGACATCAAACGCGGGCTGGAGCGCAATTGCGACAATGTCGAGGAATTGCGCGCCGATGCTGCAAACAACCGCCGCTCGTTCGGCGCCACCATCCGGAAAACGCCCCTGCGCTTCGTCGCCATCATGACGCACGCCAACGGGCGGCGCGACGACATCACCGAGATGCTCTACGCGGCGCGGTTTACGGGCGGCAACATCGACGACAAAACCGCCGAGGCGATTGACCGCCATCTCGAAATCACGCTCGCCTATGCCGACGAGGGCGATCTCTATCTGCTCGCCTCGCCGAAAATCTTCGGCAGGTTCGACCCGCAGGTGTTCGACGCCCAGCTCGGCTATTTTCTCGACGATCTGCGCAGCGCAGCGCGCCTGCTCTTCGACGACGGAACGACAAGCCGCGCGGCGGCGGGCGAGATCAGGTCGATGATGGCGGCCGACCCGGCGATGGCGGCGTTCGCAAACCGGCTCGACAGCAACCGGTTCCACGCCGAGGCGGTATCCATGTTCAGCGCGCGCCACGACTGCGATGCCTGCAACGGCAAGGGCAAGCGCCTGTTCCGCTCCTGCGCCGAGTGCGATGGCCGCGGCTATCGGCGGTAAGCTCCCTCGCTCCTCCAAAAAAAACGCGCTGTCGACGCGGCGGCGCGGGTCAGTTTATAGAGCCATGGCGTAACCAGCTGGCCGCGGCGTCGGCGTTTTGTGCGAGCTAAAGGGAACTGCCTTTGGGAGAGACCTCAGCTCGTTTTGGGCGCGAACGCGGAGATGCGGGCATTCGCGTCGCGCTCGTCACCGCGTTCGTTCTCGCCGTCGCAATGGCGGGCGGCGGGCGAACGGCTGCGCAGGAGGCGATCGACGCTTCAACAAGTCCAGACACGGCGACGATTTCTGACCCGATGGCCCAGCCGCTTGCGAGCGTTGCGCTCGTTCTGGGGGGCGGCGGGGCGCTTGGTTTTGCCCATATCGGCGTGCTTGAGGTGCTGGAGGAAGCCGGCGTCGACGTCGACATCGTCGTCGGCACGAGCATGGGCTCGGTCGTCGGTTCGCTTTACGCCAGCGGTTATCGTCCTGATGAAATCGCCGCCATCGCCGATGAACTCGAATGGGCGGCGCTGTTTCGCGACGCCCCGCCGCGGCAAGAACGGATCTTTCGCCGCAAACAGGAAGACCGGTTGTTCCCAACGGCGCTGAAACTGTCGCTGCGCAACGGACAGCTCGTATTGCCGCGCGGCGTTATCGGCGGCTCGCGATTGAAGCGCACGCTCAATTCTCTGCTGACCGCGCGCACCCTGAAAACGGATTTCGACGACCTCCCGCGCCGTTTCCGGGCCGTCGCCACGGATATTGAAACCTTCGAGCCCGTCATTCTTTCCGAGGGCGATCTCGCCGACAGCGTGTTCGCCAGCATGGCCGTGCCGGGCCTGCTGCCGCCGCGGCGACTGAACGATCGTACGCTGATCGATGGCGGCCTTTCAGCGAATGTCCCCGTGCGCGCCGCGCGCCAACTCGGTCCTGACCGTATAATTGTTGTCAACCTGTCGACGCCGCCCAAGAGCGCCGAAGACATAGCGAGCGTTGTCGACGTCGTCGGGCAGCTCACCACGTTTCTTACTCTGAAGAATGCCGCCGCCGATCTCGCAACTCTGGGGCCGCAGGACATCTTGATCGAGCCGGACCTGACCGGATTTTCGCCCGTCGACTTCACGCGCGCGCGCGACCTTATCGCTCTCGGCCGGCAGGCGGCAACGGCGCAGCTTGCCACCTTGATCGCATTGGCGGCCGAGACAGGCGGCGTTAATATGACCCGCCCTCAGGCGATTTCCAACAGCGACCCGGGCGGCCTTCCCGTCCGCGAGATCCGCTTTGAAAACGAATCGAATTTTCCGCTGCGCCTGATCGACAACGCCATCACGCAGGAACTTGGCCAGCCGCTCGACCATGCGCGCTTGCAGCGCGATATCCGGTCGCTTGAAGGTTACGACGCCGTCGGCCCGATCGACTATGCCCTGTCCGATGACGGCGCTGGCGGCGAGGTGCTCACGGTACGGATCAGCTCGCGCGATATAGGGAACACCGTTTTACAATTTGGCCTCGACGTATCGTCCGATTTTGATAACCAGTCGGAGTTCAATCTTGGCGTCGGATTGACGCGACGAAATCTCAATCGTCTCGGTGGGGAATGGCGCAACATCCTTCAAATCGGCGACGATCCGCTGATCTTTAGCGAACTCTATCAGCCGCTCGATGAACGCCAGCGGTGGTTCGTCGCCCTGTCGGCGCTCGGTCAGCGGGATTTCGTCGGATCTTTCGACGATAATGGCGCCGAGCGTAATGAATTCCGGCTCGACGCCGCCCGGGCGGAACTGTCGGCAGGGTACGTCTTCCGCCGCAGTCTGGAAGCGCGCGCAGGGCTGACATACGAGCGAGGCAGACTGTCGAACAGCATCGGCTTCGATGCGGACGACCCTTTTGGCTATTTCGATCTGAGCGTTTTCGGCGCGCTGGCGCTCGATACTCTGGATGCGCCGTTCTTTCCGCGCAAGGGCGTGCTGGCCATCGCGGAAGTGCGTCAATCCGTTGACAATGACCGGAGGGCGCTGCGGCGGTCGCGCGTAGGGTTTGCCGGGCTCGCTGCGCAACCCTTGCTCGGCGGCGTCGCCTTTGGGCGAGCAGAACTCGGCTTTGCGCTAGATGGCGTGGGTGTCGTGTCGCTTGATCCCGACCTGCCGTTCGACTTTGGCGGATTTGAAACGCTGGGCGGACCATTCCGGCTGACCGCGTTGACGAGAGACTCCCTGCGCGGTCGTCACAAGACCTACGGCGCAATCGGCTATTACCGCGACATCTCGGACGGCGCGGCGCTCATCAACCTGCCAATCTATATCGGCGGGGCGATTGAAGCGGGCAATACGTTCCGGCGCCTTGAGGAATGGCGGGTCGACGATCTGCTGATTGGCGGCGCCGCCTTCATCGGTACCGCTTCGCCCATCGGCCCGATCATGCTGGGGGTCGGTTTCGTCGAAGACGCGCCGGCGACGGCATTCATCCAGCTCGGCCGCACGTTCTAGAGCGCGCGGTAGTTACAGGTTGGCGAGACGCGCGCGGACCGCAAGGATGCGGCTGGCGTCGTCGAGGGTTGTCGGCGCATCGAGCGCCCCCTGAAAAAGCCGATCTGCTTCCTCGATGCGGCCCCGGCCGGCGGCGATCAGCGCCCGCCCGACCAGTGCAGTCGCGTGCCCGGGCATGTACGACAAAAGGCGTTTCAAGTCGCCGTCCGCAGCCGCCATGTCGCCTGCAATCGCCTTGCAAATCGCCGTATCCGCCATCGCATCAAGCGCCCAGGGGTCGCCCTGGAGCCGCGCCTTCGCCATGCCGCAAGACCCCACATCGAAGGACCGGCCGAGCGCAGCCTCCGCCTCCACCTGCAAGTCAAAAGCTGCGGCCGATCTGGACCCCTGAGCGGTTCCCGGCCTCAACGCGACGTTGGGATCCTCTGGTCCGACAGACGAAACTGCTGCAGCAAGCAGGGGAATGGGCAACTCCGCCCGCTCACGCAGGGGCGGCGGGGCTTCATCGGCGGCCGGCGGCGTTTTGCTTGCGGGCGCCGAAGCGACGGCGGTGTCGACAACATTCGGGGCGGCGTTTGCAGCGGCGTCGACGCCCGGCGAGAAGGTATAATCAAGGCAGACGCTCTTGACGTCGCCAACCCGGCAGGGAGTTAAAGTAGCGCGGGAAAGCTTGCCGCGCCCCTCGATCGTCAGGAGACTTCCCTCGCCGTCGGGCGCTTTGCCGATCACGATCGCGTCGGCGAGCGAACTGCGGCGCGTGAGATCGATCCGCATATCCGTCGAAGACCCTTCGACAAGAAACGCGCCCGGTCCCGCTGACCGCACCGCACAATCGCTGGGGCAAACGAGCGCGATGCGCAGCATCTGGCCCTTCTCGCCGATCTGGATGTCTTCAATGCCTGCAGGTTGCGCCGCAACATATCCCGCCATCGCACTGAAGGCGGCGGATGCAACTACGATGCGTGCACCGAATGCGGCAACGCGGGATGAGAAGAGGGCGGACATAAGTGCGCGGCGTCTTTAACGGTGGAAGGGCTGACGGCTGACGGAACTGGAACAGCCTCAAGCGGTTAGCGACACTCAGACGCTTCGCGCGCCGGGTCAATGAATCGCTTTGGCTCTCGCCGATGCGGAGTGGTTACATTATCGTTAGCCGCCCTGCCGCATGGCGGAAGCGCAATCTTGCGCGTCAAGAGTGTCCTCGCTGCATCCGCGATGCGGCGGCGCAGTGAGTTCGATCATGGACAGATCCGACATCATGCGGGCAGTAAGATCGGCAAATACGGGCCCGGAACTTGCGTTGCGCCGCGCGCTGCATCGTCGGGGGTTTCGATATCGCATCTGCGTCGCCGAATTACCGGGCAAACCGGATATCGTATTTCCGGGGCGGCGCGCAATCGTGTTTGTGCACGGATGTTTCTGGCACGGACACGGCTGTTCGCGCGGGGCGCGCACGCCGCGCACCAACGTCGCCTACTGGACGGAGAAAATTCGCCGCAATGCAGCGCGCGACAACGCCAATCAGGCGACTCTGGAAGCGCTCGGATGGCGTGTGAGGGTGTCATGGGAATGTGACTTGAAATGCGTCGAGAAAGAGGCAAACTCCGTCGCGGGGTGGCTACTCGCGTTCGATAGTGGAGTTAGCTAATGACAATTCAGTACCCGTCTCATTTGAATGACAAATTTGTCGTTTCTGCGGGCGCATCTTCGGGAAATCAAGCGTCAGGAAATCAAGCGCTCGATGTTCATGCGCACCTTCGGTCCGCAGAAAAGTCAGCGAGTCATAGGAACTCCTCCAACGGGGAACAAAATCTGCCCGATATATCGTATAATGAGCGATCGGGGCGCGGTCGCTATTGGGCCGTTACCTCCGCCGGCGAGGCGGAGCTTACTTATGTGGTGGAAGAGGCCGGCGGCGATGCGCGCATCATTATTAAAGGAACTTTCGTGCCGATCGCGGCGCGGCGCGCCGGTATCGGAAAGGCGCTGATTGCAAGGGCCGCCAGCGACGCACGGTCCGCTGGACGCGAAGTGGTAGCAGACTGCCCCTTCGTTGCTTCCGTGCTAGGGATCGAACCGGCGACCGGCTAAGGTGCGCTGAGTCTTTAATCACTTTGCCTTTTCGAGCGCTGGAGGCCTTGCGAAGGCCGGGTTTTCTTGGTGGGTAGCATGCGTGTCTGTTGGCAAAAAGTTTTGCGCGACTGATGCGGGCAGGTCCAATTTATCCACGACGCGCCTTCTGCATCGGCGCACTTGCCGCACCGATCGCAGCATGTGCAAGCTTATCAGAAGATGATTCCTCTCTTGCCGAGTTGGAACGGGTAAGCGGAGGGCGGTTAGGCGTTGCAGCGGTTGATACTGCCTCGGGACGCCGTCTCGTCTATCGGGCGGATGAGCGCTTCGCCATGTGTTCAACGTTCAAATGGGTGCTTGGCGCGTTCGTTCTCGAAGACCTTGATGCAGGACGCATAAACTTTGAATCGAAAGTCGCGATTGCCGCCACCGACCTCGTACCTTACGCGCCAGTTGTCGAGAAACACATCGGCGCCGTAATGACGATAGAAGCGCTCGTTGAGGCGGCGGTAGGTCTTAGCGATAACGCAGCAGCGAACATCATTTTGCAACGCGTTGGCGGGCCTGAGGGCTTCACGCGGCGTCTTCGAGGCGCGGGAGACGCCGTAACAAGGCTCGACCGATGGGAAATTGATCTTAACGAAAACAAGCCGGGCGATCCGCGTGACACCACGACGCCATTAGCGATGACCGGACTATTAGAGCGCTTCCTCGCGACCAACACCTTGAGCATGCGCTCAAGGAAATTGCTCGTTAACTGGATGGTCGCCTCGCCAACTGGTCGCGACCGCTTGCGGGCCGGATTTCCGGTAGACTGGGTCGTAGGGGACAAGACGGGAACAAGCGTCAACGGCGCCGTCAATGATGTGGCTTTCGTTATGCCGCCGGGACGACCTCCATACTTTGTTGCGGCTTATCTGAACGCTCCAGACCTCTCGACCGCCGACGCAAACCGGGTTCATCGACTTGTCGGGGCGCGCGTAGCGGAGGAGTTCGCATAAACGCGAAGACCGGGATGGCGGCGTCTCCGCGCAAAGCGGCCGCGTCCGATCACGCCGCGTCGACTGATGTTTTTTGCGCTTGAAGCACATCACCGGAACGCGCTGAAAAAATGACAACGAGCGAAAGAAATGCGAGGTTTTTAATCAAACATCGCGTCCCGTTGCCTGCCTTTGCTCAATAAGCGGACAATGCGCGTCCCACATCTCACATAATTTTCGACATTTTAAACCACCCAGTTTCACGAATTCTCCGCTCTTTCTTACCAAGCTGAGAATGTTCGCGGGGGATGTGCAGATCTCTCGCGCGTTCTATGTGGAGAGATCGATCATGCGGCAGGCATCTGGATCGCAGGAACATCCCGTCGGATTGGTTCGCAAGACGCACCGAGCCCGTGCAATATCTCTGGCCTGTGGCGCCGCGTTAGCGCTAGCCGCTTGCGCCGAGGTGTCCGAAGAGGAGGCGATCCTTCAGGCGCCGCCAAGCGCGACGGCGTCAGCGCGAATGCTGACCCAAGCGACGTTCGGACAAACAGAAGCAGAGATTCAGTCGCTCACGAATTCGAATTATGCGCGCTGGTTTGAGGATCAGATTTCCGTCCCGCCGACGCTGCACTTGAACGCGGTGATCGCCAGCGCACCGACTGGCGAACGCCCCTCCGATAATGCTGCGTCCAACTCGCTCTGGGCGGCGATAATCCTTGGCCCGGATCAGCTCCGTCAAAGGATGGCTTTTGCCCTGTCGCAGATATTGGTCGTTGCGGACGGCGCTGGGTCTGATCTATCAGGACAGCCGCTTGCCATGGCTTACTACATGGACATCCTCACGCGCGGCGCGCTCGGCAATTACCGTGATGTTCTGGAAGAAGTGACCTACTCGCCAGCGATGGCCACGTGGCTAACTTATTTGCGGAACGAGAAGGCAAATCCTGCGGCCGGGCGTTCGCCGGACGAGAACTACGCCCGCGAGATCATGCAGCTGTTCACGATTGGGCTTGTCGAGCTACAGCCGAACGGCGAGCCGCGTTTAATCAATGGCCGTGAGGTCGAAACCTATACGAATGACGACGTGCAGGG
The DNA here is from genome assembly GCA_041747095.1 of Parvularculaceae bacterium. Taxonomy (GTDB): domain Bacteria; phylum Pseudomonadota; class Alphaproteobacteria; order Caulobacterales; family Parvularculaceae; genus Amphiplicatus. Next base: position 20,650 of record JBGTFV010000103.1, read on the forward strand.
ACTGGCCCGCGTGTTCACCGGCCTTGGTCTGAAAGGCACGGGGTTCCGTAACGGCGCAGCTGCAGACGCTATGTATTCGCCGCTTCAGGTTTTTGCGAACTTTCACGAGACCGGTGAAAAGACGTTCCTTGGCTTGACCATACCCGCCAACACAACAGCGGAGGCGAGCATAGATCTCGCACTGGACCATCTCGTCAATCACCCGAACCATCCGCCCTTCATTGCCCGACAGCTCATCCAACGGTTCGTGACAAGCGATCCGAGCCCTGAATATGTAGAGCGCGTTGCGACGGCGTACGCCAACGGCGTTTTCCGGGCGAGCGGCGGGCGTTCCTTTGGAGCCAGCCGCCGCGGCGACCTGACCGCGACCATTGCAGCCATTCTTCTTGACCCTGAGGCGCGCAATGACGCGCAGACGGCCGCCGATTTTGGCAAGGTGCGCGAGCCGGTTATCCGCTTCACCCATTGGGCGCGGGCGTTCAACGTCACGGAAGCCTCAGCGCAGTTTCAGTCTTACCTTCAGAATGCAGGGTCGCCCACTTTGCTCGGCCAACATCCCTACCGGGCGGCTTCAGTGTTCAACTTCTACCGTCCGGGGTTCGTCGCCCCCGGAACTGAAACGGGCGCGGCGGGCTTAACGGCCCCCGAACTTCAGATCGTCAACGAGACAAGCGCGCTTGCCTATGTAAACTTTATCAGCCGTTACATTCGCGATCAGGCCCCGCGGAACGGCTCGAACGCAACAACGACGACTTTTGACCCTAACTATGCGGTCGAGCTTGGCCTTGCTGCAACGCCAGAAGCTTTGGCCGATCGGCTCAACCTGATCCTGACATATGGGTCAATGAAGCCCGAAACCCGCGCGCGCATCATTGCGCTCGTCAACGAAATCCCCATTCGCGAAGCCTCAGCCGACGCTGACCGGCTGACGCGGGTGCAGAATGCGATCGTGCTGGCGACGACCGCGCCTGAATACATCGTGCAACGCTAGGGAGAGCCGTCATGTACGCAACGCGCCGATCAGTACTCAAATCAGCCGGAGCAATGGCGGTCGCCGCCGGGACCGGCACGCTAACGAACACCTTGCTCACGTTCCCCGGGCGAGCCGCCGACGCTTCTGGATACAAGGCGCTGGTGTGCGTCTTCTTCAAAGGCGGGCTCGATTGCCACGACGTCCTGCTGCCTTTCGATCAGGCCTCCTATACGCGGTATGCTGAAATCCGGCAGGCGCTGATGGCGGGATACGCAGCGCAGGAAGGCGGCTCCAGCCGCGTCCTCAATCGCCTGCTGCCGCTGTCGCCTGCAAACGCAGACGCGTTTGGGACGCGCCGGTTCGCACTGGCGCAGGAGATGGAGCCTATTCATAGCCTCTTTGAGAGCGGCGCCGCCTCGATCGTCGCCAATGTCGGCCCGCTCGTTGCGCCGATCACGCGTGAACAATACCGCGCCCGAACGGTCCAGACGCCGCGCAGGCTGTTTTCCCACAACGACCAGCAATCGACCTGGATGTCGCTTCAGCCAGAAGGCGTTCAGTATGGCTGGGGCGGCCGGTTTGCAGACGCAATGCTGAGCGCGCAAGCCAATGCCAATTCGATCTACACCGCGATCACCGTTACCGGCAACGAAGTGTTTCTGTCTGGCGAGACGGCCCGCCAGTATCAGATCGACTCGAGCGGCATCCCTGCAAGCATCCGTGAGCTGAACGATACGCGCCTGCTTGGATCAGGATCCCGTTCGACCGTCGCCCAGACGATCCTGCGCGAGCACTTCACGGCGCCTGCCCCTGCAACGCAAAACCTTTTCGAGCGGGACATCATCGCCTCTACAACGCGCGCGATCGGGGCCAACGATCAATTCGCCGCAGCGCGAACGGGCGCCGCGCAGTTGGCGACCGCCTTCCCCAATACGGGGCTTGGCCGACAGTTGCGCACGGTCGCCCAAACCATCGCCCTGCGCAATACGCTCGGCATGCGTCGTCAGGTGTTCATCGTCTCGCTTGGCGGATTTGATACCCACTCGACACAGGCTCGTTCACTCCCGGGGCGTATGGCGGAATTCGCCAACGCCGCTGCAGCATTCTATGAGGCGACCGAGGAACTTGGCGTTGAGCAGAATGTAACGCTATTTACCGCCTCCGATTTCGGCCGGACACTGACCATCAATAATGACGGCACCGATCATGGCTGGGGCGGACATCATTTTGTCATTGGCGGCGGTCTGAACGGGCGGCGGATTTTTGGCGATCCGGCGCCATACGATCTTGGCCACAGTCAGGATGCCGGCAATGGACGCCTCATCCCGACGACGCCCGTCGAACAGTATGCGGCGACGCTGGGACGCTGGTTTGGCCTTAATGAGGGCGAGTTAAACGCAGCGCTGCCGCTTCTGCCCACGTTCGGCAATCGGGGCGCCGTCGCTTTCGCCTGACGCGAACCATCTGAAATAAAAGCGACCGCCAACAGCAATGTTGACGGTCGTTTTCTTATCTGGCGGTGCGCCTGTCGCCTCTTAGAAAGCCTCGGCCGGGAGAGCCATCATGCTTGCTGCGCCGCTCTTGAGCTTGGCGAGATGCGCCTTGGTGTCGGGAAGCAGCCGCTCAAGGAAATACCGTCCAGTGATGAGCTTGTTCGCGAAGAACGTGTCCTTCGAACCTGAGGCCTTACGCTCGATCGCAACCTTGGCCATTTGCGCCCACCCATGGGCAAGGGCGACGAGCCCGAACATGTGGAGGTAGTCCATCGACCCCGCGCCCGCATTGTCGAAGTTCGACAGCGCATTCGCCGCCATCCATTGCGTCGCGTCCTCAAGATCCGCTTTCGACGAGGCGAGACCGTCAAGATAGGGCGACAGTTCATCATTGCCCTGATTGTCCCGAATGAAATCGTCGATCTCGGAAAACCATGTCTGCCAGGCGCGCCCGCCGTCTTTCATTAGTTTGCGCCCCACGAGATCGAGCGCCTGGATGCCGTTCGCGCCCTCGTAGATCATGGCGATCCGGGCGTCGCGTACGAATTGCTCCATGCCCCATTCTTGAATGTAGCCGTGGCCTCCTAAGACCTGCTGGGCGTTGGTCGCGTGCCAGTACCCTTTTTCGGTCAGGTAGGCTTTTAGCACCGGCGTCATGAGGCCCATGTAATCGTCGGCCTTCACGCGGGTCGCCTCGTCTTCGGACTTGTGATGCAGGTCGGCGTGCAGCGCAGTCCAGTACATCCACGCCCGGCCGCCCTCAGTGAAGGCGCGCTGGTCCATCAGCATACGGCGAACATCCGGGTGAACAATGATCGGATCGGCCGCTTTCTCGGGGGCCTTGACGCCAGTGAGCGATCGGCCCTGTACGCGGTCACGCGCATATGCGGCGCCATTTTGATAGGCGACTTCCGATATTGCGAGCCCCTGAAGGCCAACGCCGAGGCGAGCTTCGTTCATCATCGTGAACATGGCCCTGAGGCCCTTATGCGGTTCGCCGAGGAGGTATCCAGTCGCGTCGTCATAATTCATGACGCAGGTGGAGTTGCCGTGGATGCCCATCTTCTCTTCGATCGAGCCGCACATGACCCCGTTGCGCGCGCCGAGCGAGCCGTCCTCGTTGATCAGGTATTTCGGGACGATAAATAGCGAAATGCCCTTCACGCCCTCTGGCGCGCCGTCAATGCGGGCCAGCACAAGGTGGATGATGTTATCAGTCAAATCCTGTTCGCCGGCCGAGATGAAAATCTTTGTGCCGCTGATCTTGTAGGAGCCGTCGGCTTGAGGGGAGGCTTTGGTCCGCAACAGGCCGAGGTCCGTGCCGCAATGGGGTTCGGTGAGGTTCATGGTGCCGCCCCATTCGCCAGACACCATCTTGGGCAGGTATTTTTCTTTTTGCGCGTCGTCGCCATGGGCGTGGATCGCGAGGGCTGCCCCCATGGCGAGGCCTGGATACATGCCAAACGCCATATTCGCCGCCGAGATCATCTCGTTGATGGCGACGGAGAGGATGTAAGGGAGCCCCTGCCCCCCATAGGCTGGATCGAATGACAGCGACTGCCAGCCGCCATCGCGGAACTTCTCGTAGGCCTCCTTAAACCCCGGAGGCGTTGAGACAGATCCGTCTGGATGGCGCGTGCACCCCTCCTTGTCGCCAGCACGGTTAATCGGATGCAACACGTTGCTCGCCAGTTTGGCGCCTTCTTCGAGGATCGCGTTGATGACGTCTTCCGAGGCATCGGCGAAACCCGGCAGATTCGAATATTTCGAGATTTGCAAGACATCGTGAAGCACGAACTGCATGTCTTTTACTGGCGCATTGAAAACGGTCATTGGGAGCTCCCTCAGCGCCGGAGATCGGTTCGCGGCGGGATGCGCGATAACGAATTCCCGGTCGTTACTTACGAGGATAATCGGCCTTGACGCCTAAGGGAACCGCGACGGGAGGGCGCAGCGGTCACGTTAAAGGGCGCACGGGATCGGCGCTTGCCAAACAAGGGCTTGCTTCGATTAACGCAGAATTTACCCTTTGCGGTCGGGGCGAAGCAGCTTAGCCAAAATTGCTTGAGAGTCTGCGGCGGCGTCGGCGGCGCGCCTCGATCATGCGGACCATTGGGGACGACGATCGGGACCAGGTCGACCAGAAGTCACGGACAAGCAGGCTGGATGACGCCATGAAATCAAATGCGCCCTGGAGCGTTAAGGGCATCGAGCGCGACGCGCGCGAGACAGCCAAAGAAGCCGCGCGACGCGAAGGCATGACCGTCGGCGAGTGGCTGAGCCAGATTATCTATTCAGCCGGCGATCCGGAAGCCGACGCGCCGGCCTCGCAAGGCGCGATTGAAGGCCTCCGCGCCCAGGATCTGGTCGCCGCTATCGAGCATCTCAGTCGCCGGGTTACATCCGCAGAGGCGAAAAGCGCCTCTGCTGTTGACGACCTCGCGCGCACGTTTGGCGGCGTCGTCGAGCGCGTCCAGCGCCTCGAGCGCACGCGACCCTCGGAGAATGGCGGAACAGGCGCCCCTTCCGAACTCGTCGCGCGGATCGAGGCGTTAGAGGCCAAATCCGGCGACCGCCAGCGTATCGAGACGTTGAAGGCGTTGGAGCGCGCCGTCGCCCAGGTCGCAGTGCAGTTTGACGCCACCCAGCGGGCCTCGCTCAATCGAATTGATGGCATCGAGCAGCGCTTGCAGGATTTTGCAGCTAGGTTGGAGTCCCGCGCGCCAGGCGATGGGGATGAGTCGGCGTCGGCGATTGGTTTCCTTAAGGATGCCGTCGAGGGAATGGCGGCGCGAGTTGGACGCGCCGAACGCATCGCTTCCGAGGCTTCGCGTATCCATGAGGAGGCCGCACGATCGGTTGATCCGGAATTTGTGGAGCGTACTGGCGTTCGCTTGCGCATCCTCGGCGATGAAATCAAGCGAGGCGGAGATCAAATCCGCACGCTTGAGGCGACGATGTCGCGCATTGCCGAGCAAATCGACGCTGCCGAGCGCCGAAGCGCGGAAGGCGTCGAGAAAGTTTCAGAGAAGATCGCTGAGCTTCGCGCGGAATTTGAAAAGAGCGGCTCAGCCGTAACGCGGCAGGACATCGATGCGGCTGTCGCTGAAGCCGCGCGCCGCACGGAAGAGCAAATCGCACGCGTGCAACAATCTCTCGACGGACTGGTCGAACGGATTGGAGGACCGATCGACGCGCGGCCAGCGTCTCCCACAAAACCGCCGTCGGCCTCTTCGCCGGACGCATGGGATGATAGCCGCACGCCATCTGGTTCGGGCGCCGCTCCGCCGAACGCAACAGCGGCGTCTGGCGACTACGCTCGCCTCTCGGCACTTGATGAAGATATCGATGAAGCGCTGGCCGCAATCGATCTCGACGACGCGGACAATGACTTCGACGCCGAGGATCTCGACGCCGAGGCGACGCCGAAACGCGCGATCAGTTACAGCACAAACAAGAACCCCGAGCGCAGCGCGTCAATTTTTGACGACGAGTTCACCTTCGATCTCGATGGCGATCAGTCCGGCGCATTGTTCGACAAAGGGCAGGCATTTCAATCAAAGCGCGGGAATCAATCCGATCGCGAAAGTCTGACAGAGTTTGAAGCAGACGATAAACGCCCTGACAATGACTTGCGCATATCGCTGTTTGGACCCGATCCGGACGATGATGGCGGTGCTGGCGCTGACGATGATGAAGAGTCGGACGACCCGCCCGGGCCGTTCGGGCGCCGCGCCGCGTCGCGAACAACCGAAGCGCCTCAGCAATCCGCGAGTGAAGCGGGCGCCGAAGACTTCCTCAAGTCCGCGCGACGACTCGCCCGCGATGCAGTCAACGCCGGGGCGGACGCCTCGGAGCCAGGCAAACGACGTCTTAGTCCCCGGCAGAAGGCAATTTTGGCTGCGCGATTGCGTCGCCAACGTGCGCTGGCCGAAGGAACGGCGAGCGGCGTCACCCCCAGCGCAGACAACAGCACGGCGAATCTCGCAGAAGCTGTTTCGGAGCCCCAGCAGAAAACGACCGTAGCCCCCTCCACCGGCCTTGGCTTGCTCGGCGTCGCCTTTGATCGCGCGAGGGCAGGCGTTCGCGCGCTGGGAAAGCGTGAGCCGGCGGTCGAACGCGCCGCCGCCCCAGCCTATCCATTGTCGCAAGAGGCCGAGGAGGAAGCGGGGCAACCGCCCACAGGGCGGCTGCTCAAGTCGCGCACGGTCGCGGCAGCTCTGGTCATCGCCATCGTCCTCGCGGGCGCAGCATTGTTCTTCCTTTTGAACGATGCCGTTCGAAATGAGGGCGCGCCGCGACCGACGGCGCCGCTCGCTCAAGCGCCTGCCACCGCAGCGCCAGAGCC